>NZ_JAMYPH010000031.1:0-45327 GCF_040320265.1 Mesorhizobium sp. M0751
CAGGCGGTAGAGCGGTGTGCCGTCGACGTATTTGTGAACGAGCGCAAAGGCCAGCGTCGAAGCCGTGGCGATGCTGCCCGGCAAGGGTTGCGCGGGCATCGGCACGGTCACGACCGGCGTGTTGATGCCGGTGCGCTCACAATGGCGGCAAGCATACTTGAACCGCACATTCTGCAGGACCTTCGCCTTCACCTCGATATGAAGTTGCTCGGTAACGGCCTCGCCCATGCGATGCATCTGGTGACGGCAGCAGGGACAAGCCTTCTGGTCGTCGGGAAGGTCATACTCGACGCGCTCGCGCGGCAGGTTTTCCGGCAAGGCCTTGCGGCCGCGCTTCTTTCCCGTCGCCCCTTCGCTCGCCGGCAAGCCCGTGTCCGGCAGGACAACGACATCGCCATCTTCGCTGTCGGCGGCGTCCTCCTCCGCGGCCTGTTCGGCTTCATTGAAGAGACGGTCAATGTGCTTTTCGCTCTTCGGCGCAAAACGATGCAGCCGCGCAAGCGCCAGCTCTTCCTCGAGTTTGACGACGCGTTCGGCGAGTTGATCATCCTCGCCGGGCGAGCCTTGGATGCAATCATCGAGTTCGGGCAATCTCATCCCAATGTGACCGTCAGCTTGACTGAGAGTCCTTACCCTTCGCCTGAGGCTGCTCTGGGTGCCACCCAGGTCGACGTGGTCGTGACCTCCTCCTCCCGGTTTACCGGCGGCGCGTTCGAACTGACGCTGTGGAAAGACACTCTGGCTGTCGTTCTTGCCTCAAATCATTCTCTCGCAAGCCGTTCCGTGATCGAGTGGCACGAGTTGCACCAAGAGACGTTGCTGGTGCGCAGGGGCGAAGCATTTCAGCTCGCCGACGCTGTCGGACGCGGCGTGCAGCTTCCTCCAATCGTCGAACATCACGTCAGTGCCGGCATCCTTTTGCGCCTTGTCGGCAACGGGCTTGGAGTCGCTCTGATCCATGATCGAGATGCCGACAGTGTTCCTCACGATGCGGTCTGTCGCAAGCTGCGGCTCGGCGGCAAACCAATCCAGATCTCCAGTTTGGCCCGTTGGCGCCCCGACAACGCCAATCCTGCCCTGCCGACCTTCATCTCATTCCTGCGTGATCGGTATTCGTGCTGACAGTCATCCGACCGGCATAACCCGAACAGTCACCCGGCTTCAGAGTGTGTTGGGTCTGGCGAACGCACTGTAAGTTGTCATGGCTCAGCGATTGGCGCTTCAGCTTTGCCGGATCGGCAACTATCTGTCCGGTCTCGCGAGCCGAGAAATTCAACATAGGCGACCAGATCGCGATGAACGGCCGCGGCAGTTCATCCGTGATCTTGACCGGACGGTCATCGGGAATGGCGGAGTGTTTCAGCTTTGTCGTGACGAGTCGTTTGGCGCCGCACCCATTCAGCACCAAGGCTTTCGGCGATGCGTACCAGATCATTGAGCGCCGAGCGGATTTGCGGCCAAGGAAATTCGGAGCATTCCTTCCAGGCTTCGCCCTCGCGCAACAAGGCATCGAGCTTGCCCGCCACACCGGCGAGAGTCGTAGCGGGGGTGGTTGAGAAGGCTTCCAGAAGATGCTTTGTCTGGTCGCCAGCTTCGCGCTCGGCTCTGAGCGCAGCAATGTAACCGGTCTTCTCGGCAGCCAAATCCCAGCGTGCCTGATGCGCAGCAAAGTCAGCTTCGGCCTTTCCTCGGAGAGCGGCGGTATCCGGCCCGTTGCCGAGCACCTGATCGAGCGCCTCGATCGAATAGACCGTCAGTTCGTCCCCATCCGGCAGGCGGACGTCCACACAAGGAAAGCCGACGCTCTCGACAAGCTTTGTTTCCAGCCGCTGCTGCTTCCGACATAGCCGCTCGGCCTGTTTATGGGATCTCACCCATTCCTGCCAAAGCGCCAGTGCTGGGTCAGAACGCACCTTAGTCCTTCCGACGTCGCCTCCGGACGCGTTACCTTCAAGCGTCCACGCGGTAGTAGCCACCACTGTTCCTGCAAGCATTCGCCTGCGGGTGACGAATGGCAGACTCATGATATTGTCGGAATCAGTCACGATCCGAGCTCCTCAAAAGCTTAGGGTTGGGGTCAGGCCGGGTAAGGTGTTGCACCACTTTATTCGGCCGTTTCACACAGGCTCGTTCTGCCACCGGTCGAATATCGTCTGGGGCTGAGCGAGCGCAGCATCCACTCTACGGTCTTAAACGAAACCGTCGGCATGGTCAAGACTTTTAGCATCAAATGATGCGTTAGGTATAACAATGATAACGAGTGAGCAGTTGCGAGCAGCCCGCGCACTTTTGCAATGGGATCAAAAAGTCCTCGCAGCCAAGTCAAAAGTGTCCGTCGCGACCATTAAGCGGCTTGAGCCACTCGCTGGCATGTTGAAGGCCAACCAGGTGACGATCGAAGCACTGAAGCGCGCATTGGAGGCCGGTGGCGTCGAATTCATTCCCGAAAATGGCGGCGGGCCTGGCGTTCGGCTGGCGCGCCCTCTTCAAGTCAAATGACTTGCAGCAAACGGGGCAGCAAAGCATTCGTTCATCCATCTCCGGCCTATTGTCTTCGATGATAGTTGCGTGCGTCGAAGCCGAATTGGCGAGCACGCATGCGATGGCTGAGGTCAGAACCAGCCGACGGCCCGGCCGACCAGTTGGCTGGCACGTTTCCGGCCCCTGCCCACGCTCGACCGCCACGGACCGACCAGCCAAATGCTGGCCGTCGTATCGTAGACCGGCAGGCACCCTCTTCTTCAATCTAATCGAAAAAGGACCGACGAGGCTCGTTACCGTTGATCTTGCTGATGCGGAGCGGCTCGCTGCCGACAAGTTCGGCAGCTGAGGCCGAAATTGGCAGACCCACGGCAGCGGATTCTGGACCTTCTCCGCCGCTCTGCGTTTCAGCGCGATTGTTCAGCGTAATGACGTTTCTAGCCCGGGCCAGGCAGTCAGGCTGCTTGTTGTGATAACGGGCCCGAATTCCCTGACAGGACGGACCTGTCGCTGCAACCTCGTGCCGAAGGGAGGTTCGATAGAGACGCTGCGGGCGCCCGAAGGAATCATGGACATGCAGGTGCTCCACGGTCGGCGCCATAGCACGCCGTTGCTCGGGGAAGTTCAGGCCGCGATAGGTGGATTCAATATATGCGTCACTGAAATCGATAAGAAGTTCGCAACACGTTGGATTTTCGGCGACACGCAGACGTTACAGCCCGCCTTTATGTACGCCGCAACGGCTCAGATCTGTCTGGGTTCGGTCCACTCGGCGCCCGAGAGGCGAAGATCTCGGGATCGAGGCGCTTGGGCCATTGCTCGCCAGACAGAGCGATCCGATCCATGTCATACTGTCAAAGGCAAGACACTAGCAATTGGGGGCGGCGGCAGATGAAAGAAGAGAACGACGTTCAAAAGTTGGTGCGCACCCTGCGTGCTCGAGCACCTGATGACGCGGCGGAATTGCTTGTCCGAGAGTCTCCTGAGTTCATCCGCGACACACTAAAATTGTTGCCGGACAGGCACGCCCGTAAAGTGGCGGAGCATTTGCCGCCGCATATGCGGCCTGTCAAGCCTGATGCCGGTGGTAAGGGCGTCGCGAGCCCTGAGACGCTCATCGAGCTCATGGACCCGATTCCCGCCAGCGTTCCTGTCGGCACGACGGTAGCCGCTGCAGTGGAGGCCGTCAGACGCACCGAGGTGCCGACCGAGCTCACTTATCTCTATGTCACGGAGGGCGGCGATAAGCTGGTTGGCCTGGTGGTCCTGCGCGATCTGATGCTGAGCGAACCGGACGCGACGGTCGATCAGATCATGCTGCCCAGGCCATTCACCATTAATGTCGATCTCTCTTTGAGCGACGCATGCAGGGCAGCGGTACGCCGTCACTACCCTGTCTATCCCGTGGTGGACGCAAAGAGCCGGCTGCTCGGGCAGGTCCGCGGCTGGCGGCTGTTCGAGCAGCAAATCATCGAGATTTCCGCCCAGTCTGGTCAGATGGTGGGTGTCCAGAAGGAGGAGCGTTCTTTTACGCCGCTGTTTTCAGCCTTCCTGAGGCGTCATCCGTGGCTGCAACTGAACCTGCTGACGGCCTTCATGGCGGCTTTCGTGGTCAGTTCATTCACAGGCACGATCGAGAAGATCGTCGCCTTGGCAGCGTTCCTCCCGGTCTTGGCCGGGCAGAGCGGAAACACCGGCTGCCAGGCACTGGCTATGACGCTGCGTGGCCTTGCCCTGGGCGACGTGGACAAACGACCGAAGCTGCATCTGGTGATGAGGGAGGGCGCGCTCGGGATCGCCAACGGCGTGCTCGTCGGTCTTGTGGCGGCTGCGGCGATGTGGTTCTACGCCTCGAGGCAACCGGAGTCGGCGGCCCAGGCGCCCATGCTGGCACTTGTGATCCTGCTCGCCATGTCCGGATCGTGTCTCATGTCCGGAATCTCCGGCGTGCTGATCCCGCTGGGCCTGCGCCGGGTCGGCGCGGATCCGGCGGTCGCTTCGGCGATCTTCCTCACCACCGTGACCGACATCGTAGGCATGGGCCTGATGCTGGGGCTGGCCACCATGCTCGTGCTGTAGCAAGGCGCCTCCGGTGACGCATCCATGGGGAGATGGGTTCCTATAAGCTGACCTCGTCGCGTTCAACGAAATAGCAAGAGCCGTTCCGCGTCGCGTAGACGTGGTGAGAAGCGCCTCGTGGCAGCTCTCCGATCCCTTGCGCAGTGCCACGGAAGACCCTTGGATGAGCTGCGGGGTGAACTTGATGGCTCATTCAGTGACCAGATACGCGCAGAATCGCGCAAACAATATTAATCTTGCCGGCCGTGCGATCCACGACTGGTGATGATTTGAGTTAGTCGCCTGTCGTTCCGAATACTTCACTTGTTCCTGCAACGGTGAGATGATTTTCTATAACCAGCGCAGCCGCAATACGAATAACCCCGATGGTTTGTTGCGCGGCTGCAACAGCTGTTGAAAACTCGGACCATTTCGTCAAAGTTCAGTCGCCTTTTTTCTTGTGGTCGTGCTAAGTCCTTGGCACTGGTCGGGTTTGGGGTGGGTTCTCGGCATGCAATCTTCGTTTCGAACGATCTTCGGCTGCGCCGCGGCGCTGCTTTGTACCGGCGTATTGCCGGCCGGCGCACAAGGTCTTTTTACGGCCTATGACGATGCGTTTTCGGCCCGCATCGCCAGTCCGGCCGACAACGGAACGCTCGCCCAGTTCGTCACGGTTGCCGTCAACGCCGGGCAGTACGATCAGGCGATCTCCTCAATCGAGCAGTATCTGATCAAATATCCCCGCGATGCGCGCGCCCGGCTTGCGGCCAGCCGGTTGTACTATCATGTCGGCTCCTATGAATTGGCCCGCCGGCAAGTGCAGTACGGCATCGAAGTCGGGGGCCTGACCGCAAGTGAGCAGCAGGAAGCTGCTCGCCTGCTCGCCCGCATCGATCGCGCATTGCGCGGCGTCACCTGGGAACTCGCCCTGACCGGCGGCGTGTTCAGCGCATTTACCGATTTTGAGCCCGGCGGGGCGCAAGATGATGACAGCTTCGTCTCGCCCTATGGGCGGGCGGAAGGCTTTGTCCGGTGGGACCTTGGCACGCCAAGCGCCGACGCTCTCGTCCTTTCGGGGTCGTTGACGGCGACACAGCGTTTTTTCACGGAAGACCTGTCGGTTCCGGGTAGCGAGGAGACCTTCATCCACGGCAACGCCGCGATCACCTGGGACAAGGGGCTGCCCAACAGTGGGATCGATTCGCTGCGCCTGCTGCTTTCCGCCTTCACGGTTACAGATCGTTTCGACAGCGATATCCAGGAAACCGGCATCGGCGTCAGTGGGCGCTTTCTTGTGCGCCCGACAGTCGAGACGACGCTCTTCGCCGGTGGCGGCTACATCGATCTAAGCGCCTCGCAAGGCATTTTCGCCGATAGCAGGGTTTTCTATGAGGCAGGCGGCAGCTACCGCTTCCGCAATGGCCAGGCGCTCGGACTGCGCTTTGTCGGCTCGAATGACTTCGCCTCCGGATCTGAAATCGGCCGCAGCTACACGGGCGAGGTCCGCTATGGCGGCCTGTTGATGAACGTACCGGATCTTTTCGCATGGTCGCACCAGGTCGCCTTCTCGGCCGGCCATAGCGACGCTCCCGATCTGTCCATCGGCATCGGCACAAGTATCAAGAGCGACTTCTGGCGCATTGCCTCGGAAAGCGATTTTCAGCTTACGGAGGCGCAGAAGATCAGCGTCGATCTCGCCTATCGCGAAACCAACTTCGACATCGCCAACCGCGACCGAAAATCGTTCGAAATGCTCATGAGCTACACGTTGACGCTCAATTGAAAGAGGCCGCGATGAGGACCCCGTACCGTCAGATCGCCATTTTTATCGGCTGCCTTGCCTTTGCGGCACCATCCGCCGCTGAAACGGTCGGGTCGATGACGGCCTACCAGACCAACATCGTCCGCAACAACGGCGGGACAATGGACGTCGGTGCCGGCGTCGAGCTCGGCGACCAGCTGCGCAGCGATCCCACCGGTCTTGGAATGCTGGTGTTCCGGGACGAATCGAGCGCCAAGATTGGTCCGAACACCAGCCTGACGATCGATGAATTCGTCTACAATCCGGGCTCCGGATCGGGAAAGATCGACATCGGGATGAACAGCGGCCTGGCCCGTTTTTATGGCGGCCAGGTTTCAAAAGGCGGTGTCATGCAGGTTGCGACGCCGCACATGGTGCTCGGGGCCAGAGGCGGCATCATCGAAGTGCTGGTGGCAGATGGCCAGACCGTGGGCATTCTGCGCGCCGGCCGCATGACCTGCACGATCAATGGCAAACGGGTGGTCATCACAAACCCGGGCTTCGCCTGCACATCGGAAGATGGCAAGCTGCTGACCGGCTACGGCGGAATCGACACCTTCCCGATACTGGACAGCATCGACCGGATAGCCGGCACTGGCCTGCCGGGCGAACCGGGTCCGGGATTGGACGTCAGCGCCCTTTGTGCGTTGGCACTCGGTGGCTCGCTCAAAGTCTGCGATTCCACCGACGGGGCATTGCCAGGGGTGGTCATGGAGTTCCCCGACACACCAACGCCGCCTGTGGGTGGCGGCGTGGATGAGGGTGGTTGTGAGGGTGAGGGTTGCTGCTACGACTGCAATTAAGCCCGCCGGAACGACATGAGCCTCTTGGTCGGTTGGCACTGGGCTGATTGGCGGCAAGCTGGCAGGCGCAAAGTATCCGGCCTTGTGGTCGTGCTCCTGCTGCTCGCTTGCCATTTGGCTTTCGATGGGCCGCTGTCGCGCCTGCGCGAACGCACGTACGACTTCTACGAGTTTCTCGCCCCACGCCAGGCGACGAGCAATCCTGTCGTGATCGTCTCGATAGACGACGCCAGCCTGAAGGCACATGGGCGATGGCCCTGGAACCGTGGCCTTTTGGCCGATCTGGTCGATGGCATCACCAAGTCCGGCGCCGCGGTGGTCGGGCTTGCGCTGGTACTGCCCGAGGCCGACACCTCGCCTGAGGGCATCGCCGGAGACAAGCGCCTGGCAGCGGCGCTGGCCAAAAATCGAACGGCGCTTGCTGTCAGCCTGGGCAATGAGGCGACGGTTTCAGAAGCAGAGCCCAAATCCGGCTGGTCGATCGTTGGGCAAGTACCTGACACACTTCCGGGCTTCACCGGCCTGACCGGCTCGCTTGCCGAATTCTCCAACGCCGCCGCGGGCCTCGGCGTAATCCGCACCTTGCCCGATCCCGACGGCGTACTGCGCCATGTGCCGCTGCTTTGGCTTCGCAATACCGCTCAAGGCGTGCAGCTGTGGCCGTCCTTCGCGCTCGAGCTCCTGCGCCTTTACGCCGGACAGGACGGCTACATAGCCCGGATGAATGCCGCCGGGTTTGACGCACTCAGGATGGCTGGCGCCATCGTGCCGCTCGAGCCGGAGGGGAGTATCCGCCTCTGGGAAACCGCAACGGATACGCCGCGCATATCTGCCAGCACTATCCTTTCGGGCGGCAGTGACCCGCGGCTGCGGGACGCCATCGCCATTGTCGATCTGTCGGCGGTGGGACTGACGCAGTACCTGCCTACCCCGACGCGTCCAGCGCGACCAGGCGCCGACATCCACGCCGATGCAATCGGCCAGTTGCTTGCCGGGCGCTACCTTGAAGAGCCAACGCATGCGCGCATGTTGGAGCGGCTCTGGTTTGTCCTCAGTGCCGTCATCTTCATCGCGCTTTCCGGAGTGCTCGCCGGGCGTGTCGTGCTTGGTGCCCTGGCTCTCGCGCTGGTGGCAGCCACGCCGTTCGTGTTCGGCGCTCTTGAATACAGTATGCAGGGTAAACTCTATGACCCGCTGCAGCCGGCGCTTGCGACGATCCTGATAGCCAGCTTCGAAGGCTATGTCCTCTACAGGCGCAGCGAGCAGCGCCGGTCCACCCTGGCACGGCAGTTCTCCCAGTATCTGTCGCCTTCAGTGGTGCAGCGCCTCGCAAGTTCGGACACCGAAGCGATCCTGTCGGGCGAGAAGCGCGAGATCACCATCCTGCTCAGCGACATACGCGGCTTCACGACGATGAGCGAACAACTCGATACCCAGGAAATCGCAAGGGTGGTCAACCACTTCCTCGGCATTGCGACCGATGAGATCCTCAAGCGCGACGGCACCATCGACAAGTTCATGGGCGATGCGGTGCTTGCCTTCTGGAACGCACCGCTTGATCAGCCGGATCATCGCGAGCGCGCGCTCGACGCGGGCCTTGCCCTGATCGAACGGGTGAAGCGCGAAGACGCCGCATTCACCGCGGATGGCCATCCCTCCATCCAAATCGGCGTCGCCATCGAGACCGGCATCTGTTCGGTGGGCAATTTCGGCTCCGAACGGCGCTTCGACTACACCGCGATCGGCTCGCCGGTGAACCGCACGGCACGCCTCGAGTCGACGACCAAGAAGCTGGGCATCCCCCTGGTGCTTGGTCCCGGCTTTGCGGCAGGAGCATCGATGCCGGTCGTCCAGGCGGGCGCCTTTGAGCTCCAGGGTTTCAAGGGCGAGGTGCCGGTTTTCACCATTCCGGAGCTGCAAGCTGCTCACCAAAGTATGAGCCGCGAAGTAGAAAGCCAACGTGGTGAGCAATCTGGCGCCCCTGCCGTGGTGGTTGGTTCGCCGCCATCCGTGCAAATGGCACCGCCTGATCTTGCACCCCGAACTCGAAGCACACGCTGACCGGATCCAGCGGATCGCAGGGGTGCCGACCTGCTTTGTGAACTAATACTGCTGGGGAGGCCTAGGTGTCATCAGACGGCCCTTTAATTGCGGGTGGCTGTCAATCCGGATCAGCGCGACAGCCGATGAGACGCGGATAGACGGCGAAGGGATCTGTCGAGGTAACCCAGGCAATGATTGTCGAGGCCGCCGAGTTTTCGAGCGAGAAGATAGGCCGTGTTATCCAGTTCACCACGAATGGCAGCACGGCTTCGTTGAGTTAGCCGGCGCCATCATGTGGAGGCAGCGCGTGGTACAGATTGTTTATTTCGGGATGTTCCCAAGAGCATCCAGCCGTAGCACTCCCCGAGCTGCCCTAACGAGAGAGTTCGCTGGGCCGGGATTATGGCCGTTATTAACCTGACGCAATCGAATTCAGCTGGCGCTGGCCTCGTCGGGCGCGTGGGCGGTCTATCGACATCAATCGGTCGCCGCGGATGTTGGGATGCGCATGCGTCGGCGCACGTAGCGTCGATACGCCTTGGGCATGTGGGCGTTGACAATGACATGGCCGGACGTGTTTCAGACGCCGAGCAATTCCAAGGACTGACCACCAGAACCGAACCTCCCGACGGATTTTCGCGAGCTGCATTCCTCCATCCCCTCCTTATCAAAACCGCCGCTCGCGAATTCGCTGGCGAGTATATCTCCGGTATGATATACATATATCACTCATGAGGATATACAAAATGCCGCTCTTCATTCGCGATCCCGACGTCGACGCCATGGCCGTCGAGCTACAGCACATTACCAACGCGCGCAGCAAGACCGAGGCCGTCAGAACCGCCTTGCGCCATGAGATCGAGCGCAACCGCGGCAGCGTCCCGCTGCGCGAGAGACTTGCCAAAGTCAAGGAAATGGCGCGGCGGATCGGGCCGGCCAACCCTGATTTCGATATGAAGAAATTCACCGACCAAATGTGGAGCGACGACTGATGTTCGTCGATGCCTCGGTGATCGTTGCCATCCTGAACGAGGAACCTGGCGCGGAAGAACTGGAAAAGCGGCTCGCGGCCGCGACCAAGCCGCTGTATATCTCCCCGCTCGTCCGGTTCGAGGCAGTCCAGGGTCTCGCGCGAGCGTCGGCCGAAGCCATCAAAAAGAACGCCAAGCCCACGGCCAACATGCTGGCGCAAGCCCGTGATACCGTCGACGCCTTTTTGATCGAGATCGCCGGCAAGGAAATCATGATATCCGGCGACATCGGCGACCGGGCGATCGAAGCCAGCATGAAATACGGCAAAGCAGTCGGGCACAAAGCCGATCTCAATTTCGGCGATTGTTTTGCCTACGCTTGCGCGAAGGCTCATCGGGTTGCCCTGCTTTACAAGGGCAATGACTTTTCACAAACTGATCTGGCGTAAGGCTTTCCTGGC
Source organism: Mesorhizobium sp. M0751 (assembly GCF_040320265.1). NCBI lineage: Bacteria > Pseudomonadati > Pseudomonadota > Alphaproteobacteria > Hyphomicrobiales > Phyllobacteriaceae > Mesorhizobium > Mesorhizobium sp. M0751. The sequence continues at coordinate 10,619 of NZ_JAMYPH010000031.1, forward strand.
CTTGCATCGCGGCGCGAGAGCCGATGGGCCCTTTTGCCTGCTTTGGGCGAATCGTCGTCTTGTTAAACGCAATATTACGAGGAACGTTCGCTGCAGCACTGGTTTTCTTCGGCACGATCACCGTCCAGGCACAGCGGGCAGACGGCATCTTCTGGGTGCTGCGATCGGGTGCGCCATGCCGCGATCTGCCAGGGGGCGATACGGCCCACGCACCACCTGCTACAATCGCTTCGTTCGATGGCGGAAAGCAGGTGTGTGGGACCGCCTCATGCATGGCATCACCAAAGCCCATGATGCAACGGTGCAGATGATCGATACCTCCATTGTTCGCGTCCATCAGCAAGGCGCGACAGCAAAAAGATCCTATGGGCTGGTGGATAGCGACCTGCCGTCGGCAGAATGGCGTTGCTAGACCCACTCATTCTGGAGACGACAATGCAACAGGTTGCAAATCGGCCGGAACCGGCCGCTATCCGCATTGATCTTGGCGCGATCTTTGTTTCGATGGAACTGTCTCGATCAAGTTGGCTGATCACTTCACTGTCGCCGGGTGGCTGGGAGAAGATGTCCAAGCATTCTCTGCGGGGCGGGCACGTTGCGGGACTCCTGGAGCTGTTTGCGACGCTCCAGGAAAAGGCTCGGGCACGAACCGGCGAGCGCTTCCGGATTATTGTCATTCAGGAAGCTGGACTAGACGGCTTCTGGATCCATCGGGTGCTTCAGGGCGAAGCGATCGAGAGCCACGTGGTCGACGCCGCCTCGATCCTGGTGTCACGGCGGCGCCGACGGGCGAAGACCGATAAGATCGACGGCGAGACCCTGGTACGGACCTTGCTGGCCTACAAGCGTGGCGAGCCGCGGGTCTGCTCCATGGTCAGGCCGCCGACCCCCGAGGAAGAGGATCGCCGCCGACTCTGCCGGGAGCGCAAGACGCTGATCGCCGAGCGGGTGGAGCACGTCAACCGGATCAAGGGGCTGCTGTTCGCCCAGGGCGTCGGTGACTATGAGCCGCTGCGTCGCGACCGACGCGCCAGGCTCAAGGATCTGCAAACGGGTGATGGTCGCGCCTTACCTTTCCACCTGAAGGCACAGGTTGTGCGTGAGCTCGACCGGCTTGAGCTGATCCTGGAGCAGTTGCAAAAGGTCGAGGCGGCGCGCGACGATCTGCTGTTGGATCGGGCCAAGGCGAACGACCCGGCGCCGGTGGTGAGACTGCTGCAGCTGAAGGGGGTGGGCGCTGAGTTCGCCAACGTACTCTGGTCTGAAGGTCTTTATCGTCATTTCGACAATCGAAGGCAGCTTGCGGCCTATGCCGGGCTTGCGCCAACGCCCTGGCAGAGCGGTTCTGTCGATCATGAGCAAGGCGTCTCAAAAGCGGGCAATCCGCGGCTGAGAGGAACGATGGTGCAGATGGCCTGGCTGTGGCTGCGACACCAACCAGACTCGGCCCTCAGCCAGTGGTTCAAACAGCGGGTCGAGCGCCACGGTGGGCGGCTGCGTAAGCCGCTAATCGTCGCCTTGGCACGTAAACTGCTGGTCGCACTGTGGCAGTATGCGACCGCCGGAGTGGTGATGGAGGGCGCCATCATAAAGCCGACCTGATCTGAAGCCAACCAAACCTCTTTCGCCATCTGACGGGGCCTGATCAGCCCCGGCGGATCCAGGTGGACGAACCGGCCTGGCATATGGTCTCAACAACCGCCCCTAAGAATGGTCACGTCCTCCTGAGCCTAGCCGCCGTATGCGGGATAAGGGTGCAGCCGCCCTGGGGCGGCGACCGTATGTGAGTTTCAACCGAGCCAGAAATGCTCGTATTGGAAACAGGCTCAACCTCGGATCCGTAGCAACTCCAGGAGATAATCCATGAAGCCGTAAGCCGTACACAATCCGGTTGACCCGAGTCCGCCCATGTGAGGGGGATCGAGATTATTGTCTCGGTCGTTCCCGATGCGGGCTGACGACCAAAATCCATGCTCTTGTCGACGCCGAAGGCAGGCCGATCAAGCTGACGCTCACGGCAGGTCAAATGAGTGACATTGCCTACGCAGCGGACTTGATCAAGGATTTGCCCGAGGGTGCCATGCTGCTCGCCGACAAGGGCTATGATGCCAACGCCTTGCGCAATGCCGTCACCGAGCAAAAGGCATGGGCCAACATCCCGCCCAAGGCCAACCGCAAGGACCCGATGTGCTTCAGCCCCTTTCTCTACAAGGCCCGCAACCTCGTCGAACGTTCTTCAACAAGGCCAAGCAGTTCCGTCGCATCGCAACTCGATATGACAAGCTGGCAGAAAACTACCTTGCTGCCCTGAAACTCGTGTCAACTCGCATCTGGCTACGCGGTGATGAGTCTACGTCCTAGCGTTTTGCGTGCCCTGCCCGGTTGTCATTCGCCGCGCATGGTCGCCTGGAACGTCGGCAGGTGCTTCTTCTGCGCCTCGAGCATTTTCTCGCGATAGACGCCATAGATGACGTCGGTGTCGTGCAGCGTGACGCCGGCAATTGTCGGCGAGGCAAAAACCGGCAGTTCGATGCCGCGTTTCGAAAGCGCCTCGGCGGTGCGGGCGATCAGCTCATGCGCCAGGATCATGGCAAGCACGGTCGACGAACCGGAGACCGGCCGGCTCCAGCCCTCGACCGGCACGATGGCATCCTCGATCGGCGAGCAGGTGTCGATGACAAGGTCGGCGGCATCGGCAAGCCGTTTGCCGGAAGAGTGCGTCGCCGGCTTGTCGAGATTGTTCTTGCTAGTTATCGCAACGACGAAGATGCCGCGTTTTTTCGCATAAAGCGCGGTGTCGATGCCGGACGAATTGCGGCCGCTGTGGCCAAAGATGATGATCGAATCGCCTTTGTTCAGCGGCTGGTGGTCAAGGAATTTCTCGGCGTATTTCTCGGTCCGCTCCAGCCACAGAAGTTCGCGCACGCCGCCGGCGCCGAGCACGTTATGCCACATGACACGCGGGTCGGTCAGCGGATTGAAGCCGACATAGCTGCCGTAGCGCGGAAACACTTCCTGGACCGGCAACACCGAGTGGCCCGAGCCGTAAAGATGAACCAACCCGCCGCTCTCGAGCGTGTCGGCAAAGCGGCTGGCCGCCTCGCCAAAGGCTTCGGCATTGGCTTTCGAGGCCTGCTCAATGAGGGCGGCAAGGCGGGGTATGTAAAGGTCGGACACGTCGGTACTCCTATTATGTGTCGGCTTGGGTATGGCTCAGTTTCTTGCGTTTGGCAGGGCGCGACCGGCGCGCAGCGTCGAGCGGATTTCGTAGCGGTCGCCACGCATGACGGACACGGTGAATTCGAATGGGCCACGCTCGTCGGTGGTGATGCGCTCGACCACGAAAGCGGGACTTCCCGCCGGCAGATCGAGCAACTCGGCATCCGCCGCCCCGACAGCGCCGACACGGTAGTTTTCGCGCGCCGCGACCGGCACGATGCCGTAGTGGCGTTCCAGCGCTTCATAAAGCGATCCCTGCAGCAGGCCGGCATCGAGAAAGCCGGGCACGCGCGCGGCCGAGAGCTGCGCCGTCTGGATGCCGATCGGCTCGTTGTTGCCGAGCCTGAGCCGCCGGATGCGCACCACCGGGTCGCCCTCCTCGATCTCCAGCGCTCCGGCCGCCGCTGTATTGGCTGTGGTCAGGCTGCAGTCGAGCAAGCGAGAGCCAGCGACCACGCCCATGTTGCCCATTTCCTGCGTGAAGCTGGTGAGTTCGCGGGTGCCGGCGACCAGCGTGGTGGAGCGCACGAAGGTGCCGCGGCCATGTTCGCGCCTGAGCAGCCCGTGCTCCTCAAGATTGCGCAGTGCGTGACGCAGCGTGATACGGCTCACCCCGAACAGCGCGCACAGTCTGTCTTCGGCCGGAATCTGGTCGCCGGTCGCCCACTCGCCACTCTTGACGATGGCGCGGATGGCCTCTTCCACCTGATACCACAGCGGCTCGGGCCTTCGGCGGTCGGGTTGCTGAAAGCTCGGCTCGCTCATCTTATCTGCCTCCACTGCGCTCCGGCGAGGCCGGCCAGCGAGGCGCCGACGAGACCGGCGCGGGAACCGAATTCGCCTGAGCGCAGAACGATGTCGCGCAGATGCGGCGGCAGCTGACGCCGCAATGCCGAAAGCAGCGGCGGCCCTATCACGTCCAGCGCATCGGCAAGGCCGCCGGAAATCAGGATCGCCTGCGGATCGAGCAGCGCGACCGCACCCGCAAGGGCAGTGCCCAGCCGGCGCGCCGGCAGCTCCAACGTGTCAAGTGCGGCCGTCTTACCAGCCCGGGCGGCCTCGACCAACCTGCCGCCATTGGCCAACCCGATCTGGCGCGCCGCGGCATCGAACGCACGCCCGGAAGCGAAGCGCTCCAGCCAGCCGCTACGGTCCTCGCCTTCATCCTTGACGTCGGCGCACGCCCAGCCGAATGAGCAAGCGCCGCCACATGCGCCGGCAACGATGCGGTTATTGACGAGAACGGCGGAGCCGATACCGGTGCCGATCGCCAGCAGGATGGCATCGGACAGGCCCTTTGCGGCACCTTCGATCGCTTCGGCCAGCATGGCGATCTGTGCGTCATTGCCAACGGCAACGCGCAGACGAGGAAACAAGGCCGCGATGTCGACACCGTCGAGATAGGGCAGGTTCGGAATCCAGCGGCAGACCGAGCCTTCGACAAGCCCCGGCACCGCCAGGCCGAGTGCCTCGACCGGGCCTGCCTCGGCTCGCAAGGCACCGATACGGGCGACAAAGGCATCAAGGCTTGCCGGCGCAGGCTCGCGGCTCAGCATCTCCAGCCAGCGAACATCGCCGGTATGGATTGCGGCGCGCAAATTGGTGCCGCCAAGATCGATGGCCAGAACGCGTGTCATCGAGAGCGGCTCCGATTGGCAGCCGGCGCGAACAGCCCGCTGCCGGCATGCCAGGACTGCGATCCGGCTGCAAAACCCTGCGCGTAGCGCGTACCGCGCAGGCAGCCGCGCAGCCGATAGAGTGCGCTGTAATAATCGACATAGGGGAAACTGCTCAGGCCACGTGCCAGTTCGTATTCCTGCACCGCCTCGCTCCAGGCGTCGAAGCCGCTGCTGACGTCGACGAGATGTTCGGCGCGAAAGCCTTCGTCGTCCTCCCAGTTCTCGCCAAACAACAGCAGTTGCGGCGAGTGCGCGGCATGGACGCGCTTCAGCGTCGGCAGTGCCGCAAAGAAAATGCCGGTCTGCGTCAGTCGGGCCGCGGCGCGATGGTCCTTGTGCCAGCTGCCATGCCAGTGGGTGATGACGATTTCGGGCTTCAACTCGCGGACAACGTCGCAAACTTCGAGCGCCGTCTCGTCGTCGCAAGGCAAGAAGGCATCGTGCAGCCCGAGACTGCGCATGGTAACGCCGAGCCTGGCTGCGGCCTTTGCGGCTTCCTGCTCCTTCTGGACGCAATAGTGCTCGGGGATGAGGCTTGGATGGCCCTGCTCGCCCATGCTGAGATGCAGGAAGGTGACTGCGGCACCGCCTTGGGCTGCCACGGCCGCCAGCGGACCCGCAATCACCTCGGCGTCGAAGGCATGCGCCCCGACGACCAGGATCGAGCGCGCGGCATAGACCTTGTCCTCGATCATTTCGCGCCTCCCCCGGAGCCGACGCCTTCGCGAATCTGGCGGGCAAGCAGACAGTACATGATCAGGATGGGCGCCATGGAGATGGCAAGCGAGGCGAACACCAGGCCCCATTCCGTGCGGAACTGGCCGACAAACACGCTGATGGCCAACGGCACGGTCTTGTAGCGGTCGTCGAAAATGAAGATCAGCGGGAAGAAGAAGTCGTTCCAGACGGCGATAGCGGTGAAGATGGCAACGATTGATATAGCTGGCTTCACCATCGGCAGCACGATCTGGAACAGGATGCGCACCTCGCCGGCCCCGTCCATGCGCGCCGCCTCGTCAAGCTCGGACGGCAGGACCCGCATGAAGTTTGCGAAGATGAAGACGGCGAAGGGAATGCGGATCGCCGAATAAACGAGGATCAGGCCAGTCAGCGAGTCGAGGAGGCCAAGGTTGCGCATCAGCGTGAACAGCTCGACCGAGGCAAGCCGGATCGGCAGCATGATGCCGGCCAGGAACAGGCCAAGCATGATGCCATTCCAGCCCAGCCGATAACGGCTCAGCGGATAGGCGGCCATTGCCGATACAACAATCGTCAGGAGCACCGCGCCGGCGGTGACGATCAGGCTGTTGACGAAATTCTGGCCGAGATCGGCGCGCATCCAGGCCGCGGCGAAATTGTCGAATGCCCAGCTTTTCGGCAGGCCAAGCCTGTTGTCGTAGATTTCCGCCGTGGTCTTGAAACAGGAGACGACGAGAATGTAGAGCGGCACCAGCACCGCTGCAGTCCACACGACCAGCGCCGTCCAGCCGGGCAGCCGTGCAAGCTGTTGAGGGATGGCGAACATGCTCACAGTTGCACCGTGCGACGGTCGAAGAAGCGCAACATCAAAAGCGTGCCGACGCTGAGGATCAGGAACAGCAGCGTGCCGAGCGCCAACGCCAGGCCTATATCCGTGATACCGACGGCGCCTTCGGCGCCGAAAGCGAGGCGGTAGAAATAGGTCACCAGCGTGTCTGTGGAATAGCTTGGATTGCCCTGCACGCCTTGCATGACATAGACGATGTCGAACTGGTTGAAGGTGTTGATGAACGACAGCGTCGTCAACGTGCCGATGGCCGGCATCAGCAAAGGCAGGGCAACCGAGACCAGCATGCGGCCGCTGCCGGCGCCGTCCAGCCTGGCAGCCTCGAATATATGGGACGAAATCTGCCTGAGGCCGGCGGTGTAGATCAGCACCGGCAGGCCCATCCAGTTCCAGGCGTCGACGGCGATCAGCATCACTAGTGCCGTGTGGCTGTTGCCGAGAACGGTCAGGCTGCCTTGATGCAGACCAGAGCCGTTGAGCATCCATTCGATGGTGCCGCCGGGCGCCAGCAGCAGCCGCCACAGGGCACCGACGATGACGGGGCTCAGCACCGCCGGGAAGAAGAATACCGACTGGAAGAAGGCCGCCCCCTTTTCGCGCAGAAACAGCAGCCAGGCAAACAGCAGACCAAGGCCGTTCTGGAACAGCATGATGCCGAAGAACCAGGCGACGTTGTGCCAGAGCGCCCCGTAGAGCCGTCCACCGCTCGGGAAAACGAACAGCCGGGTAAAATTCGACAGGCCGGCGAACTCCAGCATGCGCAGGCCCCTCCAGACGAAGAAGCTGCCCCACAGCGACATCACCAGGGGATAAAGGACGAACAGCGCATAAACGGCCAGTGCCGGCACGATGAACAGCACGGCCATGCGCTGCTGGGTGCGTTGAAGGCTGCTTTTGCGGCGACGGGCGATCATGTGCTGTTTCGCGCAGGGTGTGAAGGCCTACTGCTTCGGCTTGAACCAGCTGCTGACGCCGGCCTGCATATCCGCCGCCAGCTTCTGCGGCGTAATGTTGCCTTCGACCATGTCGATGATCTCGGACTGGAGGATCGAGGAGGCCGTCGGCGTCTGCCAGCGGAAGCCGACAAGCGTCAGATAGGGTGTGGAATTCTTCGACATCTCCATCATCGTGGCGAGTACCGGATCTTTCACGGTAACGTCGGTACGGGCCGGCGGCCAGCCCAACTCGTCGGCGAAGAGCTGCGCGAACTCGGCCGAAGCCATGAAGTTGAGCACCTTGATCGCAGCTTCCTTGTTGGTGCTTTCAGAGACGAGACCATAGGAGCCGTCCGAAAAGGCCGAGGTGTAGAGCTTGGTGGCAGGATCGTCGGCGGGGAACGGGAAAATCGAGAATTTCAGCTTCGGGTTCTGCGCCTTGAAGCTGCCGTTCTCGAACGAGCCGCCGAAGAACATGGCCGCCTTGCCGCCGATGAATTGCTGTGTGGAAGTGGTGTAATCGACACCGGCAAAGCCGTCGGAGAAATAAGGCTTCAAGTCGGCATAGCGTTTCAGGGCAGCCACGTAGCGCGGATCCTCGAAGGTCGCTTTGCCGCTCATCATTTCGTCGTAGAAGCCCGGGCCATAGATGGTCGGACCGACAACACCCACGCCGATCTCCAGCGCCCAGGCGGAGCCGTTGGCACCGCCAGCGGCGATTGGCGTCATCCCCGCCCCCTTCAGCTTCTCGCAGACGGCGACGAAATCGTTGTAGGTCTTGGGAATCTCGATGCCCTGGGCGGCGAAGATGTCTTGATTGTAGAAGACACCCATCATCGGCACCGAATAGGGCACGCCATAGATCTTACCGTCGGCAACGCCACGAGCGCCGCCGAGCGCGCTATCGGGCATGTTCTTCAGCTCCGGCACGCTGTCGTCGAGCGGGTCGAGATAGCCACCCTCGATGAATGGTTGCAGTTCGCCGTAAGCCTTGAGCTGAGCGATATCAGGCCCGCGGCCGCCACGCAGCGCCGTACTCAGCCGGTTCTGGTAGTCGGCGTCGGGGGTGAACTGGATGTTGACCTTGATGCCGGGAGTCTTGGCCTCGAAGGCGTCGAAGATGCGGCGCATCGCAGCCTCGTCCTCGGTGCGCCAGCTCCACAGGGTCACGGTGTCGTCGGCCTTGGCCGGCAGTGCGGTGAAGACCGCAGTGCAGACTGCGGCAAAGCCGCCGATCAGGCCGAGTGCGGCGCGTCGATGAATTGAAAGCATGCTCAGTCTCCCATTCTTGTCGATATTGTCATCCCCACGGCGGTTCAAAAGCCGCAAGGCCGTCATAGCTTTTCTCATGTCATTATAACGACATGACTTCGACTGCAAGTGCCTTGCAGTATGTTCGGGCATGGCCGGCAGCGGAGAATCATCTCGAACTGCATCAGATAATTTCTTGTTTTCACGATGTAATCTTGCATGCTTTGTTGACCGCAGTAAGAAAACGCCGCAACACCGGCAGGAGCTCTCCACGAAGATAGCGCTTGCATCGTTGCTTCAAGTTGTCATAACGTCAGGACGCTGTGTGGCTATGCGGAGGGTCGGATGTCTTTGGCTTGGATTTCGAAACTGGCGCTGGCTGCAGGGTTGTTGGCCTCGCCCACCATTGGTTGCGCCCAATCGGTCAACATCTCCTATCTGACCCACTGGTCGCCCGAAACGGTCGCTTTGCTGGACGCCGCGGCCAAGGACTACGCCAGGACCAATCCGGGTGTGACGGTCACCGTGCGCGCTGTCCCCTTCGGCGATCTCCTGACGACACTGCGTTCCCAGGGCGGCAGTTCCGAAGGACCGACGATCGGCGGCATCTACGATTTGTGGCTGCCCGAACTGGCGCGAGACAAACTGGTCGCGCCGGCCCCCGATGCGGTTGCCGGCGAGGTCAAGAGCGCATGGCCGGCCGGTGTCGTCAGCGCGGCCTCCGTTGGTGGCACGCTCTACGGCATTCCAAACGAGATCGACGTCTACGCGTTGAACTACAACAAGGAGCTGTTCAAGCAGGCAGGCATTACGGCCGCGCCGAAGACCTGGTCCGAGTTGAAGGATGCGGCTAAGAAGCTGACCAGGAAAGATGCCGGCCAGCAAGGTTTCGGCATGATCAATTCCTGGGCGGCGGGCGTCGTCCACCCCTTCGCCTCGCTGCTGGTTTCCAATGGCGGCGAGCTGGTCAAGGACGGCAAACCGATGCTCGACAGTCCTCAAGCCGGCGAGACTTTTCAGCTCTACGAGGACCTGATCAAGTCCGGCGCCAGCGATCCGGCGATGGCCACCGCCGACGCCAACACCACCGGCCCCTTCCTCGACAATTTCGTCTCCGGCAAGACCGGGATGATCATCATGGCCAACTGGTGGGAAAGCGCACTGAAGAACGGCATGGGCGACAAGTTCTCCAATATCGCTACCGCACCCATCCCGGTCGGTCCGAGCGGCGACAAGCCGCACTCGATCTCCTATTCGTGGATGACTGTCGTCAACGCCAATGCCAGTGAGGCCGAGCAAAAAGCGGCATGGGATTTCCTGGCGTGGCTGAACAGTCCGAAGTCCGGCAAAAATGGCGCTTCGGCAATGTCGGATATTTTGATGTCGATGGGCATCCTGCCGACGCGGACCTCCGACATCGAAGCCCATAAGGACAAGCTCAGCTCCGAGTTCCTGTCCGGCTATGTCAGCGTGCTTGCCGACGCCAAGCCCTTCCCTGTCGTCCCGGGCGGCCAGGAGTTCAGCGAATCGTTGCAGCAGACGCTCGAAGCGTTGCAGTATGGTCAGCTCTCGGCCAAGGATGCGCAGGCGAACGCGCAGGCCGATGCCGCCTCGATCCTGGAGCGTGCCGCCAAATAGCGAAGGGCGCTGTTTCGAGAGCCCGACGCTTCGGAAGCAGAGCGATGATCAAGACCTATCGTGCCTCGGCGGGCATCATGCTGGCGCCCGCCGTGACATTGATCGGCGTTTTCATCCTGCTGCCGATGCTGCTCACCCTCTGGCTGTCATTCCAAGACTGGTCGACGCAAACGTCTTTTTCCAATGCGAGCTTCATTGGCTTCGACAATTTTCGCGAAATATTCGGACCGACTTCGGTCGGGCGGGATTTCAAGCGAGCGCTGCTCAACACCGCGATCTACACGGCGCTGTCGGTGATGCTCATCCTGCCCCTTTCGGTAGCGTTCGGCTTGATGGTCTACCAGCGCGATGTCGCAGGCTGCACGGCGCTGCGGACCGTGTTGTTTTCCACCTACATGGTGCCGATGATCGCCGTGACGCTGGTCTGGTCAAAGCTCTATTCGCCGAGCGAAGGACCGCTCAACCAGATGCTCGGCCTTGCCGGCATCGGCCCGCAACCCTGGCTGTCCTCGCCAAGATCGGCGTTGATCTCGATCGTCGTGCTCAATGTCTGGCAGCAAATCGGCTATTTTACGGTGCTGGCGGTTGCCGGGCTGACCCAGATTCCAGGCAGTCTATACGAGGCGGCGACGCTTGACGGCGCCAACCGGCGCGAACAGTTCCGCTTCATCACCTTGCCGCTGCTGCGCCGCACGCTCCTGTTCAGCGCCGTCATTGCCATCATCAACGCCGTGCAAGTGTTCGAGCCGGTGGCGCTGATCACCCAAGGCGGACCGGTCGGTTCGACCAACGTGCTGACTTACCATATCCGCCGGGTCGGCATCGAGCGCGCACAAGGCGGGCTGGGCTCGGCCATGGCAGTGATGCTCATGCTGGCGCTGATCGTCGTTGTGTGTGCACTGTTCGCATTTGCCAACCGGAAGGATGACGAATGAGCGCGCCGGGCCGCTCTGCATCAAGCCGGTTGGCGCGCAAACGCCTGGTGGGTCGCAGAGCGCTGCTCGCCACGCTGATGCTGCTGGTTGCCGTAGCCTCCGCCTTCCCGCTGTTGTGGATGGTGCTCTCCAGCCTGAAGACGCCGGCCGAAACCATGCAGGTGCCGCCCGTATGGATACCGCGGACGCCGAGCTTCGAAGCCTATGAGAAAGTGTCCGGCGTCATCAATGTCGGCCGCTCGATGTGGAATTCGCTGGTGATCGCCACGATCACCACCGCCGGCATTCTGGTCACCAGCATGATGGCTGGCTATGCCTTCGCCAAGCATCACTTTCCCGGCCGCTCACTGCTGTTTTCGGTGCTGATCGCCACCATGTTCCTGCCGCCGATCGTCACGCTGATCCCACTTTATCGTCTCGTCGGATCGATCGGCCTGAACGCAAGTCTCGCCGGCATCATCATACCCAACCTCGCCAATGCATTCGGCATTTTCCTGATGCGCCAGTTCATCGCCGGCGTGCCGGACGATCTGATCGACGCCGCGCGGATGGATGGGGCATCGGAACTCCTGATCCTGTTCAAGATCGTCGCGCCGAGCGTGGCGCCGGCAATCGCGGCACTGGCGCTGTTTGCCTTCGTCTATCACTGGAACAGCTATCTCTGGCCGCTGACGGTTCTACAGGGCAATGCGGAGGACTATCCCATCGTTATCAGCCTTAGCCGCCTGCTCAGCTACAACAGAGGCGCCCTCAATACGGGACTCGTAATGGCCGGCGCCACGCTTGCTGTGCTGCCGCCGTTGGTGCTCTTCGTCTTCCTGCAGCGCTTCTTCGTGGATTCGATCGTCGGCTCGGCGGTCAAGGGATAGCCCCGACGGCACGGCCGACACATCCGCCCGGCTGTCGTCTGAACGCGATCTGAAGGCTAACAGGCCATCAGCGAATTTGGACGCCAATGCCTACAGCTTAGCTGCAGCTATGATGCCAGTTGTCGTTGATACATATGCAACCATGCCCATCATCCCACGAGCGGGATACCATGGCACTCACCCATGAGACTATTGACTGTGGGGTTTTGCGTCCTCACCAGAAGGCCAAAGGACGTTGGTGACCGACTTGATCGCCCAACTGCGGACCTGGTCATAGCAGTAACGGTCGAGCATGGGAGTGAACCTGCTGTGCGCAGCCTCGCGGTCGGCGCGCTGGCGCTGCTGGCGCTCGCGTCGCCGAGGGCCCCGTTCTGGCGCTGTTTTGGCAGGAGCGCATTGGTCATTCGGCCCATCGCGCGTTTGTTGCGGCTGCAATGACGGCCGGGCCATATTGCCAGCGCTCATCACTGATAGAGGAACCGCGACACCCCGTTTCGCGACATCAGGGAACGATATCGGCCCCCATGTGTTGAGTTTCATGGACACTATGGAACCCCAGGGCCACGGGATGGCGGCCGATATTTCGAGGTCGGAAGTTGCCAATGCCAGGCGGCGCATCCGTCGGACCGAGTTGGTGCTTCAACGCACTGAAGGAATAGTGGCCGAGAATCTCGCGCTGGCAAGCAGGATACGAACTGCGGTCGAGGCCGCGGACCGTCTGGTCAAGATCGATCGCCTCAGCGTTGAAGGACGTCGCGGGGGTTGAACTGAGCCTGCGTCTTATTCGGCGCGACCCTTCAGGCCACCGGCGCCATCACTCTCGCTCCAGAACTGTGCCAGGCGCATCGGACCGTCTGGGTTGCACATTTGCGAACAGCCGGAACCCACGGCGACCACAAGCGGTTTACCAATCGAAGGGACCGCCACGGATCGGAATGATGGAACTTTTGGATTTGGAACTGGCGCGAGCCCGACAGCGGCTTAACCGGGCCGAGCGCTCCCTCGAACGTGCAAATGAAATGCTGGATGAAGGCTGCGGTGTCGGCATCAATATGGCGCTGTGCAGCAGGATCCGGGCTGCGAAACGACGCGTGGCCGAGGCGAAATTGCGGTTGACGAAGATCAAGCCTGATCAGCTGGCCGCACGGACCAGCTCACAAGGTTTGAGCCTGCTGGCCGATAGCCTCGCAGCGAACGAAGTTCATCTGGTTGCCGAAAGGATCGAAGTCCGCTCCGAGCCCGGCCGCCTTGGCTACCGCGCAAAGCCCGCATCGAAATCGATCGCCGGTCGGTCGACCGCTTCGGCTCCAAGTGTCTTGCGATAGAACCTGACATGGGCAAGTTCGTTTTCAGCGACCTCACGCATGAACTCGCCGATTGCAGGCGTGTCAAAGCTGACCTGTTTGCCGCCAACCACAGCGCCGGCCTTCGGGCCAGCATCTGAGTCTTCGATCCCTTTTCCGGTTGTACCGCGCAGGTAATATTCGGCTTCCATATATTCGAGGTTGAGGGCGAACCGGAAAATGTAGATGGGCGGGAAACCGGGGCAAGGCCGGTGGCCGAAGCAAGCGTTGCTCCCAGGCCAAATTGCAACGCGCGGCGGCGCGAAACACCAAATGCAGGCGTGACGCAGATCATGGCTTCCTCCCAAAAGCCCGCCGGCATCAAACGTTTTGGCACCTCCGCTCCCAACTTCACCAAGGGTGGAATGTTCCTCAAGCTCTGCAACTTAAATGATCTCGCGCGATGGCCACAAAGCAAGATTTCAGCGACCAAATGTCATGGCAGATGACGAGGCAGAATATTTGATTCGCGAGAACAGCAAGTCTCCCGCCGCTCAATTCGGAACGGCGGGTTTCTCGTCCCCAACGTTATGGTCATTCGATCACTTTGACGATCTTATGTGTGCCCGGGTCAACGACAACGGTCCGGTTGTCGATGACGGTGTAGCGATATTTCACGTTGGGGACTTCATGAAGCTCGACGGTGTCGGGGAGCGTCGAGCCGACATTCAGCTCTACCCCGGGGACTTTCACCGATGCGAGCGGCTGCTTTTTCACGTATTCCTTAATGACGGTTTCCTGCTGCGGTTCAATGACCACGTCCTGAGCGGCGGCGGCACCGACACCAGCCAGCAGCAGAAATCCCGCCGCTGCGGTGGAAAGATGCATTCTCATGGTTATCTCCTTGTGGGCTCGTGGGCGCGAAACATTGCGCCAGGCTCGCCCAAACCTGCAGCCTCCCTAGACGTTCCAAACTGAGCCTTAAGGCTCGCCGTGCATAGGACCTAAGTCTGAGTCGCTGCGCGCAATGGCCCCCACGTGTAGCCGTCCGGAACTGCGTCTGTTCGAACTCGTTGCGGTCCCTCAAGGGAGGAGCCTATGGAGAACAGTGTTCACGAAGCTCGCTGGCTGCTTGCACCAGTTTTCGCCATCTCCATCACCTTTTTGGTGATTGGAATAATCGCGAGCTGATGCTCGTTAGCCAGAAATGACGCTCCAACAATCCCCAGAAATTGGATCTGCGCAGCTAGAGTCCCTTCCTGCGCTGATGGGATCCGCCCCCCAAATCGAGGAGTGGCGGGCGGATTCTCATTGCAGCTGCTGAGCGAGTAGGAAAACGGAAATGAACGAGAACAAGAGCACCCAAGACTACTACGTCGACCGGCTGTCGATCGATGCGTTTTTATGAGGTGGAACGTTTCGCGCGGGAAAATCGCATTTCGCCAAGTCAAGTAAGCAAGCTGATCAAGAAGAAGGGTAATGACCGCCTGACCCTCACCAAGGCTGTCAAAGAGCTGCGCGATCGACATTGAAAAACCCGCCGCACTCTGCAGCACGGCGGGTCGATCAAGCGTCACGCCGAGCACGGGGCGTGGGCCCTGGGGTTGGGCGGCGTCCGCCCGCCCGGCTGTCGTCGCAACGCGCTCTGAAGGCTGCCGGGCCATCAACGAACTTGGACGCCAATGCCTACAGCTTAGCTGCAGCTGTGACGGTTGTTGCGCTATATATGCAACCATGCTCATCACCCCACGAGCGGGATACTCATGGCACTTACCCACGAGACTATTGAACTGTCGGGATTTGGCGTCCTTAGCGGAAGGCCGAAAGGGTTTGGTGACCGACTTGATCGCCTAACTGCGGAGCTGGTCATAGCGGTAGCGGACGAACATGGAAGTGAACCTGCTGTGCGCGGCCTCGCAGACACGCTCGTCAGTATTGCGCCTCTGGTCTGTACGATCCTGATAGTCGCCAGCGCGAAGCCATAAGCACGATAATCGAGGCCCTGGTCCCTCAGGTACTGCCTCCGCAACACATGCACATAGAAGCGCGGATGGCGGCCGAGGCGAGAAGAGAAGTATTGGAAAGCGGCAATTGGCTGACCGCTCCTCAAATCGCGACAATGGCAGGGTTCAGCACGGTCTCCGTTCAGATCGTGCGTTCGACGACCTTTTTTGATGGGGCCTTCGCGACTTGAGGAGTTGCCGGTTTATCGGCCAGTTTTGCCTGTTTCTCAAAAGGCTGGGGGGCGGAAAATATTGGCGTCACGATCCTTTCATCGCTGCGTTCAAACGCCGAATGGTCGGCCAACTGGTGAGCATGGGCCGACCCTGGACAACTCGATCCCGTAGGCACACATCAACGTGAGCACGCGTAGTGACGCTTCTCAAAACCGGACTTCCCGAATTTCATCCCCACGGCGGCCAGCTTGTAGGATGGGGACAAGAAAATTTCCGCTTCCGCACGCGGGCTCCAGGAAGCGGGAGTCGATGCGCTCGGTCTCGCCTTTGACGAGATCGACCATTTTTCGAGTGGCCACGGGGGCGTGAAAACCTCCCCGTGATCGGCAACACGTTTCTTGGATTTGATGAGAGTCACGGGCGGCCCTACACGTTCTGCGGCGTGCTAAGGCCGGCGGTTTCACGCCGCACCGGCAGCTTGGCGATTTCCCTGCCGGCCTTCTCTTCCGCGACGCGGATGTCATAGGCACTCTGGAGATTGAGCCAGAACTGGGCGCTGCTGCCAAACCAGTGACCAAGCCGAAGGGCGGTGTCGCCGGTGACGCGGCGCCGACCATGGATTATCTGCGTCACCCGATTGGGCGGGACGTTGATAAGGCGCGAAAGCTCGGTCGGCGAAACGCCAAGCTCCTGAAGCTCGTCGGCGAGAATTTCGCCGGGATGGATGGCAGATCGGGACATGAGTCATCTCCTAATGGTAATCGACTATTTCCACGTTTGACGGGCCGGTAGCGTCCTTGGGCCATTCGAAGCAAATCCGCCATTGCATGTTGATGCGGATGCTGAATTGGCCGCTCCGGTCGCCCCTCAGGGCCTCAAGACGATGGCTGGGCAAAGCCCGCAAGTCCCCGACGCCGGTCGCGGCGTCCAGAATTTCAAGGCGCGTCCAAGCCTGCCTGTCGAATCCCTGAAACTCCCGGACGAACGTGCCATTGCCAAAGCCTTCGGTCCGTTTGTCGCGGTAGCTTAGAATCATAGCGTCAGGAATACCTCGTTTTGACGATTTACGTCAAGAGTAAATTTCCTCGATCCCGTAGGTCAACATTATGAAATCAGGGCCGCATAGCCTGAACTGGAAGTTCTGACCGTTGCCGCCCTACTTCCGAAACACGGGATATCGGCTTCGCGCCCACGCTTCGGCTGTGGCGGTCAGCATTGCCACCGCCTGGAAGCTGACATAGCCGGCGACTCTGGAACTCGCGGTCGCGTTACATGAGCAGAAATTGAGAACATTTTCCCCAGTGGACATTCGGTTGATACGTTAGGCGCCGAAGTAAGGAGGCTCGTGCATTGGGGACGCGCCTCTCTTTAAAGCCGTCACCAGGCTTGCAATTCGGTGGCGCATTGCGACATTGGCTACATGAGCACGTCCGCACAACCAGTGCGTCTGGCCCGCCCCGAAAAGAAGCGGCGGCGCATCCCCATTGCAGTCATCATGGCGTTGAGTTTCGGCAGTCTCGTATTCCTGTCGGTCGGCGGCGTGCTCGCATTGTCGGTCGGTGCCAATTTTCGCAACACGTTCGACTTGCTCGGCGCCCAGTCGACACTCCTCATCGACGCGATGGAGGACTCGCTGCGCGCAGAGATGGGAGACGCCGAGAACGCGGTGGACGGCATCGCGCAGTTGTATGCCCAGGGCGAGTTCCAGATCGACGACAAGGCGATGTCCGCAGCTGTTGCCGGTGCTCTGGCTGCCGCTTCAGGGATCGAGGCGACCCTAATCTGCACCCCCGATCTGGTCTGCCGCGGAGCCGCGCGCTCCGTTGAAAACAACGTTGCAACGGGCGCGATCGAGCATTTTCCGGCCGAGCCCGAGAAGTCGCCCCAAGTCCGCGCCGCCCTCGAGCAACGCCGACAGGTCGGCGGCCGGCAGTGGGGGGCGTTCGTGGCCAACGAGTTCGGCCTGTACGCACATGTCTCCGTGCCGCTGGTACGTGATGGCGTGACACAGGCCTGGGTTATCGCGGCGGTCGAATTGCAGAAACTGTCCGGCATCACGCGGAAATTGTCATCGCGATTTGGCACGCATGCCTTCATTCTTGATGGCGAAGATCGCGTGGTCGCCGACCAAAGGCTGGCCGATCCCGACGCTCTGAAGAATGGCGTCCTCCCGCTGACGCCGCTGGCCACGTATGGCGATCCGGTATTGGCCGCATATAGCGCGCGCAAGGTAGAGCGGGAGTTCGATACGCGACACGCCCGCGACATAGAAATCGGCGAGATCGACCCAAGCGTGGACAATGCGTCAGAGTGGAGCGGCGACACCACCTACATCGCCATCACCCGCAAGATCGCAGGCTATGGCGACGAGCCCTGGACGCTCGGCGCGTATTTCGAGACCAGCCAGATCAGCGACGAGATCGAGCGTGTCATAGGATCGGCTATGCTTGGACTTGTCGCGATGGCGGTGGCGGTCATCGTCGCGATTCTTCTCGGCAGGCGCCTGGCGCGCCCGATCCAGGCGATTGCCGGCCAGGCCACGCGCGTCGCCGATTTCGATCTCGACGGTGTCGCCCCCCTGCCGCGCAGCAGAGTGCTGGAGTTGGACAATCAGGCTTCGGCGTTCAATGCCATGCTGATCGGTTTGCGTGCATTTTCGACCTATATTCCGCGCTCGCTGGTGGCCAAGCTGGTGCGCACCGGAGAGATCGGCATCGCCGAACCGCGCGAAGCGGTTGTCACTGTGATGTTCACTGACATCGCCGGCTTCACCACGCTGTCGGAGCAGATGGAAGCCGCCGCCGCGGCCAGGCTGCTGAACCACCACTTCGCGATCTTGTGCGGCGCGGTCGATGCACATGGCGGTACTGTCGACAAGTTCCTGGGCGACGGCATGCTGGCGTTCTTCGGCGCGCCGGATCGGCTGGAGGGCCATGCCGCCGCGGCCGTCCGCGCCGCCGCGGCGATCCGCGAGGAGCTGGAGAAGGACAATATGGAAGCGCCCAGCGAAGGCCGGCCTCCGCTTCATGTCCGCATCGGCATCCACACGGGCTCTGTCATTGTCGGCAACATTGGCGCATCCGACCGCGTGAACTATACGATCGTCGGCGACACCGTGAACGTCAGCCAGCGACTGCAGGACCTCGGCAAGCAGCTCGAACCGGGCGCCATCGCCGCAATCGCCATTTCCGGCGAGACTGCGTCGCGGCTCGACGAAAGGTTCGAAAGGATCCCGGCGGGCAAACACCGGCTGCGCGGCCGCGGCGAGGCGACGGAAGTCTTCCAGCTTGGCAAAGTCGCGTCGTCAGAATCGCCCCGTCTGAACGTTCACCGCGCTCAAGCAGGCTAAGGGACATGCCACTTCCATCGTCACGCGGTACGCGACGTGCTCGTATGCGCCTGGCCTGTCGCGATGGCGACAAACCGGCGCTTGACTGCTGCAAACAACGCCGGTGGCAGCGGCCCGTAGTAGCCGCTCTCCGTCTCCAGCGGCCGGATGTCAGGCCCCGGCCAGGCGAATCGGTTACTTTCCGTCAAAACGATCCACGACCGTTCACCGTCAAGGCGCAAACGCAGCTTGACCGCAGCCGGAATCTCGATGGCATCATCGGGATCGGACGGCGGCGTATGGGTGATCGGCAGGACCCGGACGACCGGCGAGCCGTCCTCCTGCATGGCGACCAGCGCGAGCACCAGGCAGGGCCGGTCCTTGTCGCCTTCCTCGCGGCCTTCGCGGTGTTGCCAATGCCAGAGGTAGGAGTAACGGAAGACGTGGCCGACCTTGATTTCAGCCGGTAGCATTTTTGCAGTCAGGCCTTTTGCTCCGAGGGGTTTCGCCCCGATGGTTTTGACCCAGAGAGCTCGTCGTTGAGATGGTCGAGATGCGGCTCCATTTCAGAGGCTTCGACCGCGGCGATCTCGTCCGAGCCGAGCTCCGCTGTCAGATCGACCCGCCGGTCGCGCTTCGACAGCCGGACAAAATCCTCATAGGCCAGCAGCACCGTGCGCGGGCGACCGTTCTTTGTGATGATGACCGGGTCGCGGACCGCGGCGTCCTGATAGGCGCCAAAATTTTTCGAGACGGCGGCGGCGGTGACGGTGGTGCTCATCGGCGAGACTCCTTTATTCCGGAATATACGGGCTTTCCGGGCTTTCCGCAATTGTGTCGCCCGCCAAACAGGGCAGCTTCCAAAGTCCCTCGTCCGTTCGCCTGAGTTCGTTCTGCGAGTGCGCCACCGATATTGTGCAAAACCACCTCCAGAACACCTCCACTTGCTGTAGGCAGCCGCAACTGGAAGCGATGCCGGACCTTGCTGTGACGAGCAGGAATAAGGCTGTCTGTGGCGGCAAGGCTGGTTGAGGAAAGCCCAGACCGTTATGAAGCCAATGACCGAAGAGCATCCCGCGGCACTAGCACAATACGTCCCTCGGCAGCTCTCGACTAGCGAAAGACTGACGACAACGTCTGTTTGGGGTCGAACTTGCCTATTGGCCGCTTGCCAGAGAGTGGACATTCGCGGACCGCCACACTGCTATAGCCAATGCTGTGGATCGACTCCAGCACCTGGTGCCCGCGTGCGGCGGCTTGATAAGTTTGTCGGGATCGTCGGTCCAGACGAAGGGCTACGACTGCAGCTTGTGCTCGATGACGAAGCGGTTGATGGCGGAAACCCAATGCCCTCAACACGGGACTGGTGATGGCTGGCGCAGCGCCTGCCGTGCTGCCGCCATTGGTGCTCTGGGCTCCTGACACGACCACGCCAGAACCGCACGGCACGAGCTTCCAGCGCCGTTGCCCTGCGGCAGGAGGTTGGGGTGGCACCAAGAGGCGGGGAGGATGATCGCCAGTAAACACGGATTATGCGGCAAATCTTGGCTCCGGAACTCCCGTTACGCCGAGGCCGGCGATGGCAAAAAGGCTGCCCCGTAAAACTCCGTCGCCCGGAAAACGCGGCAGCGGCGGCTTGGCCATCGACGTGACGTACAGGGTATCGAGCTTCGGCCCGCCGAACATGACGCTGGTGATCTTCTTGACGGGCATGTCGATAATGCGATCAACGCTGCCGTCGGGCGCGTAACGCACCAGCCTGCCGTCATAGACCAGCGCGTTCCAGAGGAATCCTTCCGCATCGACGGTCGAGCCGTCGGCCGCCCCACCCCGGCTGGTATCGACGCGCGTGAAAGTGCGCCGGTTGGTGGCGGCACCGGTTTCGATATCATAGTCGTAGGCCCAGATCTCCCCTGTCCAGGTGTCGGAGAAATAGAAGGTGCGGTCGTCGGGACTCCAGCACGGGCCGTTGGAGCAGATGATGCCGGAATCGATCCTGGTGACGGAGAAATCGGGATCGAGCCGGTAGAGCCCGCCGGAGGGTCCCTCTTCCATGGTGTCCATTGAGCCGGCGAAGAAGCGGCCGCGCCGATCGACCTTGCCATCATTGAGCCGGTTCATCGGCCTGTCCGGCTCTGGATCGTGGATCAGCGTCACCTCGCCGGTGGCGAAATCAAGCAGATGGAAACCGCGCTGCAGCGACACCACCGCGCCACCGCCGTCCTTGCGCAATGCCATCGAACCGATCTTCATCGGCACGTCCCAGCAACGGATCTCGCGGCCGTCGGCGGTCGCGCGAAACACACGCCCGTCGAAACTGTCGATCCAGTAGAGGCGCTCCTGTTCAACGTCCCACAGCGGTCCCTCGCCCAGCGTGGTCTTCACGTCCACCACGACTTCGATCTTCATGCCGTCCTCCTCTGTTCGAACCTTGCAGAAACCGGTTAGAACGCGACCTGGTCGCCGCCCTTCAATGACAGGATCTCGCGGGCGTCGTCGGGCGTCGCCACTTCCATGCCAAGTCCTTCTATGATCTTGCGGGCAAGCACCACCTGCTCGGCATTTGACTTGGCAAGCTTGCCCTTGCCGGCCCAAAGACTGTCTTCAAGCCCAACGCGGATATTGCCGCCAAGCGCTGCCGATTGCGCGGCAATGCGCAACTGGCTGGCGCCCGCACCCAGCACCGACCAGCGGTAATGCTCGCCGAACAGGCGATCGGCGGTGCGCTTCATATGGGCGACATCTTCGGGGTGCGAACCGATGCCGCCGAGCAGGCCGAATACGGACTGCACGAAGAACGGCGGTTTCACCAGCCCGCGATCTGCGAAATGGGAGAGGTTATAGAGATGGGCGATGTCGTAGCACTCGAACTCGAAGCGCGTGCCGTTGTCGTAGCAGGTCTCGAGTATGTACTCGATGTCCTTGAACGAGTTGCGGAATACCAGGTCACGCGTCGCTTCCAGATGCGGCCTTTCCCAGTCGAACTTGAAGGCCTCGTATTTGGCGACGAGGTGATAGAGCCCGAAATTGATCGACCCCATGTTGAGCGAGGCGACTTCCGGCTTGAACTGGGCGGCGGGGCGCACACGCTCCTCCACCTTCATGTAGGGGCTGCCGCCGGTGGTGATGTTGATGGCGGCATTTGTGCCTTGCTTGATGCGCGGCAGGAAACGCGCGAATGCCTCCGGCGTCTGGTCGGGCTTGCCGGTCTCGGGGTCGCGGGCATGCAGATGCAGGATCGCCGCGCCAGCCTCGGCCGCCGCAATCGCCTCCGAGGCGATCTGGTCCGGCGTGATCGGCAGATAGGGCGACATGGTCGGCGTATGGATCGCCCCCGTCACCGCACAGGTGATGATGACCTTGCCCTTGGCTTGCTGAGCGCCGTGCTTGCGGCTTGTTTCCGTCATCGTCCAAACTCCTGATCCGATTTTTTCTTATGCGCCGCCAGCGCCATCAGCCGACGGTCGCGCCAGACCTGCCGTTCGCCGAGTTCTTCCTGCGGCAGGCGCTTGCGGCGCTCGGCCTCGATCGTCTCCATGACCTCGCCGGCCCAGTCGACGCGGCGCAGCATCTGCGGGAAGATGTTGGAATAGATCCTCTGATAGCGCTCCACATAGTCGCGCACACCACCGGGCGCGTTGAGGTCGATGGTTTCGAAGGGACCCATGAACGACCAGCGCAGCGCCAGCCCGTCGCGCAGGCTCGTATCGACGTCCTCGACGCTGGCATAGCCGTCAGCGACAAGCCGGAACGCCTCCTCCAACAGCGCGCCCTGCAAGCGGTTCATGATGAAGCCGTCGAGTTCGCGCTTCATCACCAGCGGCGCATGGCCCGCTTCGACAAGAAAGGCGCGGGTCCTTTCCACCGTTTCGGCGGAGGTCCATGGCGCCGGCACGACTTCCGCGGCCGGGATGAGATAGGGCGGATTGATCGGATGCACGACGAGGCAGCGATGGCGCCCCTGCAGATGATCAGTAAATTTCGACGGCAACAGCGCCGAGGTGGAACTGGCGAGCACCGCCTGCGGACCGGCCAGGGCGTCGATCCGGGAGAACACGTCACGCTTCACCTCCAGGTTTTCGGGTGTGTTCTCCTGGACATGGACGGCATCGGTCAGGGCCTCGCCAAGCTCCGCCACAATGGTGATGCGGCCGAGCAAGGCATCCACCGCCTGTCCCCGCAGCAAATCGTTTGCGGCGAGGTCGCCGAGCACGCCGGCGATATAGTCGCGCGCAGCACTGGTCGCGGCCGGCGCCTGGTCCCACATGCGCACATCATGCCCGGCTCGGGCGAAGCTGATCGCCCACGCCCGTCCGATAAAGCCGCTTCCTACAATTGCTACCTTCGCCATGCTCGCCCTCCTCAGAGTGTCTCGACGTTGCCGTCGACGCCCAGCGACTGGCCGGAAATGTTGACGCCCGCATCGGAAAGCAGGAAAGCCACCATCGCCGCGACATCGTATGGGCTCGTCATGCGGCGCAGGGAGATGTTCTGCAGATAGCGTTGTGTCATCTCCTCGTTTGAGACGCCTAATTGCTTTGCCCGGTCGGCAATGACCTTGTCGATGCGCGGCCCTTCGATAATGCCGGGCAAGATGGCATTGACCCTGATCCCATGCGGTCCGAGTTCCTTGGCAAGACTCTGGGTCAGGCCGACAACGCCGAACTTGGCAGCCGAATACGGCGTGCGGAACGCGTAGCCATGGCGGCCGGCGGCCGAAGACATCGAGACGATCGAGCCGCCGCCCGCCGCCTTGATCAGCGGCACGGCACGCCGCGCGCACAGGAACTGGCCGGTCAGGCAGATATCTATGCAACGCCGCCAGTCTGCCGGATCGATCTCATCGACGCCGCCGGTCGGGCCGGCAATGCCGGCATTGTTGATCAGGGCGTCGAGCCCGCCGAGCTTCTCCTTGACCGTCTCGAACAGCCGGTCGACATCCTCGTCGCGCGAAACGTCGGCTTTAACTGCGGCAGCGAGCGTCATCCTCTCTGGAGCGGCAGCCAGCGCCTCGTCGGAAATATCGCAGATCACGACGCGCGCGCCGAGCCGCGAGAGCGTCTCTGCAATGGCAAAGCCGATGCCGCCAGCGCCCGCCGTGACCAGCACGCGTTGGCCTTTGAGCCCGGTCAGGAATTCGTCCGCCGATGCCGGTGCGCTTGAGCTCATTGTTCCATTCCTTTCACTCAAATCCGCCTTTCGCGCAGCGCCATGACGGCACCGAGCACCACCAGCCCGAACAGTATCGCCCGCGTCGCGTAAGGCAGCGTCGTGCCGGCAAGCAGCATCTGCAACGCGGTCAGGAGCAGCACCCCGCCCAGCATGCCGAGATAATGGCCGCGCCCGCCGGTGATCAGCGCACCGCCGACCACGACGACGGCGATGGAGGGCAGCAGATAGTCGTCGCCCATGCCGAGACTGGCCTGGCCGGAAAAGCCGGTCAGCATGATGCCGACCAGCGCCGCGCAGACCGCCGACAGCACATAGACGAGGACGAGCGTGCGACCGACCGCGATGCCGGAGAGCTGGGCTGCGCGCAGGCTGTTGCCGATGCCGTAGACGCGGCGGCCGAAAGCGGTGCGGCCAAGCAGCAGCACGGCAAAGACGACGAAGGCGATCATGAACAACACCACCGGGGTGATGGCGAATATTTTGCTCGTCATGAACCAGCGCAGCATCGGCGAGGAGAAGCCGGCCGGCGTGCCTTGCGAGTAGAGCAAAGCGAAACCTTGCAGAATGCCGTTGGTGGCGAGCGTCATGACGATCGGCGAGATGCCCAGAAAGACGATGCCGATCCCGTTGGCGAGACCGATGAGGCAAGCGACGACGAGCACCGCCGGCAGCGCATAGGAAAGTGCAGCATCCGACCCATTGACCATGCCGGCAAGCAGGATTCCCGACAGACCGATCGTCCATGGCACTGAGAGGTCAAGCCCGCCGGTAAGAATCACGCTGCCTTGCCCAAGCGCCAGGATGGCAAGGAAGCTCGACAGCACGAACAGCGAATTCCAGTAGCCAAAATTGACGATGGCGCGTCCGAGCCAGATCTGGGTGACGATCACGACGATGGCAAGACAGACATAGGCCGGCAGCGCATAGCGCAGCGTCTCGGCGTTACGGACATGGAAGGCAGGCTGCGGCGCCTGCTGGTCGCCGGCGCTGCCCCGCGCAATTCGCAGCCGCCGGTCGGTGCGATCGATCTGCGAGGGCAGCATTCCGGCGCGCCACGCGGCCAGCCGAGCTCGCAGGCCACGCAGTTGGCGGGCAAGCACGGAGCCATGCGACAGCGAGCCGGCAAGCACGGCAAGGATCAGGATCGTGCCCTCGGCGATCGTCGAATAGTAGGCCGAGACGTTGAGCACGAGCAGGATGTTGACGACCATCATGAGGATGTAGGCGCCGAAGACGGTGCCGACCGGCCCACCTTGGCCGCCGCCCAGCCTTGTACCGCCGACCACGACCGCCGCGAACATCGACAGCAACAACGGGTTGCCGACCAGCGGATCACCGCTGCCGGTCTGGGCGCTGATGAAAACGCCGGCAAGCCCATAGCAGCCGCCGGCGATGACATAGACCAGGAAGCGTACGAGAACGACGCGCACACCGACCGCGGCGGCGGCATCCGGATCACTGCCGAGCGCATAGAGAGCTGTCCCGAAGCGTGTGCCTTTGAGCCAGAACCAGCCGAGCAGGACGACACCGATGACCACCAGCGGCATCGGTAACCAGCCGGCAATAGCATCGCCGAGATAGAAGGCGCCAAGATCGGGCGAGACGAAGCCGCCCGGCTTGTCCATGACCAGCAGCGTTACTCCCTGCAGGATGAACATGGTCGACAGCGTGACGACGATAGGCTGCATGCGCAGGACGGCAATGAAGAAGCCGTTGAAGGCGCCGACCAGCATGCCGACCCCAATTCCGGCCAAAGTCCACCACGCGACACTCGTGCCGATTGCCATGGGATCCATGCCGTTTGCCAGGACGACATTGACCAGCGAGATCACCGCGCCCGCGGACAGGTCGAAACCGCCGGACAGAATGACCAGAGTCTGGCCGATCGCCGCCAGTGCCGAAGTAGCGCCGCCGCTCGACAGGAACGAAATGTCGAAATAAGTGAGCCGCCCGGCACTGACCAGATCGACGATCAGCAGGAGCAGGGCAAAGACGATCGCCGCGACGATTGCGCCGCGATGCCGCGCGAGGAGCCGCGACAATACCGCCGTCGGTGCCGCGTCGGCCAAGCTCGTCACACTCATTCCGCCGCCTCCCGGACCAACTCGCCATGGCCGAGCGCCGGCCGCATGATCGCGCCTTCGGTGATCTCGCCGCCGGCAAGCTCCGCCACCAGATGGCCGTCATAGAGGACGAGCACCCGGTCGCATTGATGGACCAGTTCGGGAATTTCGGTTGAATGCAGGAGGATCGAGCCGCCGGCCGCCACATAGTCGCGCATCATCACGTAGAGCTCGTGCTTGGTGCCGACATCGATGCCGCGGGTCGGATCGAAGAGCAGCAGGATCCGGCTTTCGGCGACGAGCCATTTGGCAATGGCAATCTTCTGCTGGTTGCCTCCAGAGAACGCCCCTGCCCTCGTCCATAGGGCACTGCGGTCGACCTCCACGGTCGAAAAAGCGGACTGTACGGCCTTTGCCTCTTCGTCTGTTCTGATCAGGCCAAACTGGGTGAAGCGTGCGACGACCGGCAGCGATGCATTCTGCCGTCCAGAGAGCTTCAGGAACAGGCCCTCGGTCTTGCGGTCCTCCGGCACCAGCCCGATTGCCATGTTGGGCTTGAGCGCATCGGCGGGCGAGCCGAGCCACACTTGGCGCCCGTCGACCAGGATGTGGCCGCGCTCGATCTCGGACATGCCGAAACAGGCGAGGAACAGGTCGAGCTGACCCATGCCCTGCAATCCGGCAATGCCGAGGATCTCTCCCTTGCGCAGATCGAAACCGACGCCGTCGAGCTTCCTCCCGGCTTTGAGATCGCGTACGCCGAGCACCGGCGGACCGAAGGCGGCCTCGCTTTCTGGCTTCGGCGGGAAGGTCTGGGCGATGCTGCGGCCGATGATCTTTTCGATCACCTCACCATCCGAAACATCGGCAACCGGCGCGGTCACGATGTGGCGGCCGTTCCTGAGAATGGTCAGCGTGTCGCAGAAAGCCCGCACCTCGCGCATGCGATGGGTGATGAACACGACCGTAGTGCCGGCCGCCTTCAACTGTGCGATGATGGCGCCCAGCCACTCGACATCGCCACCCGACAGCGTCGAAGTCGGCTCGTCGAGCAGAAGGATGCGCGGCTTGCGATAAAGCGCGCGCGCGATTTCGATCTTCTGGCGGATCGCGAGATCGAGCGTCGCTACCTCGGCATCGAGATCGACCGTGAACCCCAGATCGGAGATGTGCTTGCGGACTGCCTTACGCGCGCTCAACCGCCTGATCAGGCCGATCGGGCCAACGGGTGCGTAAGGCAGCAACATGTTATCGAGTACGCTGAGATCGCGTACCAGGGTCATTTCCTGGAAGGCTGTCTGCACGCCTTTGGCGTGCGCGGCGCGTGGCGAACCGAGTGGCGCCGGTTCGCCAAACACGGTGATTTGCCCGTCGTCGGGCCGAACCAGTCCCGACAACAGCTTGACGAGTGTTGACTTGCCCGCACCGTTCTCGCCAAGCAAGGCATGCACGCTGCCGGAAGCGATCTCGAAGGATACGCCATCGAGGGCGACTGTCGCGCCAAACGCCTTGCGGACGCCCTCTATGCCGACAGCTGTCGAATGCGCTGACATCATGATCCCAGTCCGGGCCTGCATGAGGGTGCGTGCGTGGAGTGCCTCGAAAGCACCCCACGGCCCACTTCGGAGGGCCTACTGCTCGGGCTGGCCGACAAGGGCGGCCGCGAGACCGATTTCGGGTGTCTGATCGGAGAAGATCGAGGCGAACCAGCCTGGGTTCGAGACCAGCGACGGTTTGAACGCGTTGCAACCAGCCTTCATCTCCGCCCAGGTGCCCTCGTCGCAAAGCTTTATCGTCTCGCTGGTGACGATCGGCAGCGGCAGGATCGTCTTCTTGGCAACGTCCTTGCCTTCAAGCGCCTCGACGGCAAGCTTGAGAGCGAGTGCCCCGGAATAAGGCGGCGAGGCGTAGGAAATGCGCGAGGCGCCGAGCGGCGCATAGGGAGACGTCGCGCCCTCGACCTCCGTGCCCTCCGGCAGCATCTGGATACGCCCGCCATTGGAACCCTCGCCGGCGCAAGGCAGGAGTTCGCTGGTCTTCTTGCCAGCCTCGAGCTGCATGGAATTGGCGGTGAAGCAGCCGACCTGCATCCAAAGCCCGTTGATGTCGTCCCAACTGCGCGTCGCCAATATCTTGGAAAGTTCGGTACGGGCCACCGCCTGGCTCCACATGCCGACAGCCTCGCCGACGATCTTGATGTCGGGATGCTTGGCAAACACCTCCTTCGCGGCCTTGGTGCGCAGATCATCGACCGAGGTGCCGGGAACGCCGGTCACCGCGATGATGTTGCCCTTGCCATTGAGCTTCTTGACCAGCCACTCCGCCGTTACGCGGCCAGCCTCTTCCTGGTCGATATGGACGTTGTAGGCGCAAGGCTCCGTGATCTCGGCATCATAGGCAAACACCTTCACGCCCTTATCGCAGGCGTTCTTCACCACCTGGTTGAGCGCGGTCGGCGAGATCGGGAAAATCACGATGGCTTCAGCGCCGGCCTGGACCATGGCATTGATCTGCTGGATCTGGCGCTGTGCGTTCGGCCCCGCGACCTGGACCTGGAGGTCCACCTTGTCGGCCATGCTCTTGTGCGACGCCATCGCCTTGACCATGTTGGCGGCCTCGGCCTGCCAATCATTGCCGATGAAGCTCATGCTGAGAAATATCTTGTGCTTTCCGGCCGCTTCGGCGGCGGACATCCCAAAAGCGCAAACAGCCATGCCGGCAAGCAGCGCAAGCCGCCGGGCCTTCGATCCGATACCCATACGAAACTCCTCCCAGTTCAGACGACCGAATGCCTCCCAAGGATACAAACGTACGCCTTGTCATTCGATGCGGCTGACCGTATCATGATTTGATCAAAGATCAATGATGAAATGGCCGAGAAGCAAAAAGGCCAGACACGCGGGCGCTTGACGCGGCAATTCGAACCTTGCATTCCGGGCACAGGCGCCGGGGGTGACAAGAGCGTCGCCCGAATGGGGGAAGGTTGGCAGAAATGGCTGGGGCGGCATTCAGGAAGGCAGGCGTCGAAATCACGCCGCTGTCCAGGGAAACCCTGCAGGACAGGGTTTACCGGCACGTTACCGAGTTGATCCTCGACGGCAGCATCGTTCCAGGTGAGATGGTAACGGTGCAGAGCCTCGCCGATGCTTTCGGCGTCAGCCCGATGCCGGTTCGCGAGGCACTGCGGCGTCTGAGCGCCGCCAACGCCCTGATGGTGGTTTCCGGCCGTTCGATCGGCATCCCGGCATTAAGCCGTGCGCGGCTTATCGATCTCAGGAACGTCAGGTTCGAGATCGAGGCGATCGCCGCCGCATGGGCCGCAGAACGCATTGACGATCGCGGCGTGATGCTGCTGGGCCAGCATCTGGAGGCACTCGAGCAGGCCAATGCCGCCGGCGACGTCAAATCCTATCTCAGGGCCAATTACGCGTTTCACTTTTCCATCTACCGGGTCGCGGGCTCGGAAAACATGCTCAGCATCATCGAGAACCTGTGGCTGCAGATCAGCCCCTATTTCAACATGCTGCACGATTCTGGAAACTATTCGACCGCCAACCAGCACCATCAGCAGATGTTTGCAGCGCTGCGAGACCGCAATGCGGAAGCGGTCCGGGCGGCGGTTCGCGCCGACATCGACGCGGCCTTCACAGTGCTGATCAAACTGCTGAAGTAACATTCCTCGAAGTCGCTCCGGTACAGCGGCGAGCCGCCGCTAGGCACGAATATGTCCGTCTGAGGCATAGCGGCCGCCGGCCAGATCGGCTTTTGCGCCCACTCACTTCCATCCAGGTGATAATCCTGACTGCACGGCTTTCGAACCGCTCGATTTCCTCGCGAGTCTTGGGGGACGGCGTTCAGATAGTCGATGAGGATATTGGTGTCGAAAATCGCGCCTACCATTCGCGGCGCACTGTCTCCTGATGAGCCAGCCCATCAACCTTGCGCTTACCCCACAGGCCGAAGCCATCCTCGACCTGTTCGCGATGATGGCGGTCGAGATAATCGTCTATTGCTGCTCGGATCAGGGCCGCACGGGATTGGCGCGCCCGTTTGGCAAGACTGTCGAGGGCTTCAACCTGGGCATAGTTCAAGTCGATAAGGGCTCGCATCGCACACTCCAATGATATGCCTCGCAAGCTGATGACTACCATGCGCGGCCGGCTCTACACGCACATGGCTGGCGCGCTCGATCTCGGCAGCCTGGATAAGACGGTTCCCGATTTTACCGATGCGCCTCCTTTTCCTGGCTGTTCTGTTCCTCACCACCGTCCGTGCGGTTGATTGTCACCGTGCACGTGATCAGGGTATTCCAGTCCGGTCCGTGTTCAATGACGTTATGAAGCTCGGAAATCTCTTCTAGAAAATGCTCAATCGCAATGGGGCCGTTCTGGTGGGCGTAGACTAGAACCACCTTCCAGCGCTTGTCACCATGAAGCGTTACGACGTTACTCATGCCGAGTGTCTCCTGGGTCACGAACAAAATCCCGCCGGATGCCCGCGGGGCCAATGGCTTGACCACAGCTCATATAGCACGCGTCGAATGCAAACCTCAGTGGAACGACGCCGCGAAAGTCTGGGCAACAATCGCCGGCGCGGCGCTCAATTTTCGCCAAGCAACCTCGCACCAGCCTCAGGCGGCGGATCGCGACCGACAACGTGACGCAGAAGGAAACGCCAAGGTCACGCAGATCGTCATTGCTCGCCCGACGATGCGCATACGCCGGCCTTGACGATTGCCAGACGGGCGCCACATGGGCCACATGAAACGCGTCAGGATTGACAACCCAAGCATTTCATCCATTGCCCGGTGTGCGGGCAGAATTTCGACGCGCACGACTTCTGACAGATGCCTCACCACGCCGAGCCGCTGCATCAGCCGCTAACAGTCGAGCGGTAGCTGTTTTACGCGCGCTAAAGAGGTGGACCAATGGCCAGACCGATCATCCACTTTGAAATAATTGGGCGCAATCCAGCGAATCTGCGGCGCTTTTACGCGCAACTCTTCGGATGGGAATTCGAGGTCGGCGGAGCGGTGTCGCCGCTTGTTTCCGACGCAGGCGACTATGGCTTCCTCGCCCCGCCCGGGGCTCAACCGGTGGCAGGGGGTGTTGGAGGCGGGAGGAATTTTGATCCACACACCATCATTTACGTCAGCGTAAGCGATATCGAGACATACTTGGCCAAAGCAGAGCAGTTGGGCGGGTCACGAGTTCTTGGGCCGGAACGCTCGCCCGGCACCCCGCTGACGATTGGCCAGTTCCGAGATCCGGAGGGTACCCTCGTCGGTCTGGCACAAATTGACGAAAACACCTGATCTCTTCAACAATCGATCCGGTGGCAGCACGGCGGCCAACTCGTGCGAGGGGCCATCGAACTCACCTGTTTCTGCCGAGCGAGGATGCGTTCACTTGCTTTATCGACCCACGGGTGCATGAAGGCGAGGCGTTTGCAGGCGATAATCGAAACTCTCGAGCGGCTGACCCGGACTATTGACGATTGCTATCCGGGCCAGCGCTCCCAAGATCAGCTCAGTCGTAGACCTTGATGATCTTGCGCGTGCTCGGATCCACCAGAACGGTCCGGTTGTCGACCACCACATAACGGTATTTGACGTTCGGCACTTCATGAAGCTCGACTGTATCCGGCAGAGGCGAGCCGATATTGAGCTCCACTCCAGGAATTTTCACCGAAGCGAGCGGCTGCTTCTTCACGTATTCCTTGATGACGGTTTCCTGCTGCGGTTCGATGATCACATCCTGGGCGGCAGCAGCACCAATGCCGGCCAACAACAGAAATCCCGCAGCTGCGGTGGAAAGATGCATTCTCATTAGCCGTCTCCTTGTTGAGATTTTGCTTGGACGCAGCTTCATCCCGCCAAGCCCACCTCAACGCGGGCCAACCAACGAATGTTCCTCGACGGGGGTTAAACGACTAGACCGTAAGACTTAAGTCTGACCCGCCTGCGCAATGGTCCGTGCACAGGACGCGGCGGGAACAACCGTAGCCATTGCTTGTCGGTAGCGTCATCTCCGGAGGAGATTCGGCGCGTAAAAAGTCCCTTCATGCGCTGATAGGGTCCGCCGGCCATTGCTGGAGTTGGCAGGCGGACCCTTAGTTCCCAAGAAGCCCCGGATTGTCGTCGAGGCCTAGCAGCGAAGCGTTTAGCCACGAGGAAACGCCAAAGCCCGCCGCCTGTTGGGCGCGGTCGGACCGATCAAGCGCTGAATGCACCTCGTCGAGAAGCGTGATCTTCACCGTCGGCTTGCAGCGGCTGCAATCGAACTTCAGCTTTAGGGGATCGACGCCAAACTGCACTCTGCCTTCACAAGCATGTTGTGCCGGGTCGCCTTGCCCAGCGTGTCGATCGGATCGTGCGCCATGAGAACAAAAAAGGAACATTTTCCTTGATCGTCAAGGCCGGCTGTGGAATCTTTCGACGGATCTGAGCCGAGGAACTACCCATGAGCGATGAACTGATCCGCCTTCCAGGTGCCTTCGAGCCAGTCACACGCCCGGGCATTCAGCATCACCGATGCGAACACCCCGACTGCGGCAAGGATGCAGGATGGGGTTTCGCCAAACCTAAGCAGGCGTCGCATTGGTTTTGTTTCGCGCATCGCGCTGAGGGCGAAGCATTTCTCTAAGGAGCGGATGATCAGAGCGCCGAAACGACCGGCGCAGGAAAGCGCGTCAACACTCTACGCCACGATTGCTGGCTGCCCGTCGTCACGGCGCATATACGACGTTCCGTTAGCCGCCGACCGCGTTCCTATCCACGACAATCGCGTGGTGATACATTCGCTCGATTTGGCGAATGTTTTTGTCGTCAAACTCACCGGGAAACCGGGGAGGTGGTCATGAGAATTATTACCACTCTAGCATGTGTCGCGTTGCTTGCAGGTTGCGCAACGGCGGGCCCCCCAGGGCCCCAAGGGCCTGTCGGTCCACCAGGTCTGCCCGGCAAGCAGGGTCCTAAAGGTGCAATGGGGGCTGAGGGTCCAGCGGGGAAGGACGGCGTCAGCGGTTGGGAAATCACCCACTATGCAAGCGCGAGTGATACAAGCCCAGACAAATCCGCACAGGCTTGGTGTCCCAAGCCAAAAGTCGTGATAGGTGGCGGTGCCAGCGCGTCAAATTCAAATGCTCTAATTTCTAGGAGCTTGCCGGTTACTTCCCCAGCTCCGGGGTGGGTAGCACAAGCGCATGTAGCCACTACGCTCCCAACAGCTTGGACGCTGACAGCATATGCCATTTGCGCGCTTGTCAAATAGTCGGCGCTTGGCCGGGCCAGGTGAACTTTGCGTTGTCGCGCCTCTGAAGGTGAAAACCTAGCGAGTTGCGTACCCGTGAGCGCGACAGGCGCGTCCCGGTGCTTAGGATCGGATCAATCTACCTGATCTGGTGGTCGAGCAAGCAACACCCCCACGACAATTAGCTGGCTTTCTAGCTGGCAGCGATGTCTACCCCCTGAGGGAGAAGCGCTTTCTAGGGAGGAAGCATGCGAGGCAAGCGTCGCACCGCTATGGTGGCGGGGGTTCTTGGGTCGTTCTTTGGGTTTTTTCTGTTGATGCTAGTCCTGCAGACCGTAGGCAGATTGCCCCCTGAGGTTGAGCTTTTCGGGAAATTGACATCCGCCGTCCGCGATAGGGCTTGGCTGACTCGGTGGTGCTCGTAACGCTCGTTGAGCGGGGCGTGGTGGCGGTGGTGGTCATGGGGATCTCCCATATTTATGGTCAGTTTTGAGATAAAAGAGCTGTACGAAGTTCCTAATCTTGCCCTTTCGTGGGAGGGCTGGGTGGTGTCGGAAACAGGGGAGCAGGAATACTATCGGCAGCTTGGCGGCATGAATAAATCTTAAGAAATGCATTCCGAGATAAGTTTCTGGATGCGAAGCTAACGACAATCTTCAATTTGGTTCGTATAGAAACACGTATTGTGGAAGCGTGGTTGAGAAATCCATTTGCTTCGGGCTGGTGAAACTTTGGGCAGGGGTAGAAAATGACTCTGATCGATAGACACACTGAAGCTGCAGCTGGCAACCGATACATTGTGATGAGGACCAAGTATGACCGTGAGGCGCGTACGAAGGGGCCCTCTTATTCCTATTCAGATCGTCCATCAGATCGACTGCGCGCAGGGGTCGGGGAGCCAAGAGCACGCAGCCTGGAATCCATAACCGGCATGCTTGATCGCATCGGCTGCGGCTATCTCGTGCTGAACCGCGAGAGGAAGGTGGTCGAATGGAACGCTGCCGCTCAAACCACGCTGGAGCGCCAGGGCGAAGTGGCAGATACGGCCAGCGGGCTTTCCGTGGCCTTGAGGCGGCTGATCGCGAATGTTCCGGCCCATTTCCTGCCGGGCTCGTTATCTTGGGTGGTGATCCGCAGCGGCGGCGACAGGCCGGTGATATTGGACGAGAACGGGTTTATCGCTCCTGACGGAACGAGCATTGTGGCGTTGCTGGACCGCGAGAACAGGTCGGGGCCAAATCCTCAGACACTGCAAAAGAGAAAGCGCTCATTTCCCCGCACGTCGACGCCGCCTTTCAACGACGGTCGCTTTCAGATGGACGCGTCCGGGCGGATCAGGCTGCGGCGGTTTTGGCGAAGTTGAA
>NZ_JAMYPH010000032.1:0-45006 GCF_040320265.1 Mesorhizobium sp. M0751
GAACGCCCAGGCAGCGCTCTCGGCGCTCAAAAAAGCATATATCTCTCAAATCGCATATCTATGCGCCTTCTCTGCAAAGGCCTCCTTGTGGGAGAAGGTGGCCGAGCGAAGCTCGGTCGGATGAGGGGTGCTCCAGCTTGGCAAAGGCGGTGCTCCGTCCAGCACCCCTCAACCGTCTCGGCGCTGCGCGCCGATCCACCTTCTCCCACAAGGGGAGAAGGGAAGCTCCTACCGTCCTGGCCGACCAGTCTTGCCGGGGTGGCGCTTTTCGCGGCGAGAGTCGGCGGGATCTTCGTAGGAGCCGATGCCGGTGCGCTGGCGGACAATGGGTTTTGCAGAATCGTCGCGATCCTTCGCGCCCCCCTCTGCCCTGCCCTCTTTGCCACCACTTGGCATCTCCCCCACAAGGGGGGAGATTGGCTGCGGTTTCGCCGGCACTTTTCCCTCGACCGGCTTCTCGGTCCGCCGCACCGTCATCTCGTCCAGTGAGTTCTTCCTGAACAGCGGTTTGGTCGGTTCACCCGGTATACCGAAATCCGAGCCGTGCGCCTCCTGCGCCGACTGTTTCTTGAACAGCGAACGGGACACCGCGCCTGACGGTGTCGGCATATCGGTGCCAGGCCCCATATCGTCCAGCGACGGCTTGGCGAACAGCGGCTTCTTGACCGGCACAGCGCCGTCGGCGCCCATTTCGTCGAGCTCCGGCTTGCGGAAGAGGTTGGGCCGGGCAGCCTTGGCCGCCTCTTCGGCGGCATGTGCCTCATCGAGCTTGCGGAAACGCTCCTGTTCCTCTGCTGTACGATGTTTGGCCACGCCCTTGTTGTGCTTGCCCTTCTCGCGGCCCGAGACCGGACTTTCCATGTCGGCATATTTGGCCAGCGGGTCGTCGGAGATGGAGAGCTCCATCTCGCGCAGCCGCTTGATCTCGTCGCGGATGCGGGCCGCCTTTTCGAAGTCGAGATTGGCGGCGGCGTCGCGCATCTGCTTGTCCATCGCGTCGAGATGCGCTTTCAGATTGTTGCCCATCATCGCGCCGGCGCTGTCGGTGAACTGCGAGATGTCGGCGCGGACATGGTCCTTCTCGTAGACTGAATCCAGGATGTCCGAAATGCGCGACTTGACCGATTCCGGGGTGATGCCGTTGGCCGCGTTCCACTCCATCTGCTTTTCACGACGGCGGTTGGTCTCGGCCATCGCCCGCTCCATAGAGCCGGTGACCTGGTCGGCATAGAGGATAACCTTGCCGTCGACGTTGCGCGCGGCGCGGCCGATGGTCTGGATCAGCGACGTCTCGGAGCGCAGGAAACCTTCCTTGTCGGCGTCGAGAATGGCGACGAAGCCGCATTCGGGAATGTCGAGGCCTTCGCGCAGGAGGTTGATGCCGACCAGCACGTCGAAGGCGCCGAGGCGCAGGTCGCGCAGGATCTCGATGCGCTCCAGCGTGTCGATGTCGGAGTGCATGTAGCGCACGCGAATGCCTTGCTCATGCAGATATTCGGTCAAATCCTCGGCCATGCGCTTGGTCAGCACGGTGACCAGCGTGCGGTAGCCTGCCCTGGTGGTCTCGCGGATTTCGCCCACGACATCGTCGACCTGCGTCTTGGCAGGGCGCACTTCGACCGGCGGGTCGATCAGGCCGGTCGGGCGGATGACCTGCTCGGCGAAGACGCCGCCGGACTGCTCCATCTCCCAACCGCCGGGCGTTGCCGAAACCGCGACGGAAAGCGGGCGCATGGCGTCCCACTCCTCGAAGCGCAGCGGCCGGTTGTCCATGCAGGACGGCAGGCGGAAACCGTACTCGGCCAGCGTCGCCTTGCGGCGAAAGTCGCCGCGATACATGCCGCCGATCTGCGGTATGGTGACGTGGCTTTCGTCGACAAAGACCAGCGCATTGTCGGGGATGTATTCGAACAAGGTCGGTGGCGGATCGCCCGGCTGGCGGCCGGTGAGATAGCGCGAATAATTCTCGATGCCGGCGCAGGAGCCGGTCGCTTCCAGCATCTCCAGGTCGAAGCGGGTGCGCTGCTCCAGCCGCTGCGCCTCAAGCAGGCGGCCGGCCCGTTCAAGCTCTTGCAGGCGATACTTCAGTTCTTCCTTGATCGACTTGATGGCTTGATTCAAGGTCGGGCGCGGCGTCACATAGTGCGAATTGGCGTAGATCTTGACGCTCTTCAGCTCGCCGGTTTTCTGGCCGGTCAGCGGATCGAATTCGGTGATCGCCTCGATCTCGTCGCCGAACAGCGAGATGCGCCAGGCACGGTCCTCGAGGTGGGCTGGGAAGATCTCGATCGTGTCGCCGCGCACCCGGAACGAGCCGCGGACGAAGTTGATGTCCTGGCGCTTGTATTGCTGGGCGACGAGGTCGGCGAGCAGCGCGCGCTGGTCGAGCCGGTCGCCGATCTGCATCTGGAAGGTCATCGCCGTATAGGTCTCGACCGAGCCGATACCGTAGATGCAGGACACCGAGGCGACGATGATGACGTCGTCGCGCTCGAGCAGCGAGCGCGTCGCCGAATGGCGCATGCGGTCGATCTGCTCGTTGATCGAGGATTCCTTCTCGATGTAGGTGTCGGTCCGGGGCACATAGGCCTCGGGCTGGTAATAGTCGTAGTAGCTGACGAAATACTCGACGGCGTTTTCAGGGAAGAATTTCTTGAACTCGGAATAGAGCTGCGCGGCAAGCGTCTTGTTGGGCGCCAGGATCAGAGCGGGGCGTTGCGTCTCCTCGATTACCTTGGCCATGGTGAAGGTCTTGCCCGAGCCGGTGACGCCGAGCAGCACCTGGGTGCGGTCGTTGCTGCTGACGCCCTCGACGAGATCCTTGATCGCCGTCGGCTGGTCGCCGGCCGGCTCGAAATCCGAGACCATCCTGATGGCGATGCCGCCTTCGGATTTCTCCGGCCGGGCAGGACGGTGCGGCGTCCACAGCACGCCGTCCTTGTGCAGCGGATTGCCGGATTCGATCAGCGCCGACAGCGCCGCGACGGTGGCGGTGACGCCGCCCGAGGCCATGGTCTCGGCGTCTTCGAGAGAGATATCGAGGCCGGCGACAGGGTTGAGACCGGCCGCAGTGCGCTCCCGCGCCGAAGCCGCGCCGCCCATCGAGGTGCCGCGTGCCGTACGGGCGGGGGAAGAGGAGCGCTCCGGGATCTTTTTCGCCGGCTTCGCTAATTTGCCGCCGACTTTGCCGGAAACGCGCCCTTCCTTCTCGGCTTCCTGCTCGATCTGCTCGGCCCAGTCGGCGATCGAGCCGGTCAGCGGCGCGCCGCTGAACTCGGCCTGCGGCGCCTCGGCAAAGCCGCCCTTGTATAGGGGCTCCGAGGCATCGAGAAAATCGGTCAGCGGACTGCGTCGCTTGGGCGGCGAAGCGCGCTCGTCATTCGCCGGCGGCGGCGTTTTCTTGTCGGAGAGTCTGGCCATGGCCCGAATATGGGAGGTATCGGCCAAAATGGAAAGAGCGGAGTGGCGGGTGGCGCGAGGCGCAATTTGGCTGCTGACAGCAGGCTGTCAGGAGTGACGTCGAACCACGCCCTCAATTAAACCACAGCGCAAACGTCAGAAACCCGGCGCCGCCGAACTGGCGCTGGATCTGGTTGAACTCCTCGCTGGTGAGAACCTTGCCGCGTTCGAGATAGGGCGCGATGGCCGGGCCGGTGATCGACAGCACCAGGTCGAAGGGTTTTGGCTCGTCGAAGAAGCGCTTCATGTTGATGCCTTTGTCGGCGATGCGAAAATGCGGCAGCAAGCTGCGGCCTTCCAGAAGATCCTCGGCCATGGCCAGGGCGGCGAGCCAGGCCTGCACCTGCTGCTCGCCGACGTCGAGGCCGGTCAGCGGGCTGGCGCCTTTCTGCTGCGGCCCGGGCAGCCATTCGCGGTCATTGTCGGTTTCGGCGCGGATGGCTTTCCAGTCCTCGCGCGACAGCCGGATCATTTCCATGAGATGGCGGCGTGCCGCTTGCCGGCGCTCAGGCTCGACCACTTGCCAGTTGATGAGATGCACCAGGGAGATGAAGTCGGCGAGGCGCCATTCGGACGTCAGAATGCCGCCGCCCATGCCGCCGTCCAGCGGCACGAGCGTGTCCTGCAGCGGCAGTTTTGCGCGCGGGAACAGCATGTGGAAGGAGCCGTCGAACGTGTTCCTGAAATCATGCGCCAGCCAGAAGTCGGCCTGCGCCATCAGGAACTCGGCATAGCCCTGCAGCCAATAGCCGTCGGCGCGGTCGAAGCGGAAGGTGAGGGCGGGTGCGGCCACGTCTGGCGCACCGCCGCCGCGTGACAGAGACGCCATGATCGCGGCGGCGCTTTCGTCCGGCGCGATCGTGCCGTCTTCGTTGAGGTCGATGCCGAGGCGGGTGAGGTCGATGACCATACCGATGTCCGCGTCGGCGGGCACCGAACCCAGCGTGGCTGCGGATTTCTCCAGCCGGTCGCGGAAGGCAACGAGAATGGCGCGGAATTGCTCGTAGGTCAGCGGCTCGGGATTGGCATTGTCCGGCACCGGCAGCCGCATCAGCGGCAGCATGAAGGATTGCGGGCTTTCGAAACCGTGGCGGTGCAGGCCGCCGGCCAGGATCTCCAGCGCGGTGAAGAATTCGCCGGCGCCGGCGGCGTAGGCAGCTGCCGGATCGCCGGGCGCTGCGGTTTCCAGCGCGGCAAGGGCGCTGTCGCGTTCGGCTACGGTTTTTGCCTCGAACAGGGCCGCCGCTTCGGGAGCCGCGGCGCTGGGTGAAGCCAGCGGCAGGAGAAAAATGATGGCGCACGCCACCAGCCTGGAAAAACGCTTCATCGTGATCGCCCCTTTTTTCGCTCCGCAGTGGATCATACACGCATTTGGTTCGCTGCGCCTGTGGCCCTGTGGTTCACCGATGACAGTCGACGCTTCAATCAATCCGGCGGACGGTCTACACAAGGCAAACGATTGGGCGTCTCGTGTCGAACTATCCGCTTTCCTACAAGCTATCCTGGCTGCCACGCTTCCTCTGGCCTTCGCTCGATGGCGACGCGCGCGGGTTTGCACCGGCGGCCGCAGTCCTGCTCGAACCGCTGCCGGCGCAGACGGTGCGGCTGGCTTTCGTTGGCGATATCTCGGCGGTGGCCAATCGCCGCGCGCCGGACTGCGATCCGGCGATTGCGGCACTGCTTGCCTCGGCCGATCTAGTGGTCGGCAATTGCGAAAGCCCGGTGGTGGAGCGGCCGAGCGCTGTTTTGGGTACAAGGTTTGGCACGCATCACGCGATGAGCGAGCGGTTCCTTGCCGAGGCCCTGGCCGCCGTCGGCATCCCGCGTGAAAAACTGGTACTGTCGCTGGCCAACAACCATGTGCTCGACCAGGGTATTGCCGGCTTCGACGAGACCGTCGCCGCGCTGGAGCAATTAGGCATCCGCACGATCGGCACTGCGGCTCCGGTCGAGCGGTTTGCGGTTGGTTCGCTGACCATTGGCCTTGCCGCCTTTACCTTGTGGCGCAATACGGGCGCGGCTCAGTTCGCGGGCCGAGTCTCGATGCAAGGCGATCCGACGCAATGGCCGCGCGACGCCGCTTCGGGTGTCGACCTCCTCTGCGCGGTGCCGCATTGGGATTGGGAATTCCGGCATTTTCCGCGTGCGAAGACGCGGGCACTGGCGCGGCTTCTGGCCGAACATGGCGTCGGCCTGGTCGCCGGACATCATGCCCATGTCGTGCAGCCGATCGAGCGGATCGGCAAGACGCTCGTTGCCTATGGGCTCGGCGATTTCATCGGCACCGCCTTCGCGCGGCAGCCATGGCCGGGCCGCATCGGCGCCATTCTCGTCGTCGACATCAGCGCCGATTCCGGCACGCGCGGGGCCATCGCCGCCTACCGGCTGCATGCCTTCATGCGGCTGCGCGCCGGCGATCACGAGCGGCTGGTCCCGGTCGAAGCGCTGGCGGGAAAATCGAGGCAAAGGGTTCTGGCCCGCCTCGATGCGATCTTCGGTGCCGTGCGCTGACGGCCGCGCTGACGCGGTCCACCAAACCGGCTATCATGCTCAACGCGGGCAGGCTTGTGGCGGCGGTGGGTGATGGAAACTGCGGATTGCATGCCGAGCGAAGCGGTGATCGCCGGCCTCAGGAAGAACATCGAGGCCTATGAGGCCGAAAGAGCTTCGGCCCATCGCCGGACGCGCTGGCGGGTGCCACTTTTCATCGGGCTGGTGCTGGTTTTCGTGGTGTTTGTGGCCTGGCTCTTCAACGGGGTTGCCGACCCGAACGAGCAGTGGTTCTCGACCCCGCATGTATTCCTCTATATCGGCGGATTCCTGGCGGCGATCCTGCTCTATTTCCGGGCGATCAAGCCAGCGAGCAAATTGCAGCAGTCGTTTCGCAACAGTTTGCTGCCGATCGTCTTCGGCTTCATCCAGGACGTGCGCTATCAGCATGGCGTAACGCCGAACTCCTTCGATCGGCTACCACGCGAGACGATTGGCGCGTTCAACCGTTCATATTTCGAGGACATCGTTTCCGGTCGGTACGAAGACTTTGCGTTCGAGCTCTATGAGGTGACGCTGCTGGAGAGGAACGGCAAGACCACATGGCAGGCCTTCAAGGGCGTCATTATCGCGTTCGACACCATTGCGCCGTTCCCGGGAATATTGGTGGCGGCGCGCCGTGCCAATATGGTGGTCGGTTTCTTCCGAGGCATGTTCGGCGGCAAGACAGAACAATTGTCATGCGGCGTACCCGAACTCGACGCCGCCTATGAGTTCCACACCGACAACATCGAAGCGGCGCGGCCGCTGGTGACCGGCCGGCTGGCGCAGGCGCTCGAATGGCTCGGCGAAACATGGCCGAAGGAACCGGCACGCGTCGCGCTCAACGGCAGCGACGGCTTTCTGCTGCTTCCGCAGACGAAGAACTTCTTCGAACTGCCGGACATCTCTGTGCCGCTCGACTATGCCAAGCATGTTGCGCCGATGATCGCCGACATAGCCACCATCCTGGCGACCGCGGCACTGGTGCGCAAGATCGGCGTGAAGGACGAGGAGGCGGGTTAGTCCGGCTGGGCGGTCAGCAATCGAAGCCGCGTTGGCTACGCATGTAGTCGACTTCTTCCTTCGACATCGACCTGAACATCACACAAACGGTGAAACTGCCAACCTGGTGACCGTTTCTGGTGTATCCCCAGTCGGAAATATCGTCTCGGTTGAATTCGATATACTGGCCAGCCACGACGTTGTGGACACTATGTGGCTCATTCGCCAATATCCCCACGAATCCGTTTTCGGTCCGCTGGAACGGGATGACCCAGAAGTGTTCGGTGACGTTTCCGTCCTTGATCATCACCTTCAGTTTGAATGTGTCCGTTCCAGGTGGCGGTTTCTGGGATAATGCCAGGAATTCATCCAAGCTGGCACGTGCCTGTGCAGTCGCCGCCGCCATATCTGGATCGTCAGGCGCGACTGCGACGACGCTGTCGTCGCCCTGACTGGAATCCTGAGCCTCGGCGGATATCGGAGCAAGCGCTAGCATCAGGGACAGAATCGCGCGGGACAGGTGCTTCATGGAATGGCGCCCTTACAATGGTCAGCATCATCATGGATCCGTTCGTATTTTCAATCATAGCGCGAAAAATACATTCACTGCAACCATAAGAAAATGCTCCTGATGCCGCAACTGCCGCTCTAGTTCTGCTACGCACTCCGGCTATGGTTTTTGCCGGAAGCTCGCGCTATCTCTGAGGCGGCGAGGGGTAGCATGATCGAAGAACGCAAGGGGTTTCGCCTATCGCGGCGGCTGCTGCTGGGTGCGGCGGTGGTCGGCGGCGCGATGCTGTGGGGCGGCACGACCGTGGCGCGGCTGGCGCGCGGTCCGTCCGGGCAGAAGAATTCCGGACGCATCGCCGACATTGACGGAATTGACCTGGCGCAGAAGCCGCTGGAGGGCCCGCCAGCCTACGATCCGTTGCTGCCATGGCTGACCAAGGGCGGCAACATCAACGATGCCAGCGGCCTGTCGATGACGCCGGTCTACGGCGTCGTTGAAGTCAGCGAGGAAGACCACATCGCGAGCGCGCTGGCCTTTGCCCGCGCCAATGGCCTGAAAGTCTCGGTCGCGGCGGTGCGCCATTCGATGGGCGGCCACGCCTTCGACGATAATGCACTGGTCCTCGACATGCGCAAATTCAACAAGGTCAGCGTCGATGCGGCGGCGAAGACGATGACCTTGCAGCCGGGCGCGCGCTGGCACGACATCCAGAACCTTTTGCACCCGCGCTTCGCGGTGAAGGCGATGCAGTCGACCGACATCTTTTCGGTCGGCGGCTCGCTGTCGGTCAACGCGCATGGCATGGACCACCAGGCCGGCTCGGTCGCCGGTTCGATCCGTTCGATGCGAGTGATGCTGGCCGACGGTTCGGTGACAACCTGCTCACTGACCGAAAACACCGAGTTGTTCCGCCACGTCGTCGGCGGCTACGGCCTGTTCGGCGTGGTGCTGGAGGCGACACTCGACATCGTCGACAACGCCGTCTACCGGACCTCGCGCGAGATCATCAAATCGGACGACTTTCCAAGGTTCTTCGCCGAGGTTCTGGAGCCAAACAGGACGATCGGTCTGTTTTATGGGCATCTGTCGACTGCGCCGGGTAATTTCCTCGAGGATATGATCGTCTACCGCTATGACAAGGTGGCCGACCAGCCGCCTTCCGACCAGCCGGCAATCGGCGAACCGGGTTCGGTCGGGCTCAAGCGGGTGATCATCAACCTGGCGAAATGGGGCAGCCTGTTCCAGGAGCTGAAATGGTTCACCGAAAAGACGCTGGAGCCGCAATTCGAGAGCTGCACGGTGGCGCGGACGACGGCAATGGCCGAGGGCGAGGCATGCCTCGTCACGCGCAACAATCCGATGCACGATTCAGTGCCGTATCTGTTCAACGATCTGCTCGACGAGACCGACATCCTGCACGAATATTTCATCCCGCGGGCGGCCTATAACCCGTTCATCGCGGAAGCGCGCGAGATCCTGCGCAACCAGAGCCTGCCGGTGCTCAACGCGTCGGTGCGCATCGTCCACAAGGAGGATGTGGCGCTGAATTATGCGCCGGAGCCGGCCTATTCGCTGGTGCTCTACATCAATCAGCCGACAGACGCCGACGGCAATGCCAGGATGCGGGCGCTGACAAGGGCGCTGATCGATGTGACGATCAAGCATGGCGGGCGTTTTTTCCTGCCCTATCAGCTGCACTACACAGGCAAGGAACTGCTTGCCTCCTATCCGGAACTGCCGTCCTTCCTGGCGAAGAAGCGGCAATACGATCCGGGCGAGCTGTTTTCGTCGATTTTTTATCGCGCCATCAAGGCATTGATCGGCACGGCCTGAAGCGCCGGTTACAGACCGTCAGGCAGCTTCGCCGCCAGCCAGTTCGCCGAACGCCTGGCGATGCCGATCGTTGCCGACGCGGCGCGGCCGAGATCGGTCTTGACCACGGCGTAGCCGGCCTTCGTGCGGTAGAGCACGGCGCGGCCGCCATCAACCGCCGCTTCATAGGCGACCGGCCGGGCGGCTTCCGTTTCCGTCGCCGTTGCCTGCGTTCCGACCGCAGCACTGGGCCGATGGCTCAGCTCCGGTGGCAGCGGGTCTGTCGCGGCCGTGCTGGCCGTCGTCAATTCAGGCTCGGAAGCGGTCGCCGCGAGCTGCGATGACGAAGACGAGTTCTGTGTCCGGCAGATGCCGGAGACCAGCGGATAGTCGAAATTGCGCTCGTGCAGCATCTGGCTTTTCATCGCCGCTTCGCATTCGGCGATGGTCGACCATTTGGCGGGCGTCTCGCCGATATATTCGCAAAGCCTGGCGTCGCAATCGCAGCCGACGATGATGGTCATGGCGACAAGGGCGGTCTTGATCACGGTCTTGTCCCTCCGAGTTGCCCGGCGCATGTGCGCAGGACAAATTGCTGCGGCGTCATCAATCGTTGCGGAACAAGGCGGGATTTGGCCGCGATTGTGGAATGAGCGTGGCGGAGCCTCACGCAACGTCTTGCCGGGGCGGGCTGTGACCGAAAGGCCTCAGTAATCGTAGACGTGCTCGAGCCTGGCGCCCGCCGTCATCAGCGCCGGCAGCACGAGGTGCAGCTTGCGCACGGCGACGGTCAGGCCGGTGCGGCGCGTCGAAGGTTCCGCCGGAAGCGGGTAGCTGAACAAGGTGCGTGCGCCTTCGGGAACATTGATCTCGTCATTGGAAAGTATGGTGATCATGATCTCGTCATTGCCGCCGATCTCGACGAAGGAGACGCCCTTGCCGATCAGGCGCGGGATCAT
This sequence comes from Mesorhizobium sp. M0751, assembly GCF_040320265.1. Taxonomy (NCBI): domain Bacteria; kingdom Pseudomonadati; phylum Pseudomonadota; class Alphaproteobacteria; order Hyphomicrobiales; family Phyllobacteriaceae; genus Mesorhizobium; species Mesorhizobium sp. M0751. The sequence continues at coordinate 10,276 of NZ_JAMYPH010000032.1, forward strand.
GTCGGTGAACACCTGGTAGCGCCTGGTGACGAAGACCGTGCCGTCGGCGCCGAGATCGCGCTCCAGCAAGGTGTCGGGCTCGTTGCGCGTCACCTCGCTGACCGGACCCTTGGCCCAGACGTGAATGTCGAGCAAGGCCGGGTCGGTGGTGGCGGCGAGCGCCGACTTGATCAGATCGGCGTAGCCCTGCTTGATCGTGTCGGCGAGGCCGAAGGCGAGCTTGCGTTCACTGGTGCGGCCAGCGCTGTCGTCCGCTGCCGGCTGGACGGCAAACAGGCCGGCACGCTTTTCGGCATAGGGAAACTGGTACCACGGCACCTGGTCGAGAAAACCGGCATAGTCCGCCGCCACCTTCGCCTGGTAGATGTCGACCGCGGTGCGCTTGCCGGCTGTCGCTTCGGTGACGCGGCCGACCGTATTTTCATAGGCCCACTGGATGGCGTGCTCGATCGTGTGGCTGGTGCCGATGATCACCAGCATCTGGTGGTTGTCGAGGTTGAACTTGTAGGTGGAACTGGCGCGGATGACCATCGCATAGTCCTGCCAGAAGCGGCCGATATAGGAGAGATATGGAAAACCGCTCGGCTGGTTCTTGTCGACGAAGCCGGCATATTCGCGGGCGGCGTAGACGATGGCCCATTCCGGATAGGTGAGAAAGGTCGATTCCTCCGGCCGCTGGTAGCCGGGGATCTCGGCACGGACCTTGTCGGCCAGCGCCTTCGGCGGGGCACCCTCAGTGACGCCCGGCAATGGTGTTGTGTCCAGCGACGGCGTCGTGAGAAAGCCGTAGGCCAGCCCGGCGATCGGGATCAACACGACAATGACGACGACCCAGAGGATCGCCTTGATGATGCGCTTCAGCCAGCGGAACAGGAACATGGCCGGTCAGGCCGTGGCGAAATGGTCGTACACACGTTTCGACAGCCAGAACCCGACATAGACGGCGAAGCCGCCGATGACGATGTGCGGCAGGTTGGCGAAGAAGCGAGCCGGGAATTCGATGTCGTTCAGGGAGCGGAAGCCGTTGATGAAAATGCCGCCATCGAGGCAGCCGGAACCGGTGACCAGGCCGAGCACGCCGTCGAACAGATAGACCGAGCCGAACAGCTTGAAATAAAACACCGCCTGGCGGTGCGAGATGAAGGCGGCGGCCAGCGCCCAGACGCCGGAAAAGGCGTGCAGCAAATCGTCATACCATTGCAGCGAGAACAGGCCGAACAGATTGCCGCCGGCATCGTTGAAGGCCGGCACATAGCCGATGGCAACAACGCCGAAGAACAGGAAAGCATAGGCAACGGCAAGCTTCTGGATGAGCGTCATGAAATGTCCCCCTGCCGTCAGCCCTTTTAAACGGCCCCCGACGGCAAATGGATAGTAGCTGATTTTGGCGCAGGGTGAAGCGTCGCCGGCAAAATCGTCAGGCGGGGCCACAAAGACAGTCGGCGCCGGGATTTCTCCCAGCGCCTCCCTGTCAGATCAGGACACGGTCGCGGCAGCAACTTCCGAAGGATGTCGCGCCATGCCGGCCTTGATTTTGACGGTCCTGCCAGTCGCCGCCCGAGGGCAGCGTCCGTTCCGGACCCCGCCGGTCTCCGCTCTTGCGAGCTTTGCCCAGCGCGCCATCGAAGGTTTTTGCCGTCCTTCATGGCAGCATCGGTCCGCCGTCGGCGTTCGCACGCTTTCCGCGGCCCCGTAGGTCTCGGCGTCCATCCCTCCAACAAGCAAGCCTGTTCTCGTTCAGGGCCGTACGGGCCTCAGGAAATCCGCCGTTCCGCTTTGCCTTTCGGCGTGGCGATCGGTAGCCGCCTGAGATGGGTTTAATGTACGTCGGATAAGTGTTTAGCGGAACTGCCGCATGCCTGTGGATAGCGGGATTATCGGGGACTGACCCTGCCACGATAGCGACTTTGCGATCTCTGCCGCCGCCGGCCGGGATTTGCCGCCTCGATCCTGAAACCGGGGTGTCGGGCAATCGACCCTTGCCCCGCGGGCCGGCGCGGGCTTCAATGCCGGCAAATAATTGGAAGGCGTGTTCGATGGCCTTGGGGAGGGCGGGCTTGAAGGTCGCGGTGGTTCTCAATCCGATCGCCGGCGGCGGAAGGCTCAAGCGGCATTGGCCCGAGGTTGCGGCTTCGCTGAAAAGACATTTCGGCGATTTCGAGCTGCGTGAAACGCAGGCCGAGGGGGATGCCGAACGGCTGGCGCTCGACCTTGCCGCCATCGGCTTCGAGCTGGTGATCGCGGCCGGCGGCGACGGCACCGCCAGCGAGGTCGCCGACGGGCTGCTGAAGGCTTTCCGGGAAAGCGGCCGGACGGCCGAACTCGGGCTGCTGCCTTGCGGCACCGGCATCGACTTCGCCCGCGGGCTCGGCCTGTCGAACGATGTCGATCTGACGCTGAAGCGGATTGCCGAGGCCAAGCCGCGCAAGGTCGATGCCGGCTGCATCAGCTATGTCGACGACCACGGCGCGCTGGCCAGCCGCCATTTCATCAACATCGCCAGCCTCGGGCTTTCCGGCGCTACCGACCGCGCGGTCAATGCCGACAAGCGCAAGGGCAAGGTTTCGGCCAGGGCGCTGTTCTACTGGCGCACGGTCTGGGAATTCCTCCGCTACCGCTTCCAGGAGGTTGCGATCACCATCGACGACGGTGCCCCGGTCGAGGCGCGCATGGCGCTGGTGGCGGTGGCCAACGGCAAATTCTTCGGCGGCGGCATGATGATTGCGCCGGACGCCGAGCTTAACGACGGCGAGTTCGACATCGTCATCCTGCGCGCCGCCGGCAAGCTGAAGCTGATCTGGGACATCCGCCTGCTCTATGGCGGGCGGCACCGCAACCATCCGGCGATCACCATCCTGCGCGGCAAGAAAGTGGTTGTCGAGCCGCTCGGCGATGTGCAAAAGAACGCCGCGCTGATCGACATAGACGGCGAATCGCCAGGTCGCATACCGGCGACCTTCGAAATCCTGCCCGGTGCCTTGACGCTGAGATATTGAATCAAGTCGTTGAGACTTTGAATCAGGTCTTCCCGGCCTTGCTTCCGACGATCTGTCCAATCAACTGAAATCAATTGATAATCTGGCTAATCTCAGCTTCGAGCTTAGCCGGGAAACCAGATGCGCGCAGCTCGGTGCCGACCGCATCCTCGAGCAGCTTCACGATCATGGTCGACCAGGCGCTGCCGCCATAGGCCTGCTTGCCCTGCTGAAAGATCGCATCGATATGTGATGCAAGCGCGAGCGGCACGCCGAATTTTTCGCCCATGCCGAGCGCGAAGCCGAGATCCTTCAGTGCCAGGTCGATGGTGAAGCCGATGTCGTAGGAGCCGTTCAGCACCAGCTGGCTTTCGGTCTCGTGGACGAAGCTGTTGCCCGAGGAGGCGACGATGGCGTGATAGGACTGGGCAAGGTCGAGCCCGCTTTTCTTGGCCAGCATCAGCGCTTCGCCGGCGGCAACGAGATGGATGAAGGCCAGCATGTTGGTGATCACCTTGATCGCCGCCGCCGAGCCGACCGGACCCATCAGGAAAGACCGGGCGCACATCGCCTCGATGGCCGGCCGGTGGCGGGCATAAAGCGCTGCCTCGCCACCGACCAGCGCGGTAATCTTTCCGACAGCCGCCAGATGCACGCCGCCGGTGACCGGGCATTCGAGCGTCTCGACGCCTGCTGCTGAAGCCAGTGCCGCGAGCCACACGATCTCGTCCTGGCCATTGGTCGACATCTCGATCCAGCTGCCGCCGCTGGGCAGGCCTTCGAGCAATCCGTCGGGGCCGGCCAGTACCGCCTCGCTGACCTTCGGCGAGGCCAGGCAGGTGATGGCATTGCCGGCGCGGGCGGCGGCGTCGGCCGGGCTGTTGGCGGCTTCGGCGCCGAGCAGCACAAGGCACTCGACGGCGGCGGGGTCGCGATCGTAGACGCTGACGGCAAAGCCGTTGCGGATCAGGCTGGCGGCGAGCTGGCCGCCGAGATGGCCAAGACCGATGAAGGCATAACCCTGACGCGTGCTCACGGCATCAGCGGCGTCTGCATCATCTGCAAATGCAGGTCTTTGCCGGTCCAGGGATGCGCTTCGCAGACGGCTTCGTCGAGCTCGACGCCGAGGCCGGGCTCCTTCGACGGGATGACGTTACCGTCCTGCCATTCGATCTTCTTCTTGAGCAGCTTCGCGTGAAAACCGTCCCACTGCTTCAGCGATTCCAGAATGAGGAAGTTGGGCAGCGTCACCGCGAGCTGAATGTTGGCGGCGCCGACGATCGGTCCGCAATAGCAGTGCGGCGCGATCTGGATGTGATAGGCTTCGGCCATGGCGGCGATCTTCTTGGTTTCGAGAATGCCGCCGGAGCGGCCAAGATCGGGCTGAAGAATGGTCGCCGCACGGTTCTCGATGACGCGGGCAAATTCGAATTTGGTGGTAAGTCTTTCCCCTGTTGCGATGGGGATCGAAGTGCCCCTTGCGACCTGAGCCATGACCTCGGGCATGTCGGGCGGCACCGGCTCCTCGAACCACAGCGGATCGTAGGGCTCGATAGCACGGGCCAGGCGCAGCGCACCCGATGCGGTGAACTGGCCGTGCGTGCCGAACAGGATGTCGGCTCTGGTGCCAACCGCCTCGCGGATCGCTTTGACCATGCGGGCGGAGAGGTCGATGTCGACGAGGCGCGGCTGGTGGCCGTCGAAGGCGGTGTAGGGGCCGGCCGGGTCGAGCTTGACGGCGTTGAAACCCTGCTCGACATATTCGAGCGCGCAGGCTGCAGCCAGATCGGGATCGTTGTAGACGTTCTTGCCGCGGGCGTCCTCGGAGTGGACGCTGCCGCTGTGCGGGTAGAGGTAGGTATAGGAACGCAGCGTTTCGTGCACCTGGCCGCCAAGCAGCTTGTAGACCGGCTTGCCGGCCTCCTTGCCGATGATGTCCCAGCAAGCGATTTCGAGCGCCGAGAAACAGCCCATGCCGGACACGTCGGGGCGCTGGGTGAAGCCGGATGAATAGGCGCGGCGGAAGAAGGTCTCGACGTCGTGCGGATCGCGGCCGACGAGATAGCGCTCGGCCATGTCCTCGACCATTTTTGCGGTGACATGGGCCGAGAAGGTGGCGTTGTAAGCCTCGCCATAGCCGACCACGCCGCCATCGGTGGTGAGCTTGACGAAAATGAAATACTTGCCGCCGATGCCGGGTGGCGGATTGCCGACCACCCAGGTCTTGACGTCGGTGATCTTCATTTCTGATCCTCCAGAACCAGTTCGGCGCCCTTCCATCCGGTCATGATCGCGGCGGCGTTGGTGTTGCCGGTGATGTTGTCGGGAAAGATCGAGGCATCGATGACACGCAAGGCGTCGATGCCGTGCACCCTGAGGCGCGGATCGACGACGGCGCGTGCCGCGTCAGGCCCCATACGGCAGGTCGAGACCGGGTGATAGACGGTGCCTGAGCGCTTCCTGAAATCCTGAATGAGATCCGGATCGGAGGTGATCGAGGGACCCGGCAAAACCTCCTCCTCGATGATCTCGGCCATCGCCGGCATCGAAGCAATCTTCCGGACGAATTTCACCGCCGCCAGCATTTCGGCGACATCCGCCTCGGTCGAATAGGCGTTGGCGACGATCTTCGGATAGTCATGCGGATTGCTGGAGCGGATCATGATCTCGCCACGGCTCGATGGACGGCAGTTGGACAGGCCGATGGAAAAGCCCGGCCACGGATCTGGCGTCAGGATCGGGCGCTCGCCGCTCTTCGGGATGACGGTCGAGAACGCCTGGAAATAGAGCTGCATGTTTGGCCGTGCCGCCGCCGGGTCGGTGCGAAAGAAGCCGCCGGCGTTGTTCATCGATAGCGACAGCGGACCGGAGCGCATCAGGATGTATTGCATGCCGACCATGAGCTTGCCCCACCAAGGGCGCAGGATCTGGTTGAGCGTCGGCAGCTTGCCCTTGAAGGTATAGTTGATGCCGACATGGTCCTGCAGGTTCGCCCCGACATTCTCATTGGCATGGACGACGGGAATGCCGAGAGCGCCAAGCAGGGCCGACGGGCCGACCCCGGAAAGCTGCAGCAATTGAGGCGAGTTGATCGAGCCACCCGACAGGATGACCTCGCGGCCGGCGCGCGCGGTCTTCGTCTTGCCGTTCTGGAGATACTCGACACCGACGGCACGCTTGCCCTCGAACAGGATTTTTGTCGCCAGTGCATTCATCTCGACGCGAACGTTTTTGCGCTTCATCGCCGGGCGCAGGAAGGCGCGCGCCGCCGACATGCGGCGGCCGTTCCTGGTGGTGATCTGGTAGACGCCGACGCCTTCCTGCGAGGCGCCGTTGAAATCCGGGTTGAGCGGCAGTCCGGCCTGGTTGGCGGCGGCGAGATAGCGCTTGGTGAGCGGATGGACGGAGGTCGAGCAATCGGTGACGTGCAGCGGCCCGCCGACGCCGCGCCACTGGTCGGCGCCGGCCTGGTTATCCTCCAGCGCCTTGAAGGCGGGCAGCAGGTCGTCGAAGCCCCAGCCCGGGTTGCCGGCCGCTGCCCAAGCGTCGAAATCCTCACGCGCGCCCCTGATCCAGACCATGGCGTTGATTGAACTCGAGCCGCCGAGCAACTTGCCGCGCGGCCAGTGGTCGGCATTGCCGGCAAGGCCCGGATCCGGCTCGGTCTTGTAGTTCCAGTTGACCGCCGGGTCGAAGAAGGTCTTGCCATAGCCGAGCGGCATCTGCACGTAGAAGCGGCGGTCACTGCCGCCGGCCTCGAGCACCAGCACCGAGAAGCGGCCGGAAGCCGACAGCCTTTCGGCCAGGACCGAGCCGGCCGAGCCGGAACCGACGATGATGAAGTCATAGGTCTGCATGGTGGATAAAGATGGCCCTAATTTTCGCCCAGCCTAGACGCGGCAGACCGCCGCCATCATCGGAGCATCCGGCATCGCTTGTGAAAAAAGCGACCGGGACCTGACCTGAAGCGGTTCTGCCATCGACAAGCAGGCAGACCCATCACAGTTTGAAATCATAGCGCATGATCGGGCGGGCCGGCGTCCTGCGGGCAACGACCTTGAACCCGGCGCGCGCGAAGGTGGAGGCATATCCGCTGCCGGAAGCGCTCGGCGATACGTCAGCGTCGAACGGATAGGCTTCGAGTGCCGGAGCATTTGCGCGCCTTGCGACTTCCAGAGCCTCTGCAATCAGTTGGGATGTTACGCCCCGTCGGCGGTATTGTTTTCGCACGTAGAGGCAGGACACGGACCAGACCGGCCTGTCGTCCACGCGCTTGAGCTGCCACAGCCGATCGAGCCAGGGCAGGGCATCCCGCGGTGTCACCTGGCACCAGCCGACAGCCACATCGCCGTCGAAAGCAAGCAACCCCGGAGGCGGACCATGCTGGACGGCTTGCCGGAACGCTGCCTTGTTTTCCTCGCCGGGCCGCTTTCGATAAGATCGACCGATCCGCGCGTACATACACCAACAACGACTGCAGACGGCGCTGTCACCGAACAGGTCCTCGAGCGCCGGCCACAGATCGGGCGTCAATGGGCGAATGCTGAGTTCCATGTCAGCCGTCATTCGCTATCGATGTTGCCCAGTCTAGCCCGCACTGCGCGCTAGCGCATCATAGGTTGCGGTCCATGCGGGCGATGTTCGAAACGGGGATTCGCTCAGCATCCCCGCGGTCCTCCGGCTCAGCGCAGAAAACCGAGCACGGCCTCTATGAATTCGGCGGGGTACTCGACATTCGACAAGTGGACCGCGGGCAGGACAACCAGTTTTGCGCCGGGCACCGTCGCCGCGATCAGCTCGCTATGGCTGGCGGCTGTCACCGTGTCGTGGCGGCCGGCGATCACCAGCGTTGGCCTGGAAATCAGCGCTACGGTTCGGCGAAGATCCGCATCGCGAACCGCCGCGAACAAACCAGCCAGGCCTTGCCGGTCGATGGCCAGCAGCATGGCGCGAAATTCTTCGATGACGGGCGCGTTGGCCGCCAGCATACGCGCAGGAAACCAGTTGCCCAGGAACGTCTCGGCGGTTTCCGACATGTCCGGCGCCTGCAGCACGGCGGCAATCCGCTCATCGAACTGCTTTGCCGGTCCGAGGTAGGACGAGGTGTTGCTCAGGATCAAGCGCTCGATCCGCTCGGGCGCGTGTATGCCGAGCCACTGCCCGACGAAGCCGCCCAACGACAGGCCGAGGAAGTGCACGCGTTCAATGCCCAGGGCGTCGAGCAACTCGATCACGTCGCGGCCAAGCCGGTCGAGCGAATAAGCGCCGGCCGGAACGCTAGACCCTCCATGGCCGCGAAAATCATAGCGCAGAACACGGAAATGCTTCGACAGATCGTCGACCTGCATATCCCACATCCGCAACGTGGTGGCGATGGAATTCGACAGCATCAGCACGGGTTTCCCGGCGTCGCCGTCGATGCGGTAGGCGATGCGTGTGCCATCGCCGACGGTCACGAAACCCAGCTCATTCATGGTGAATACACCTTCCTCCTTGGAGCGTTGAATGTGGCAAAGCCTAGCTGCGACGTGCTCTTGATGATATTACAAAGATAGGACGATCTCTGTAATAGAAGCTGACATGGCCGAATTCACCCTGCACGACCTGCAATGCTTCGATGCCGTGGTCCGCTGCGGCGGCTTCCAGCCTGCGGCGGCCATGCTGCATCGCTCGCACCCGGCTGTGTTCGCCGCCGTGGCAAAGCTGGAGCGGCAACTCGACCTCGTTCTTTTGGATCGCGGCGGCTATCGCGTGCGCCCCACCGAGGCAGGGCTGTCGTTCCATCGCAGGGCACAATCGCTGCTGCGCGAGTTCGAGGGCTTGCGGCTTCATGCTGCTCAGCTGTCAATGGGCGAAGAAAGCGAGATCCATGTGGTGATCGGCGACCTGTGCCCGCGCCCGCAGGCACTGGGCATGCTCGGACGGTTCTTCGCCCAGTGCCCGGGCACACGCCTGCATCTGCACTTCGAGGCGGTGGGCGGGCCGTGGGAGCGCCTCTTCGACGACGAAGCCGATTTGATCCTGCACTGGATCGACAAGAGCGACCCGCGCGTGGAATGGATCGATCTGTGCAAGGTGCCATTCGTTCCGGTAGTGGCGTCGGGCTTTCTGCCGGAGCGGATCAAGCACCCCATCACGCCGGATCAGATGCACGGGTTCACCCAATGTGTCATGCGCGACACGGCCCGCCATTCACCGCAACAAGACTACTTCATGATCGAGGGTGCGCCTCAATGCATGGTGGCCGATCAGGGCATGAAGAAGGAAATCATCCTGCAGGGTCTCGGGTGGGGCCACATGCCCCGCTTCCTGATCGAGGAAGAGCTGCGCGACGGACGCCTGCAATCCATTGCCGGTCGTCATCTGCCAGGCCGCACCGAGGAGTTGGTGGTGGCGCGCCGCCGCGACCGGCCGCACGGGCCGATCTCGAACCGTCTGTGGGATCATATCGAGCAAGAGGCGCCGACGTTGGGGGCGGTTCCGGTAGAGGGCGAAATGACACCCTAAGCGGCCATGACACGTTTCACATGACAGGGATTTTAGCCGGTTTCGCCACACAACGGTCGCGGGACAAACACCTTGCAGACGGCAGAGTGCGACCCTTTCCGGTCCTCGGCGGCGGACGCGATGAACGGCTCGATTGAGCCCGAAACGAACTTCTGCCACATCGGTAACCTGCCGCCACCTCCTCAGCAAGATATGTGCTATTCTGAGGATATGCCCGCGCCCTCCGACCGATCACCCGACAAGTCGCCGGAAGACGGTGCAGTTGCATCGGATCCGTATGCGGAGCTAGCCAATCGCGGAGATTGGTCCAGGCTTCACCGCGAACTGTCAGACAGAGACCGCCGCAGTGAACTTGGCGGCGCCGAGCTCCAGCGCCTCGGGGAAGCCGCCTACATGCTTGGGCGCGAGGAGGAATTCGTTCGGGACTACGAGAGGGCCTTCGAAGAGCATCTCCGGAACGGACGCGAACGATCTGCAGCGCGTTGCGGCTTCTGGATCGGGCTCACCCTGATGTTTCGCGGAGAATTCGCCCAAGGCAGCGGATGGCTGACCCGTGCCAACCGGCTGGTCGCGGATCATGCGCCGGAATGTGCAGAACACGGCTACCTTCAGCTTCCAATGGTCGAACAATGCCTCGCCGCCGACAGTCCGGACGAAGCATTCGCGCACGCAACACGTGCAGCGGAGATCGGACAGCGCTGCGAAGATTCGGACCTCTTGGCTATCGCGCGCCACCTTCAAGGCCGGATATTGATCCTGCGCGGCGACTATGTGCGCGGCTTCGAACTGCTGGACGAGGTGATGGTTTCGGTCATCTCGGGCCGGCTCTCACCGATCGTTACCGGGCTGGTCTACTGCAGCGTGATCGAGATCTGTCAGAAATTTCATGCCACGAGCCGGGCGAGGGAATGGACATCGGCGCTGGTCGGATGGTGCTCGGGACAGCCCGACATCGTTGCCTTCACCGGCCGATGCCTGATCCACCGGGCCGAAATCCTGATCCTCGACGGCCACTGGGACGAGGCCGGCCGTGAGGCCGGTGTCGCCAGCATCCGCCTTCAGCAGGGGCCCTCGAAGCACCACGCCGGTCCGGCATTCTACCAGAAGGGCGAGGTCTTTCGCCTCCGCGGCCAATGGGACGAGGCCGATGCCGCTTATCGCGCAGCGAGCAGGCTCGGGTTCGATCCGCAGCCGGGGCTGGCGCTTATGCGATTGCAGCAGGGGCACGAGCAGTCGGCCCTTTCGGCGATCCGCCGCGCACTGCAGTCGGTCGACGACATGCCCGGCAAACTCCGCCTCTTGCCGGCTGCGGTGGAAATCACTCTCGCTGTCGGTTCTGCCGATGACGCCTGGGAACTGTGCGAAACACTGCGCGACTGCGCGCGCCAATATTCCGGGGATGCAGTCCGCGCCGCAGCCGCCGAGGCTACCGCGCGGGTGCTGATCCATGCTGGTCGAGCCGCGGAGGCATTGGCCCATATCCGGCGCACAGTGGAGATCCTCTGGGACCTTCGGGCGCCCTATCATCTTGCCCGGATGCGGGTGCTGACAGCGCGGGCCTGTCTCGCAACCGGCGATACTGAAGCGGCGCAGACCGAACTGGACGAAGCGATAAGACTTTTCCGCGAGCTCGGCGCGCGCCCCGACGAAGCCGTTGCCGGCAAGCTGCGGGCGACCATGACGGCGACAGGCAGCGAAGCTCTCACCCCCAGACAGACGCAGGTTCTGCGCCTGATCGCGTCAGGCCTGACCAACCCGGAAATTGCCGGCGAGCTCGGTTTGAGCCAGCGGACGGTAGACCGTCACGTTAGCGATATCCTGACGCGGCTGAACGTGCGCACGCGCGCGGCAGCCACGGCCTTTGCGATCGAGCACGGCCTGATCGGCATGGGCGTATCTGGCTAATCTTACCCAAGCCAAAATTTCTCGCTGCGTGGGTATTTACGCCGAAGCGGGCAACCGTGGCGCGGGTCTAAACTTCATGGTGTGGTAAAGGCCACAGGAGGTTTTCCCGATGCAAACGAATAATAGCAGCATGAGCGGGCCGGGCGGTGTCTGGCTCGCCACCGGAACGCTGCTGCTGGCGGCTGCGCTCGTCTTTCACGGGCCACCGGACGCGGATTTGTCCGTTCAGATGCAGAATATCGCCGAAGGCCATGGGCGATGGGCTACGGTCCATTGGACGGCGGCAGCGGCGCTGTTCCTGATCGCCGGCGCTTCGTTCCTGAACCTGGCGCTCAACCCCCGGGTCCGGCATTCGCCGATGCTGAGTTCCGCCTGGATGGTGATGGCTCTCGGCGCCCTGACCACGTTCTCCACCGCAGTCGCCGAGGCATCGGTGGTCGCGGTCGCGGCCGACCGGGGTGACACCAACGCTTTCATGACCTGGTGGGCGTTTTCCGGCGGCATGGGTAACGGATTCTGGGCGCTGGCCTTGGCGACAGCGCTTGTCGCGTATCACGACGCCCGCGACAACGTCGGGATACTGCCGCGATGGGCCGCGATCGTCGGCTCGGCGTTCGGTATCCTTTCGGCAACCGGGTGGACACTCGGTGAGCAGCTCGGGATCGGCATCGGAGGTCCGATCTGGCTGATTTCCTCGCTTCTCATGTGCCTGTGGCTCGCGTGGTACGGGCTGTCCTCAAGCAGCGTCCGGTCGGGGCAACCCACGGCGTAAAGCGCCTGATCCAGCATCATCTTGAGACAGGAGGAAAAAATGTCCCTTCAAACGAAGGAAATCGAGGCGACGATCCACGACATCCACGAATTCTTCAGCGACTGGGTGGCGGGCCGATGTCCTGGCGACGACGCGACGTTCAAGAAGAACGCGCTCGACCGGATCAGCGACGATTTGGTCGCCATCATGCCAGGCGGCAGGACGTTCGGGAAAAAAGACTTCGCAGGTTACATGAAGAGCATCTACGGATCGAATCCGGCCTTCCGTATCAAAATACGCGACATCCGGACCAGCCATCAAAGCGCCGACCTGGCGATCGTGAACTACCACGAATGGCAGCGCGACGCGAAGGACTCCGATGAACCGAACAATGGCCGGGTCACGACGATGGTGGTCCGCGATCACGGCTACAGCCGCGGGCCCGAGATCCTGCAGGTTCATGAAACCTGGCTCCCAGCCGATGTCGTTCAGTCCGCGGATTTCGCGTTCTGAAAAGCCTCGGTCCGAAACGGGCAGAGAAAGGAATTGCGCTGGCAGGACCATCGGCTCTGCCGGCGTCATGGAGCCAGAACTTTGCTTCTTTTCAGCCCGAATTGATCCACATTCACCTGCCCTTCCAGGCATCGGTCATGCTATCCGCGAAGGCAACGCCTACGCCTACGTCCCGACGCCCTGGCCCGTTTTGTGAAGCACGCCTATCGGCGAGGGCTTGGTTCTGTCGCGCCATCGGGCGCGCCAGCCTTCTCGTTGCAGCCTTTTAGAGAACTGCGAACTTCGGTTACAAGATTGCCGGAGCAGGAGCATGGAACCATGAAATGGAGACGAGTCTTGGCCGCTTCAACTGTGCTCGCGATCGTGCTCGTCGTTGGATATTCTGAAGGTTACACAGGTCGGTTCCTGTGTCGCAATTTCAAGGACGGCTGGTTTGAAAGAAGTGGGTTTATGGCGTGCTATAGAGCGCCATAGCCCACATCGATTTGACCGTTTTCCGCCGATATTGTTGAAAAGTCACCCAGCCAACCGCCTGACACATTCCGTTAGAATCTCGTTTCAGGACGAGGTTGATCGCGTATCACGAATACGCCGCCAGCTCGGCTACGGAATGCAATCCTACTGGTTGCGCTCGTCTAGCTTCGCGCCGCATCTTTTCAACACTGTCGACCGATAGCCGAACTTCAGGCCGCGACCTGTTCAGTGGCGCGTTGACCTGTTCGTGCCATGACGGTACGGGATCGGGACAATCGGCTTCGAGAGGATTGGCCAAATGGTGCATTACGCGGACGGGCGGCCGATCGGCGATCTGACGCTCAGGACGCTGGCCATGCCTTCGGACGCCAATGCGGCAGGCGACATTTTTGGCGGCTGGGTGATGGCGCAGATGGATCTCGCCTGCGGCATCCGCGCCGCCGAGCGCGCCAAGGGCCGCGTGGTGACGGCGGCGGTGAAGGAAATGTCCTTCGCCAAGCCGATGAAGATCGGCGACACGCTGTGCATCTATACGCATGTCGAACGCGTCGGCCGCACCTCGATGACGCTCAAGGTCGAGGCCTGGGCGCAGCGCTATCTCTCCGATCTGATGGAGAAGGTCACCCATGCCGACTTCGTCATGGTGGCGCTGGACGGCGAAGGCAAGCCGAAGGCAGTTCCGGCGGAAGGCTGACCGGCCTGATTCCAGAAGACGGATATAAACAGCCGTCTCTCCCGCGCGGGGGATGCGGGCAGCGATCCCGCGTGGTCTTTGACTAACGGGTTCCCGCATGCGCCTGCAGCGCGACCGGCGGGATATTGGGAGGAAAGACAATGCGTCAACACATGCTGAACGCTGCCCTGACGAGTGCCTTTGCGGCCTTGGTCTGCCTGTCGTCCGCAAATGCTTTTGCCGAGGTCAAAAAAGGCGATCCAGGCGCCACCTGCACGTCGGAAAACCGCACTATCAACGGGCAGGCGGCCAAGTGCGAGATCTGCTCGGCGACGAAATGCGATACCAGCGGCACGACGGTGAGCAATTGCCGCAAGGAGACGACCACGACCTGCACGATTGGCGGGCGGGTGGTCAGTCCCAACCCGAAATGGAACCGGATCGAGAAGCTGCCGAAGAGCAAGATGCAGTTACAGCAGTAGGGCTCGTCCAGGGTTATCCCAGGCAGGTTCAAACCCTTGTAGCGCAAGGGTTCAGCTGTGCATGGCGTCGAACTTCTCGCGCGCGGCCTTGACGCGCTCTGTGTTCTTGCGCGCCCATTCGCCGAGCGCATCGACCGGCACAAGCAGCTCGTAGCCAAGATCGGTCAATTCGTAGTCGACCCGCGGCGGGATGGTCGGGAACACCGTGCGGGTGACGAAGCCGTCGCGCTCGAGCCCGCGCAAGGTGGTGGTCAGCATCTTTTGCGAAATTCCGCCGACGGCGCTGCGCAGCTCGTTGAAACGCAGTGGCCCGTTGCCGAGCTTGCCGACGACGAGCACCGTCCATTTGTCGCCGACGCGCTGCAGGATTTCCGAGATGGCGCGGCAGTCCTCGGTGCGGTGCGGGTGCCTTGGTAACAAAAAAGTGCCTCCTTGCACATTGAGCGGGTAGTTACTCATATAGCTCAGGTATCTAAACGATACCAGTATTCCCGTAAGGAGAGCCCCCTCTATGTCAAAACCCAAAATCGCCATCATCATTGGTTCGACCCGCGCGGCCCGCTTTGCCGACGTCCCGACCCAATGGATTGCCAAGATCGCCAAGTCGCACGCCGACATCGACGTTGAAGTCGTCGACCTGCGCGATTTCCCGCTGCCGTTCTTCGATGAGGTCGCATCCTCCGCCTGGGTGCCGTCGCAGAACGAAGTGGCGCAGCGCTGGCAAAAGAAGGTCGCCGGATTCGACGGCTTCATCTTCACCGCCGCCGAATACAATCATGGCCCGACGGCCGTGCTGAAGAACGCCATCGACTACGCCGCCAACGAGTGGAACAAGAAGCCGGCCGGCTTCGTCGGCTATGGCAGCGTCGGTGGCGCGCGCGCGGTCGAGCAGCTGAGGCTGCATGCGGTCGAGTTGCAGATGGCGCCGGTGAAGTCCGCCGTCCACATCGCCTGGTCCGATTTCCTTGCGGTCAGGCAAGGTGACAAGAAGCTCGACGAGTTCGAGCACCTCAACCAGGCGGCAACCGCGCTGGTCAACGACATTGCATGGTGGGCCAGGGTGCTGAAGACGGCGCGTCAGGCCGATGCCGTCGCCGAGGAAGTCAAGGCGGCCTGAGCACAGGTTCGAACAGTCCTCCCAAGGATTAATTCTCCCAGGCATTGGGGCGGCGCATGCGCCGCCCTTTTTGTTCACACGCCATGGGCGTCCTGCGTTTGCCGTGGCCTGATGATGCAATCGGCAAGGCGGTCCATCTCATTCAGTTCGTCGGCGTGATGCTGGCCCCACTGGCAAAGTGCCAGCAGGATGGGCTCGAGGCTGAGGCCGAGCCGCGTCGCCGAATATTCGACGCGCGACGGGATTTCGGCGAAGATCTCGCGGCGGACGAGGCCGTGCTCTTCCATTTCGCGAAGCTGCTGGATCAGCACTTTCTGGGTAATGCCGGGCATCAGCGCCTGCAGCGCCGACAGCCGCCGCGGCCCGTCGAAGAGATGGTACAGAATGACCGCCTTCCAGCGGCCCGAAATCACTTTAAGCGCGCGCTCTGCGGGCAGCATTGGCAGCCTCTTGATCAGCTTGGCCATGGTCACCTCCCGGTCAGTCGCGAACAAATCGGTGTGTAGTCGAAGCCAGGCAGATAGTGGCAAACAGCGGCCGATGCCAACAGCGATCGGTGCATACGATGAGAGCCATTCAACTGAACCGTTTCGGCGGGCCCGACGTTCTCAACATAGTCGCGGTGCCGAAGCCTGAGCCGCAAGCCGGCGAGGTCCTGGTCCGCGTTCATGCGGCCGGGGTGAATTTCTTCGAAGTGCTGATGCGTAGGGATCGCTATGCGGTGACGCCGCAACTGCCGATGATCCCTGGCGTCGAGGCCGCCGGGATCGTCGAGGCGCTCGGGCATGGGGTGGAGGCTTCCTTGCTCGGCATGCGCGTCGCCGCGCCGTTGTTCGCCTCGAGCCGCCCGTTTGGCGGCTATGCCGAGTATGTGACGATCGACGCAAGCCTGGCCGTGCCCTTGCCGGATTCGCTCTCGTTCGAAAACGCGACGGCATTGATGGTGCAAGGGCTGACGGCGCTGCATCTATCGCGGCAAAGCCCGCCGGCCGGCAAATCGGTGCTGGTCGCGGCTGCCGCGGGCGGCGTCGGTTCGTTGCTTGTCCAGCTTGCCAAGCGCGCCGGCGCGAGCCTCGTCATCGCGGCAGCCGGCAGCAAGGCCAAGCTCGACCTTGCTTTGTCGCTGGGGGCCGACGCTTCCGTCGACTACAGCAAGACGGATTGGTCGGAGCACGTCCGGGCAGCGACAGGCGGCGCTGGCGTCGACATCATCTACGACATCGTCGGCGGCCCGCTGACGGCGGTTGCGCTGGAGGCTTTGGCGCCTTGCGGAGAGTTGGTGTTTGCCGCACTGGGGAGATACAGGCTCGGCGCCCCGCAGATGGAGGCGATGATCGGTCGCAACCAGTCGCTGAGGGGTTTTGCCCTGCTGCCGCTACTGTCTACGGACGGACTCCGTGACGGTCTTTTGGAGCTTTTCGATCTGGCCGCGAGCGGTGAGCTCAAGGTGACCAACGGCGGCCGCTTCCCGCTCGACCAGGCCAGCCACGCGCATCGCCTGCTGGAGGAGCGCGGCGCTACCGGCAAGGTCGTCTTGATACCTTAGTAGGTGCTCGGCAGGAGCCGAGGATCCGGGCGTGTGCCGTATAGGCCGTCAGCGAACCCGGTAGAACGGGTTCGGCAACAGGAACAGCTTCTCGGCATGCCCGCCGAACAGGTCGGATGGCTGGTCACCGACATTGGCAATTATCGTGTAGCCGGCCTTTTCGATTTCGGCCCTTATGGGTGCCTTGAAATCTGCGGCAGAACCATTTTTGCCCCCAGGCTGGACCATGTAAAGGTGCTCATAGCCGGCATAGCCGGCCGACTGCAGGTTCTGTTCGGTTGCCTGACGCTGGTCCTCCGGACGTCCGGTGATGAAGAATACCGCGACTTTCGCCGTTTGCGCCTGCCGGAAGACCTCCAGCACCGGGTCAATGGCCGGATCCTTCGCAAGCTGGTCCCAGGCGGCCCAGCCACAGGGACCGTCGATTGCGATGTCGCAGGCGCCGCCGATCGGGCGGCCGAAATTGTCACGTGTGATCACTTCCCAGTTGGCCAAAGCCGTCTCGTCGATGTCGAGCACCAGGGCGGGGCGAGGCACCTCCATTGCGCGCTTGACGACCCAGTCGCCGGCCTGCTTCGCCACAGCGGCAAGGTCGCGATCATAGTCGCCGGAATCATGATAATTGGCAGCCGCCAGCATCGCATCGCCGACATTGGCTGGCTGGGACGGGCTTGTGAGAAGGAGCGAGTCGGAACGCGCCGGCCCAGGAACATTTGTGCCGATCATCAGCACGATTGCTCCGACACGCGCAATTCTATTCCAGCCAATCGCCCGCATCACGAGACTTTGCGGTCACGAGAAGTCGGCTGTCAAGCGAGGTCTTCCACGGTAGTGTCTCAGTTTGAAATCTGTCTCGCCTGAACGTGTCTTAATAGCCAGACGACATATCGTTCCATATCAAGCCTGCGAGCGGTTCCAAGTACACTTGCCCAGGTATCCTGAGGACTGGCGCCAGACGCGATCATGGCCGGTGCGTTGTGAAATGAGTCAGCGAGCATCCGTGCTTTGGATAGATCATCGGTCGCGCGAATTTCGACGAGAACGATGCCAAGCGCCATCAGAATATTTTCGTTCGTGATGGGTTTAGGATCAATCAATTGAGACGCCTTTCTTCCCGTACGGTGCGCGCACTATTGGCTTCTCGGCTTCCTTGGCTCCGATTAGCGCAACGATATCGCCGATCTCCCAAAGCTTGCCAGTCACGCCAGCGGCCATCGCCGGCGTCATGCGCAGTGAAGCATGAATGCGGACAAAGTTGTAATACATGAAATGGAGGGCGACCGCGTTGGCGTGAGCCTACAGGTCCTCGAAACTGCGACGCTGAATTGGACATTCCAGATGCCGAATGTCTCTATGGGTTGCTGCAAGCTACACGATTTCCGCCGTCGCGGTCTTTCCCTCCGACAGGTGACGCACCGCCGAAACCGCCGGCGGAAGTGCGTCACCCGAAATCATAGCCACCACGGCCTTTGCCGTGCCCTACGCCGCCTGAACGATCTCGACCAGTTCAACGTCGAACACCAGATCCCGTCCCGCTAACGGATGATTGCCGTCGAGCTTGACGCTGGTGTCGTCCACGCCGACGACTGTTACCGGCATCGGGCGCCCCTCTGGGGTTCTGACCTGCAATCGAGTGCCGATATCGACGTTGATGTTGTCTGGTACGCGGGCGCGATCGACGGTCATGACCGCTTCGGGGCGGTGGGGGCCGTAGGCGGCGTCGGCGGGAATGGTGACGGTGCTTTTCGCGCCCACCTCCATGCCCTCGACATGGGTTTCGAGACCGGCGATCACTTGTCCTTCACCCAGCGTGAATTGCAGCGGTTCGTTGCCGGAAGAATCGAACTGAGTGCCGTCAGCCAGGCGGCCATTGTAATTGATGCGCACGGTGTCGCCATTCTTGGCCTGTGTCATGATAGCCATCCTTTGAAAGTTTCGAGGGGCCGGCCAAAGCTCACGGTCCCGTCCTCGATCATCCACGCACTTAGGTGCGCGGCGCGAAACGCTAAAACTAGGGACCTGGCTGCCGATGTAAACCCCGATTGAGCGACGCCGGCATGATGCCGCCGGCGCTCGCTGCCTTCGGCAGGAGTGCGCCGGTCTAGCGGTCATGCCGGCTCAACCCATTCAGGCGGCGTGCAAATGGCGGCTAGATCAGGTGATGGCCGCCATCGATGCGGATTGTCTCGCCGGTCGTGAAGTCGCTTTCCATGAGGTAGACATAGGCGGCGGCGATGTCCGCAGCGGTCGGAATTTTTCTCGACGGCAAACGGGCAGCCATATCGGCAAAGAAGCCGGATTTGGCTTCTCCAACGATCACGCCGCAAATGGGTTGAGCAGAAGGGCGAGAGAACAGGATCGTCTACATCGAGCGGCTACTATCGGCTCGCCCGAAACGCGGTGATGATCCAGGCACGCGAGTCGAAAAGCACACCGTCCGCGGTCAACTGCGCGTCGAGCAGATCGCGCAACCGCCGCAGCGCCGCCGCGGCATCCACATCCGCGCGGGCCAGCGGATCCTTCACCAATTGCAGGCCAAGCAAAGCGTCATAGGCCGCATCGACGTCCCTGCCGTAGAAGACCGGCTCATGCACTTCGGCGAAGTCGATCGACACAAATCCGGATGCACGCAAGATCTCCGCGGTGATGGCGGGATCGCCAAGCGAAAACGGGGTGGCGGCGCCCGCCGATATGGCGGTCCCCGGCGCAATTGCCCGCTGAATGGCAGTCGCCCATTCGTTGCGGTTCTGGCCCTGCCATACCATCCATACAAGACGCGCCCCTGGTCGCATCGCCCGGGCGATGTTGGCGAACGCCGCCGCCGGATCGGCAAAGAACATCACGCCAAACCGACTGATGCACAGATCGAAGCCCGCCGGCGGAAACACCAGCAATTGCGCATCGCCGCGCTCAAAGGCGACGTTTCGCAATCCCTCTTCCGCGCTACGCCTCCGGGCGATCTCGAGCATCTGCGCCGATACGTCCACGCCAAGCACGCTGCCTTCCACCGCGACACGGGCGGCATCGCGAGAGGATTGTCCCGAACCGCATCCGATGTCGAGCACGCGATCGCGCGTTCCCGCCTTGACCGCAGCCCTGAAGACCTCGTTGTGCCGTCGCAGTTCGGCGTCGTAAAAATCAGCGCAGTTCAACACCATCGCACGCCTGCCTGGAGATGGGGCCGGCAGCATTTCCGGCCGCTCCGCTCTGATCTTTTCGCGTCGGGTCAGCCCAGGACTGTCAACCGCGCCGTGCCACCTCGATCGCAGCAACGTCTATTTTCTTCATCTCCATCATGGCGTCGAATGCGCGCTTTGCTTCATCGCCGCCGGCGGCCATCGCTTCGGTCAGCACGCGCGGCGTGATTTGCCAGGAGATGCCCCATTTGTCCTTGCACCAGCCGCAGGCACTCTCCTGGCCGCCATTTCCGACGATGGCGTTCCAGTAGCGGTCGGTCTCCTGCTGATCGTCGGTGGCTATCTGGAAGGAGAAGGCTTCGTTGTGTTTGAACGCGGGCCCGCCATTAAGGCCGAGACAGGGGATGCCGGCGACCGTGAACTCGACGGTCAGCACGTCGCCGGCCTTGCCGGACGGGTAGTCGCTTGGCGCGCGGTGGACGGACTTCACCGAACTGTTGGGAAAAGTCTCGGCATAGAAGCGAGCCGCAACCTCGGCGTCCTTGTCGTACCAAAGGCAGATCGTGTTCTTGGCGATTGTCATTGCTGGTCCCTTTGCTTTCGAAATCAATCTGGGCTTTTGAAATCAACCCGGGTTTTCACAGCCGGCCGCGGCGTTGCACCACGAACATGGAAATGCGCTCGTGCCATCGACGTTCCGAAAGCAACACCTGCCCGGAATCAAGGTACCACGGCTGGTGCTTTCAGGACCAGATGCGGCCAGTGACTCGAACCGGCGATGGTCGGCCTGGTCCGACCCGCGGCCTCACTTTTTGTCTGGGGCAGCGACGCTTTGCTCAAGGTCGCGCTGGCTTTCCGTTGGCGCGCCGTTGCCTCAGTAGGCGCATGAGCAAGTTCCGTCTGTCCTTGCGCGGGACGAGTTCGATGTCGCTGACAAGTTTTGCGCCGCCTTTGTGCCGCTCCAATGTGATCTTGCGGCTGTGGAAGGCTTCCAGCTCGGCGCGATGCGCTACGCTTATGATGGTGACCTTCGGCAATTCGCGAATGATCATCTCCATCATCTTGTCCTGGCTCTTCTCATCGAGCGCCGACGTTGCCTCATCCAGCACGATGATATCGGGGCGGTGCAGCAGAAGACGCGCGAAGGCGAGGCGCTGCTTTTCGCCACCCGACAAGGTCTGGTCCCATGGCGCATCCTCCTCGATCCTCTCGTTGAGATAATCGAGTCCCACCTTGTCGAGGGCAGCCTTGATCTTATCCAGCGTCCAGTTGTCGGCGGCGCCCGGATAGGCGACTGCGCGGCGAAGCGTCCCGGTCGGGATGTAAGGCCGTTGCGGCAACATGAACAACCGTCTGTCAGCGCGGATGTTGACGCTGCCGCTACCCCATGGCCACAGACCCGCGACGGCCCGCACCAGCGTGCTCTTGCCCGAGCCGGATTCGCCGGCGACGAGCACCCGTTCGCCCGGTTCGATCACGACCTCGGTTTCCTTGACCACGGCGGTGCCGTCGTCGAGCGACACGGAGAGATTGTTCAGGCTGAGCATCGCATCGCCGCCGGTTTCGCCGCGCTGTATGCGTCCCAGCGTGTTGCTCTGCTCCGCCCGCTCGAGCCCGTCGAGCGACATCATCAGCGAGGCGATGCGCCGTGCAGAGGCGTTCCAGTCGGCGAGACGGGGATAGTTGTCGACCAGCCATCCGAACGCGCCCTGCACGATGGCAAACGCCGAGGCAGCCTGCATGACCTGTCCAAGTGTCATGCTGCCTTCGAGGAACTTTGGAGCGCAAAGCAAGACCGGCACGACAGGCGCAAACAGGCTCGACCCCTGCGACACCAGCGCCGTGCGCATGTGCTGGCCTGCAAGGAGCGCCCATTGCCTGAGCACATGGCCGAACGTCTTGTCGATGCCGCTACGCTCTTCCTCCTCGCCGCCGAGCAATGCGATGCTCTCGCCGTTTTCCCGCACGCGCGTCAGCGTGTAGCGGAACTCGGCTTCAGCCTGATTTTTTCCCTCGGAGAGGCGGACGAAATGGCGGCCGATGACCGCCATCGAAGTGGACGTGATCGCGGAATAGAGCACCGCGGTGATGACCAGGAAGCCGGGAATGGTGACGGTCGAACCTGCGATCGGCAGGGTCAGGGCGCCGCCGATCGTCCAGAGCACCACGATGAAGGTCGAGGCCGACAGAAATGCGACGATGACACCGGCGATGAAATCGACGGGCGATTCGGTGGCAATCCGCAAATCCTCGGCGATGCGGGCTTCGGGGTTGCTGTGGTCGCCGCCGACGAGATTCAGCTGATAGTAGCGGCCGCTCGCCAGCCAACGCGCGATGACCGCGGTGGTGAGCCAGGAACGCCAGCGGCGCTGTATCCTCATGCGAAAGAAGACTTGTGCCACCACAAGGCTGGCGCTTCCGAACACGAGTGGCAGGAACACGGCGCTCAGCCAATATACGGTATGGGCATCGCGTTGCTCGATGGCGTCGAAAATTGCGCGATTCCAGACATTGATCCCATATTGGAAGCCGACATTGGTGACGATCAGAACCAAAAGCCCGATCGTCAACGGCCAAGCGACCCTGTCGCCACTGCTGCCCCAATAACCGCGCGCGCTGATCCAGAAGCGCTTAAGCAGGTATCTCTTGCGCGCCCGCTCGGCCTCTTCCGGCGTCAGCTCAGGATCGGGTTCGATGACATCCGGCGGCGGCGTGGGCTCGCCGACGACCTCTGACGCGACTTCGACGGTCGATTGTTTCTCGCGGCGCGACTTCTCGGCATCGCGCGATTGGGCGCCGTCAACCGATTTCGGCTTTAATTTAGCCTCGGGCATCCGGCGATAACGGCTTAAAAATCAGAAGGTTTCATAGCGTCAGCCGCCGAGTGTCGCGAACTGTAGCCTCCACGGAATGGCGCCAACGTTAATTGAGCGCTGTCCATCCAGTCACAAGAATAAGGGCAAACGTGACCAGCGCTCCAGAGACGTACAAGATCGTCCTGACACTACCTCCCTTGGCGGCGTTTCCGCCACGCAGGTAGACTCCCAGGTGGAGGAGGCGTATCGCCAGGTGGGTCCAGACCAATATCGCCAAAGTGGCCGCTCCAACGCCAACCATCATCGCTAGCGCCGCGGGCAGGATAAAGGGCGCCAGCCGAGTTCATGTGAACGCGGTCTACCCTATAGAGCCGATTGTCGTCGTCTACCGGGACTACCGGTCCCGCCAGCGCTCCTGCAAATCCCTTGGACGAACCCGAGTAGACTGCCAATACTACCGATAGCAAACAGAGCACGAGCACGCCGAGAATGCTTAACCAATAGACTTCCATGTTGTCTCCGCTCCCTGGAATCGCAGTGAACCCGACGGTGCTTGCGAGTCATGCTCGCGAAGGCGGGGACGGTCAGGCCGCCGCACCAGGGAAAAGGTCCTGGAATCGCCGCAGGTACAGCGGCCAGCCTTGATCGCTATCAACCCCAACGCGCACGCCCTCCCAGCCTTCGCCATGGCGTTCGAGGTTCCGGTGCTCGATCTCAACCCGGGTTCTGTTCTCCGTCTCAGCCGTGAACCTGACTTCCCATTCGCTGGTCTTGTTCAGGTCGCTCTCAATCTGCCACCGAGGACTGATGTCCCAGCTCAGAACCAGCCGGCCGGGGGGATCGTAAGCCAACACACGAGCCCAGCGGCATTCGCTGCCGTCCACGCCGCGATCGTAAACGTGGCCCCCGACCCTGGGTTCGAAGATCGTCTCTGCGATCGGCACGGCAAGAAGATTGTGCTCGCGAGGTTTGAATCTCCCGAATTCCTCGGTGAAGACCTTGAAGGCACGCTCGATAGGTGCCTCGACAATGACGAAATGCCTTACGGGCGCGGTTGCAGGATACTTGCTCATGGCTGGTCCTTCTTTGGATGCTCGACTGCCAATTTGTAGCCTGCCAGGGTCTTGCTCCAGAACTGATCGATTTCCGCGCGCAGACTTGCCAGGCCGTTCGGATCGATACGGTATATTCGTTCCTTGCCAGAGCGCGTGTCGGCCACGAGCCCGGCATCCTTGAGTACTTTCAAGTGCTGAGAGACCGCCGGCCTGGTCACAGGCAGCACACGAGCAAGTCCGCTGACCGAACAAGGCTGCTCGACCAACAGTTCGAATATCGTGCGCCTCGTCGAGTCTCCGAGCGCTGTCCAATATTTCGCGTTAGTGGCCACTAACGCGAACTTAAATCGATGGGCCTGCTCTGTCAACCTGGAGGGGTCGACGGTGTGGAATCTCAGCCCCGGGTCGCTCAACCCGGTCAAGGGAAAAACTGTTGCTCGCGTTTTCGGGAATTGCTCACATGTCGGCCCCGAATTCCGGAACAAGGGTGCGATTTTGCCGTTGAGCCAGAAACTGGAAGCGACCCGCATGTCAGAATTGCCGAATGAAGAGATCGAAGGACGGCTGAACGCCCAGCGCGAGACTTTGGCGCTGGTCGTCGCGCTGCTTGCTAGCCTCGATACGGCACCCGAGCGAATATGGGCCGAACTGGAGGCCCGTTTTCAGTTTCAGAACAGTCAGGAGGACCGCGGTGTCCTGCCAAGCAGCGCATTCTCCATCGAGGCTGCGAAGATGCGGGAGTTCAAGCTGATCGCCGAAGAGGCGCGAGCGCGCAACGCGGAATGGAACGGCAGGGACAAGCCACAGGGCGCCGGCTGAAAACCTGGCGAATGGATGCAGGACCGGCTATTTTTGGCGAACAGGCGTCAGCTTTGCTCCAAAAATGCACGCGCCAACTCTTCCCATTCCTCGTCAAGCGTTGAGGTCGACGGCGCGGCGTTGCTGCGGCGATACCAATATTCCGCATTCGACTGGTCGCCTTCCTTGCGGTGGAGATAGGCATGCACGTGCATGCCCGCCGTATCGTCGCGCTGCTGCGCGCATTCGTGCGCCTTAGCCCAATCGCCCTTTGCATCCCACCACAGCGCCTGCAGGGCAGGGCTCAAGCCGGCTGGCGGCTGTGGTTTGGCGATCGAATCCCTGAAGGCTCGCAGATCCATTTTTCACCATAGCGACGGTACAGGGCGCCGATAATAACCGCGCCGGCAGCCGACCGCCAGCGTGCATCGGGCGGGATGACCGGAATGGGTGCCGGGAATGCTGAGCGCGGATGTTCGATTGCCGCGCGGACGCTTGATGCGATGACGTGCCTCCTATCGCTGCCGCGAGCCGCTCAGGATCACAGGCGAGGTCACGGAGTGGCAGGGCCACGCCCCCGAGCGGCTGAAGGAGATGAAGGACCATCTCGAACGGCTGAAGGCGCAAGGCATCGAGGCGATTAATTGATCGCGAAGTCCCGCGATTGCCAAGCTTGGCTCTGACCTACGGTCGGCGGCAGCCGCCGCAAAATACTGCTCCACGTCCGCAATGGGTCCGCGAGATGTCGTTGCTTGCAGGGGCTGGAGAGCGGAGCCTCCTTTCATCTCGTCGCGAACGTAATGATTTCGGGGCTCGAAGGGCCAAGCGGGCTGCCGTCAAAGCCGCCGAATTGCTGTTCGATCCGTAGCCCTGCGTTCCCCAGCAGGCTCGATAAGGCGTCCGTGTCGAGGAAGCGCAAGGTGCTGCGACTAACTTGCGGAAGGCTCGGATGCTTTCCGCCGAACCTGTGGGTGAACGTCACCGTCTGTCCATCGAACGGCATGATCACCTCTGTTGTGATCTGCACCAGAGACCCGTCAGGTAGCTCAACGACGACCGCATTTTCGGGTGTCCAGCGTTCCCACGCCCGCACCGAAGGGTTCCGCGTTTCGAACGCGAAGCGTCCGCCTGGCACAAGGGCGTGTCGCGCAGCCGCCATGAAATCCCCCAGGTCTTCGTCGCTGACAAGGGTCTGGAATGCGTGCCCCGTCATCACAATGAGATCAAACTCGGCTGTCCAGCCGGCCGATTGGAGATCGCCGAGGACCCATTCGATATCCGTGCGCGTTCGTGCGCGATCCAACACGCCGGGTGCTGGGTCGATGCCGCAGAGCCGCCCTGAATGTCCGGCCAGGCGTGCCTCGTGAAGGAGGGTGCCCGTTCCACATCCGACATCAAGCACCGCGTCTGCTGTTAGAATGCGGGGCAGGTAGAAATCATAGTCGTCGCGCGCAGATCTCGGGTGCCAGGCATCGTAGACGGCAGCGAGATATGCGTCGGCGAAAAGCTGGTCGACCATAGGCGGTATTCCCAATCAAGTTTGACTGTGCGAGCGGTGTCGCCGCGAGCATATAGCCATAAATCGCGCCGCTTCTTACCGCACGACCTCGCGGTGGCCGCCGGGCAGGCGGGTGGCGATGAGCTTGTCGATGCGGCGGCCGTCGAGATCGACGACCTCGAAGCGCCAGCCTTGCGCGTCGACACATTCGCCGGTCGCCGGCAGATGGTGCAAATGCGACAGCACATAGCCGGCGACGGTTTCGTAGTCGCGGTTCTCGGGCAGGTCGATGCCGAGGACCTCCGCCATCTCGTCGGCCTGCATGTAGCCGGCGAGCAGCCATGAGCCGTCCTCGCGCTTGACGGCGTTTTCCTCTTCGCCGGCGTCGAGATCGGAACGGAAGACGCCGGTGATCGCTTCCAGAATGTCGGCCGGGGTGACGATGCCTTCGAAATGGCCGTATTCGTCATGCACCAGCGCCATCGGCACGTCGGATTCCTTCAGCGTCGCAAGCACGTCCAGCGCATCGGCCTGGTCATGCACGATCGGGGCCGTGCGCACGTGCCGGCGCGGGTCGAGGGCGCGACCGCCCAGCATCGCGGCCAGCACGTCGCGGGTCTGGACGACGCCGATCATGGCGTCGACGCCGCCGTCGCCGGCCGGCAGGCGCGAATGCTGGGTGTCCATCAGCAGCTTCCTGATGGCCGCCTCGTCGGACTGCAGATTGATCCAGTCGACCTCGGTGCGCGGCGTCATCACCGCGCGCACGGCACGGTCGCCGAGCCGCATGACGCCGGCGATCATGCGCCGTTCGTCGGATTCGATGGTGCCGTGGTGCTCGGCTTCGGCGACCAGCATCTTGATCTCCTCGTCGGTGACCTTATCCTCGCTCTGACCGTGCTGGCCAAGCAGCCACAGCAGGGCGCGGCCGGAAAAATCGAGCAGGAAGACCAGCGGCGCCGAAACGCTGGCGAGGATGGTCATCGCCGGAGCGACCCTGACGGCGACCCGTTCGGGGTCGCGCAATGCGATCTGCTTGGGCACCAGTTCGCCGATGACCAGCGAGCCATAGGTGATGATGGCGACGACAATGCCGACACCGAGCGGGTCGGCAAGGCTTTCGCGGACGCCGGCCGACGCCAGGAAGGTGGCCAGCCGCTCGCCGAGCGTGGCGCCGGAAAAGGCGCCTGACAGGACGCCGACCAAGGTGATGCCGATCTGCACCGAGGACAGGAACTTTCCCGGATTGGCGCCGAGCGCCAGGGCCCGGCCGGCGCCCTTGACGTTGCGGTCGATCATCGCCTTGAGGCGCGCCGGCCGCGACGAGACGATGGCGAGCTCGGACATCGACAGAAGGCCGTTCACGCAGATGAGGACGACCACGATGGCAATTTCAGCATAAAGCATGCCGGTCCATAGCATTGCCGCGAGGTTTTCGAAAATAGGACGGTCGCGCTTTTTAAATTTAGCGAGCGGAGCAGTCAGGCGGCCCCCATGCCGCATCCCAGGGCGGCCCGGAAAAATGCTCGATCAGGGCGTCGACGACGACGCGCACCTTTGGCGCGAGATTGCGTGTTACCGGCCAGATGGCATGCACCACGGTGTTTTCGACAAGACAGTCGGACAGAACCATTTCGAGCTCGCCGCGCCTGATGCTGTCGGCCGTCAGCCATGTCGGCAGATAGACGATGCCGCAGCCGGCCAGTACCGCATCGAGCATCGGTTCGCCGTGGCCGAGCACCAGCCGCGCCTTGGGCGCGAACTTTTCGAGGCGGCCGTCGGCATGCCTGATGGTCCAGGGATGGACCGTGCCGTCGCGGCCGTAGCCGATGAGACTGTGCCTGGCCAGGTCTTCGATCGAGTGCGGCCTGCCATGGGCGTCGAGATAGGCGGGGGCGGCGACGATGGCCGAACGTTGGGCATAGATGCGGCGCGCGGCGATCGACAAGCTGTCGTCGAGGTCGCCCATGCGGACCGCCAGGTCGATGCCTTCCTCGATCAGGTCGACGCGCCGGTCGTTGAGCGAGATTTCCATCGTCAGGTCCGGGAATTTTTTGGAAATGTCGAACAGCAGCGGGGCGACGCACAGCCGGCCGAAGGCCAAAGGCAGATCGACGCGCAGCCGCCCGGAAGGCACCTGCTTGCGCGATGCCAACAGCGACTGGGCGGCTTCGATCTCGGCCAGTGCCCTGACGCAGGCTTCGTAATAGCTCAGGCCCTCACTGGTCGGGCTGAGGCTGCGGGTGGTGCGGTTGAGCAGGCGGACGCCCAATCGCTGTTCCAGCTGTGCGATCGACTTGCCGACCGCCGATTTCGTGACATGCAGCCGTGCGCCGGCGCCGGTGAAGCTGCCGGCCTCCACCGCGTGAACGAATGCGACGATGCCTTGCAAATTGGCCGATTCCAATGAAGCGCTCCTATTGTAGAATTTTGCTCCTTAATCTGTTGCGGAACATGCCACATGGAAGCACTTTTCTCCATAGTGAAACGGCGTAAATGTCTCGCGCAACCATCAACCACGGAGCGCGAACCAAATGAGCACCGAAAACAGATCCTGGCAGATGACCGGTTTCGGCCTGTCCAGTTTGAAGCCGGCTGAGGGAAAGCTGCCCCAACCCGGGCCGCATGATCTTCTGGTACGCGTCACAGCGGTATCGCTGAATTACAAGGACAGGATGATCGTCGATGGCGTGCTGATACCGGACCTCAGCTTTCCGTTCGTGCCGACATCGGACGCGGTAGGCGAAGTGGTCGCCACCGGCAGCGAAGTCAGCCGCTTCGGCATCGGGCAGCGCGTGCTCGGCCAGGTGATCGCCGACTGGCCGGACGGCGACGCCCCGCCGGTGCTGCACAAGCATACGTTGGGTTCGTCACTGCCCGGGACGCTGTCCGAGCATGTGCTTTTTCACGAGGATGCCGCCGTGGCGGCGCCGCCGTCGCTCAGCGACGTCGAGGCATCGACGCTGCCGATCGCGGCGCTGACGGCGTGGTTCGCGCTGGTCGAGGCGGCCAAGCCGATCCCGGACGAAACCGTTCTCATCCAGGGCACCGGCGGCGTGTCGCTGTTTGCGCTGCAGTTTGCCGCCGCCTTCGGCCTGCGCGCCATCGTCACCTCGAGCAGCGACGAGAAGCTCGATCGGGCGAAGGCGCTCGGCGCCTGGAAGGGGATCAACTATCGCAGCCAGCCGGCATGGGACGAGGCGGCGCGCGAACTGACAAACGGGGCCGGCGTCAGCCATGTGCTGGAAATGGTCGGCGGCGACAATGCGCGGCGCTCGCTCAATGCGCTGGGCGCCGACGGCAGGCTGTCGCTCATCGGCCTTCTCGGCAGCATGGAGCTCAGTTTCCCGATCATTCCGTTCCTGCGCAACCGGATCGTCGTACAAGGCATATCGATCGGCCACCGCCGTGCTTTCGAGCGGATGAACCAGGCGATCGAGACGCTCGCGATCAAGCCGGTGATCGACAAGGTGTTTGGCTTCGACGAGGTGCCGCAGGCATTTGAGCGTCTGGAGACGGGACCGTTTGGCAAGATCGTGATCACCGTGCCCTGACCTCGTCGGGACGAAAATGGCTGTCAGACGGGAAGGCCGATTGCGCGCCTACGGCAGTTGCAGCAGGACGCCGATGATGGCCTTGCCGTCGGTGAAATAGGCATCGCCTTCGCCGTTGCGCCCGGTCTTTGTGGCGCCGACGCCTGGTATCTCGCTGGTCGAGATCAGCATGCCGGCGGCGGAGAGATCGCGCATCAGCGCATCGCGCTCGGCGTCGATGTCGGGGCCGATGTGATGGGTGATCGCGCCGGTGTCATGGCTGAGGCCGACGCCGCGGTCAAAGCTTGCCGAGCCAAGCCAAAGCGGGCGGCCGTCGTCGCCGGTTGAATCGGTCTGCCAGAAGCGGACGTGGTGGCGCCGGTCGGCGCTGTCGCCGACCGGTTTTTCGAAGGCTAGGTCCTGGGCGCGTCCTTCGAACAAAAGCCGGCTGACCGGCGCATCGGGATAGGGGCGGTTAAACAGCACGCTTTCGCCGATCTCGATCGCGGTCTTCAGCGTGACCGCGTCTGCCGTATCCCAGCCGGCGACGGCAAAGGCATGGACAAGCTCCTTCTTGGTGCCGACCAGGCCGACATTGATCGGATCGCCCGGAATGCCTTGCGGCGTGTGCGTCACCATCTCGAATTGCTGATTGCGAAAATTGCGGTCCCGCAACGTCCAGAACTCAGGCGCGGCGAAATAGGCGAGCGAAAGATAAGCGGCACAGCATGCCACCAGCCAGGTCGTTGCACGTCGTCGAAGGCTTCGTTGGCTCAAGAGGCACCACCCAAGCGTCTGCGCACCATCTTAATCGGCGCAGCAGGTCTTGGGCAGGGGCCGCAATCAGCGGCAGGCGCGGTAGCCGTTCTTGCGGTTCTTGATGTCGAAATGGAAATGGTTGCGGTGGTCGTAATTGTAGCCGGGGCCGAGCACGGTGGTGAAATACTGGCAGCCGTCGGCGCGCACATTGTTGAGGAAGCCGCGTGTGCGGAAGGCGAACAGGCCGGGCTTGCGGACGTCGATGTCGTCGCCATTGTTAAGCTCAATGCTCATCACGTCGAGCGCATTGCCCTTGCCGTGTTCCGACAAGACACCTTCGCCGGCAATCCTGCGGCAGGAATAGCTCGAGCCCTGGTGGATGGTCTTGACGCCTGAAAAATAGCGCCAGCGGGCCGACGGGACGAGTTCGTTCCTTGTCCAGCCGGCAAAGGTGGCGGCCATGTCGCAGGTCAGCGTCGCCGCCGGCTTCATCTCGACGCTGCCGATGGCCGAGACCTTGACCGGATAGTCGATGCCGCACTGGCCTTCATGGATTGGCGCAACGTCGGTGTAGACGACGCCGAGGCGCTTCAGTTCCTTGCGGCAATCGATCTCTGCGGCCGGCATCTGTTCGGCCGGCGACATCGGGTTATCCATGCGCGGATAGGCGGCCGTCATATAGGGGTTGGACGGGACGAGGCGCTGCATACCCGAATATTGCGGCCCGGAATCTTGCATGCCAGAATCTTGCGGGCCGGAATATTGTGGGTCGGAATTGGGCGGGACGGCAGCCGTCTGGCTGCCGACGTCGACGGCCGGCTGCAGCGACAGCACGCTGCCGGTGTTGCAGGCCGAGACCGCCGCAATGGCAAGCAGGGCGGCAAGCCTGCCGGCCATGCGCGCGCGTCCTGTGTGCCGCGCAGCGGCAAACGCAGCGCGAAATAGCCCGGCCATCGGAAGGGTTTCCTGTCCCAGATGGCACAGACTCTAAACCTGAAGAGTAAAGGAAAAATCAGCGGCGCCGTTCACGTCTGCGGCCAAATTGCGGCGCCCTCCATCGGCACCCGACATCATTTGCAAAACGTGCCGCCATTGCGGCGCGGTTCGAGGTCGAAGTGGAGATGCAGCGAATGATCGGCATCGCTGCCGGGGCCAAGCACGGTCTTGAACGGCCCGCAGGCCGCCTTGCGCACTGTATCCAGGAATTTCGCGTCCTTCTGTGGCGGCGCTGGACCGACATCGATCTCTTTGCCGTCGGAGAGCGTGAAGCTGGCGATGTCGAGCGCGTTGCCGAAGGCGTGCTCCGACAGTTTGCCGCCGGCGTGGCGCGGCCGGCAGACGAATGCGGAGGCCTGGCCGATCGATTTGATATCCGTGCCGAACTCGGCCTTTGCGGCAGGCTGGATGACGGACGCAGCAAAGCGGGCGGCCGCTTCCGCCATTTGGCAGTTGAGCTCGGGGTCCGGGCCGATGGCGATGGATTTGCCGAGCGTCTTCAGCACGATCGGGTAGGGGATCGAGCAACCGACCGCCGTATCATGCTCGGGCTTGCGCTCCTCGAAATCGACGCCCATCGACTTCAGCCGCCTGCGGCAGGCCAATTCCTCGGCCGGCATTTCTTTTCCGGCAATGGCGGCCGATCGAGGATCTGGAAGGATTTTTTGCTCCGCCCTTTTGTCTGCCTCGGACGGGTTTGGTGGCGCGCCCGGTGGGCTTGCCGGCGGCTCAGCCCGCGCCGGCTTTTCGGGCGGCTGCGGTGCAATCGCCGGCGGCTCCGGCTGCTCGGTCTTTGGTTGGCCATTTTGGGGCTGGCCGTTCTGAGATTGACCGCTTTGCGGCTGAGTGGCCTGGGGCGGCTCAGCCGCCGGGGCATCCGCCGGGCGCGGTTCGGGGACCGGGATCTCGGTTGGTGGCGGGGGAGTGACTTGCTGGTTGAGCTGCGGAACCGGTGCAGTTTGCGGCAGCTCGGGCGTCTTGGCTAAAACGGGTCCCGTCAGCGGCGTAGCCGCAACGGCCAGCAGCAATCTGCCCAATCTGAAAAAGCCAAACGCCGCCATTACGTCGCAACGGCCAGAATGCAGGGAAGTTGCCTTGGGCGAGGAGGGCGACCGATCACAATCGGTAACCGCGTCGTCACGCGCCGATCGCTTCCAGGCCTTCCTCGAGCCAGTCCGCCAGCAGCGGCATGCCGAGTAGATATTTTGCCGTGCGCTTGTTGGCGCGCTCGCGGGCGGCGGTCAGCGCGTCCATCCATTCCGTTGCGTCATAGTCGCCGCGGCCGACCCAGGCCAACGCAATCAGTTCGGCCGCTTCGTCGACATTGAGATCGTCGATCAGCTCGCGCAGTTCTTCTTCGGTGAGATCTTCGGAGCTTTCCTCGGCAAGACCGTCATGATGGTGGTTGTCGTGCGCGTTGCCGTCGAGCTCTACCTCGTGCTCGGCGCCGTCGGCATAGTCTTCGTTGACGGCTGCGCTGAGCGCCTTCGCCTTCAGGATGAACAGGCGCACGGTGTCGGGACCGATCGAAAGCTCCCAGTCTCGTTCAACGCGTTGCTGCACCGGCCGTCTCCCTGCTTCGTGCTCGGTCGGCCCGATGATAGCGGATTTGCAGCGCTCGTCACGTTCTCTTGCGCGGCGGCGTTAATCGTGAAGCATGATTTCCGATGCCCTCCGTTCCCGGGATAAGATGGCCTTCCTGGGAGAGATCGCGGTTTTGAGATAGGATGGCATTTTCCGGGGACGAAACGGCTTCGGCCCGGCGTTAGTGTTGCATTGTCAGGTTCAAAGGAGAGTTCGATGCGCAGACGATTGCTGATTTACGCGATGGCCATCGCCGCCCTGCCGCTGATTGCGGCTCCGGCGTTTTCGGCTGGTGAAGGCGGGGGAGGTGGCGGTGGCGGCGGCGGCAATGGCGGCGGCGGCGGCCAGAGCCAGTGCAAGAAGGGGCAGGCCTGGGACAAGAAGCAGAAGAAATGTGTCTCGCCAAAGCAAGGCATGCTGGATGACGACAGCATCTATGATGCCGGTCGCGCGCTGGCGATGGATGGACGCTACGACGAGGCGATCGCCGTGCTCAGCCTCGCCGCCAACAAGCAGGACCCGCGCATCCTCAACTATCTCGGCTATTCGCACCGCCATTCCGGCCGCGTCACCGTCGGCCTCGGCTACTATGAGGAAGCTCTGCGCATCGACCCGAATTACACGCTGGTACGCGAATATCTCGGCGAGGCGCACCTGCAGATCGGCGATCTTGCCGGCGCCCAGGAACAGCTCCGCGAAATCGAGAAGCGCACGGGCAAGGGATCTCGCGAATACGGCATGCTGTCGGAGCAGATCGATCATTTCATGAGGAGCTGATCCGACCTCCGGAACGCTGCTCATAACCGGCTGCGAGCGATCGCAGCCGGTTTTTTGCTGGGCTGGATGCTGCCCCGAACCCGGAATTTGGCATCACGGCACACGTGATGCGCCCCTTGACGTGAGGTCAGCCGCGCAATCGGTGGACGATTTTTCAAAATCCGACTTTTTGGACGTGAAAAACCCGCGAAGATTGCTATATCTTGCAGGATTGTGGTGAGACGGTTCCGTTAGCGAGGCTGCCGGACCGTTTTCTTTTTGTACCATCGACAAGGTCGCTCCCGATTGCGGGGGCGGCGGCAGGAAAGGTCAGGCATTATGAACAAGGTCCCGATGACAGGCGAGGGGTTCGCGTCATTGAAGGAAGAACTGCGCTGGCGCCAGCAACAGGAGCGGCCGCGTATCATCGAGGCGATTTCCGAAGCGCGCTCGCATGGCGACCTCTCCGAAAATGCCGAATATCACGCGGCAAAAGAGGCACAGAGCCTCAATGAGGGCCGGGTCAACGAACTCGAGGACCTGATCGCGCGGGCCGAGGTGATCGACGTCACCAAGCTCAGCGGCGACAAGGTCAAGTTCGGCGCCACCGTGGTGCTGGTCGACGAGGATACCGAGGAGAAAAAGACCTACCAGATCGTCGGCGACCAGGAAGCGGACGTGAAGTCCGGCCGCATCTCGATTTCCTCGCCGATCGCGCGCGCGCTGATCGGCAAGGAAGTCGGCGACGCCATCGAGGTCAACGCACCGGGCGGCGCCAGGGGTTATGAGATCGTCCAGGTGCAGTTCATCTAGGACCTTTTGATAATTCTACTCTGGCGGCCGACTAGCGCGGTTT
>NZ_JAMYPH010000033.1:0-42222 GCF_040320265.1 Mesorhizobium sp. M0751
TCGTCGAAGCGGTGCGCGGACAGAAAGCAAGGATCGTGTGCACGCGAAAGACAACGCCCGGCCTGCGCGCGCTGGAAAAATACGCTGTCCGCGCTGGCGGCGGGTGAGACCATTGCAAGGGTGAGTGGACCGGCGCGTGGCATGCTTGCGGCCGAGCGCACTGCACTCAATTTTCTCTGCCATCTCAGCGGCATTGCGACGGCAACGGCCGAGATCGTCGAAGCGGTGCGCGGACAGAAAGCAAGGATCGTGTGCACGCGAAAGACAACGCCCGGCCTGCGCGCGCTGGAAAAATACGCTGTCCGCGCTGGCGGCGGCGCCAACCACCGCTTCGGGCTCGATGATGCGGTGCTCATCAAGGACAATCACATCGCCATTGCCGGCGACATCCGCACGGCCATTGAGCGGGCGCGCGCTGCCGTCGGGCATATGGTCAAGGTCGAGGTCGAGGTCGACACGCTCGACCAGCTCGAGATCGCGCTAGCCGCCGGGGTGGACGCCATCCTGCTGGACAATATGTCCGTCAAGCAACTCACCCAGGCGGTCGCAATGGTCGACGGCCGTGCGATCACGGAGGCCTCGGGTCGCATAACGCCGACAACGGCAGCAGCCGTAGCGGCAACCGGGGTCGACCTCATCTCTATTGGGTGGCTTACGCACAGCGCGCCGATCCTCGACATCGGCATGGACGTGCCTATCGAAGCATGCATCCAGAAGCATCTGAACTGAATAGAGCGCGCTCCATATAGGAGCAATCTACGGAAGTGGGGACGTACGATGATCGACAAGGTACTGAGATCCGACCGGGCCAAGGCGCTTGCCTTCATCAGCGCAATGCTCAGCGAGCTGAATCAGATCGCGGGGTCTCACAGGCTGCAGTTCCTAGGATACCTTCTGGAGATGGCGTATATCGAGTCGTACGACATGGTCCGCAAAGAGCGCTCTTATCGTCAGAGCAAGAACGTAGATCAGGGATAGCGCCGCGCTGCGAACTGAGCCCTGCGGCAGCTTCAGCTCACACGATCCAACCTTGAGCGGTTTGGCCGTAACGATCAGTTGGAGTATTTGACCGCGCGGCAGGCTACTTTGTCTGCGTGGTTGCGATGCCTGTATAGAGTGGAATCGAGTGGGTCTAGTGGCACTTCACCGAGGCCCTATGCGAAGCTGAGGCGCGCGAATCAACCCAAATACGTCGCGTTAACCGCATCGAGGAGATACGCGTTGCCCCTGTACGAGCCACTGCTTCGCCACCTGAAGTCGCGCGAGCTGTTCGGAGCCATTGACCGGGTGCCGGCTTTTGGCACGCCAGCAAGTGAGCGGACCTTCGAGGTATCAAACCCTTCGACCGGCGAGGTGCTGGCGGAATTGCCCGACATGCGTGTTGAGGAGACGCGCGCGGCGATCGACAAGGCCTACGTGGCGCAACCTGGATGGAGTGCACTGACAGCGCGCGAACGCAGCGACATTCTCTGGCGCTGGCATCAACTGATCGTCGACCACACCGACGATCTCGCTGCGGTTCTCACTGCGGAGATGGGCAAGCCGCTAGCCGAAGCGAAGTCTGAGGTGGCGCATGCGGCCGCGTATCTGCAATGGTACGCCGAAGAGGCCAATCGCATCTACGGCGAGACGATCTCGGCGCCCTCCGCAGACCGTCGCATGCTGGTTATCAAACAGCCAATCGGCGTTGTTGGTACGATTACGCCCTGGAACTTTCCGGCTTCAATGGTTGCGCGCAAGATTTCGCCGGCTCTCGCCGCCGGCTGCACTATTGTGCTCAAACCTGCTGAACAGACGCCCCTGGTGGCAGGTGCAATGTTTGCTCTGGCCCATCTTGCCGGCTTTCCCGAAGGCGTCGTCAACCTCATCTACGCCTCCGAAGGCGATACGGTCGGCCGCGAACTCTGCTCGAACGCCAAGGTCCGCAAGATCAGTTTCACCGGTTCGACCGAGGTCGGCCGGTTGCTCATGCGCCAGTGCTCGGACCAGATAAAGAAAGTCGGTCTAGAGTTGGGTGGCAATGCGCCTTTCATCGTCTTTGATGATGCCGACGTCGATGCTGCCGTCGACGGCGCGATCCAGGCCAAGTTCCGCAATGCCGGCCAGACCTGCGTTTCCGCCAACCGGCTTTACGTCCAGTCGGGCGTTCATGACGAATTCGTCGCCAAATTCGTGGAGCGTGTCCGTGAGCTTCAGGTCGGCGACGGCTTCGACCCAGGTGTCGCCATCGGTCCGCTGATCGACGGGCATGCACTGGCCAAGATCGAACTTCACATTGCCGATGCCTTGGCCAAAGGTGGCGCGATCCGATGTGGCGGCGGCCGGATCGGCAGCGATGGCAACTTTTTCCAGCCGACGATCCTCAGCAACGTCTCAAGGGAAATGATCGTGGCGCAAGAAGAGACCTTTGGACCCTTGGCGCCGATCATTCGCTTTGAGGATGCTGATCAGGCCGTGCGTGAGGCCAACGATACGATATACGGCCTCGCCGCCTACTTCTATGCTTCGAACCTGGCGCGTGTCTGGCGTGTGGCCGAGGCGCTGGAATACGGCATGGTGGGGATCAACACAGGACGGATGTCCTCAGAAGCCGCGCCTTTTGGTGGGATAAAACAGTCCGGCATCGGGCGGGAAGGTTCCCGCCACGGCCTCGAAGACTATCTTGAAATGAAGTACCTCTGCATGGGCGGCATCTGAGGCGGCGGGCGGCGATTGCCGCGATGAAGGCCAGCGGACGGCCGGACGCCACGAAATGGACCCGCAGTTTTCAGATTCGCGGAACAATCCACACCCAGTCTGCCTCATAAAGGGCCCCGGTTTTCCGCCTATTTTTTGGTGGTCAAACGTCGTCAATTGCCTTCGTCACTGTGGCGGAACGCGGCGCGATAGCCGGTTAGCAACAAGCTTTGGGCGTCATTTCTCTCTGGCGGAATCGACCCCTTCCGACAAAAGCCTGACCTTTGCCAGTCTTCTACGGGCCAGCGTTCGCGCCAAAAGTTCAAAGCCGCGTCCGTAACATTCAACAATGAAAGCCAGCGTTATCAGGTCGAGCAGAAAGTCGTCTATCGCATGCGTGAGGGCATCAGACCTTTGTTCGAATCGAAGTAGCAAGGCGCGCGCCTCTTCGATCGCGGCCCGGCAATCGTCTGCGCCTATCAGTGAATCGATCCTGTCGAAGATCTGCAAGCGTCCTCACTCTCCCTAAGCCACACGCAGCGCATCGAACGCCGCTGATGAATGAGTCTTCAACAAAGAACAGGATCGCGTTTCGCGAAAAGGCATCGCTCCGCAAAGTGCGCGTTGATGAAGCCTGGTGCGTTAAGCGACAAGTGAATCCGACCTTAACAAGACATCTTCGAACGCGAGTGAGCCGGCCCACGCCCCGTGTGCCGCGACCCTCAATGCCGAGGAAACTGTGCTGCACTCGTCGGAGGCAAACAGTTCCTCTCTCTTCTTCCGGCCGCCACGGTTCAGCCTAGATTACATGGGAAACGACAATAACGGAAAGCAAAGGTTCGCAAAATGAGTAGGGTAGCTGGATCAAACGAAGATTTGGCTGCACCAACGACCTTTGGGCCACTTCTGCAATCCACCTTTCGTTCGATCTGGCTCGCGACGCAGGTTTCAAGCCTCGGCTGGTTGATGCAGACTGTCGCCATCAGCTGGCTGATGGCAACGATCTCCACTTCCGATCTGATGGTTGCGTTGGTGCAGGCTTCATCGAACCTGCCCGCTTTCGTCTTGTCCGTCTTTGCCGGGGCTCTCGCCGATAATTTCAGCCGGCGCCGGGTCATGTTCGCCGGTCGGTGCCTAATGGTGATTGCGTCCGCGATGCTGACCGCGTCCGTGGCGCTGGGCTTTGTCAGTCCGTGGATGATCCTCGGCTTCAGCTTCTTGATCGCAAGCGGCGGTGCTCTCAATGATCCGGCCTGGCAAGCGTCGGTTGGCGATATCGTGGATCGACGCGATGTTCCCGCTGCCGTCACCCTGCTTTCTGTTGGCTTCAACACCGTCCGGACTGTGGGTCCGGCGCTCGGCGGCATTGTGGTTGCCTCATTTGGCCTTATGGCGGCATTCGCGGTGACCACGCTCACCTATTTCGTACCCTTGGCTGCCATTTGGCGCTGCAAGTGGAAGGTTCGTTCTTCCCCTCTTCCCCGCGAGTCGATGAGGACGGCAATTTATGACGGGCTGCGCTTCACGGCGATGTCATCGGAGATCAAGGCAGCGATCGCGCGCGGAACCCTCTTTGGCCTGGCGAGCATCGCCATACTCGCGCTGCTGCCGGTGGTTGTCCGCGACCAGCTGGGAGGAGGCCCGCTTGCCTATGGCGCGCTCATGGCCGGCTTCGGGACCGGTGCCGTCTTCGCCGGCCTCTCCAACAGCCTGTTCAGACGGAGCTTGTCGCAAGAAAGGCTGATGAGGCTCTCCTGCGTGGCCTGTGCGGCGTGTTCTCTCTCCCTGGCACTGACCTCTTCGATTGCCGTGGCGGCAATTGCACTCGCCTTGGGTGGCGCCGGCTGGGTCACCGCCTGGTCGGGGGTTGGCGTGAGCGTGCAACTAGCGAGCCCGCGCTGGGTCGTGGGGCGCACCATCTCGATCTACTATGCTTTGATAGACGGCGGCATCGCGCTCGGCAGCTGGGTGTGGGGCACGGTGGCCGAAAACCATTCGCTGACCTGGGCGCTAGAGGGTTCCGCTGGAGCCCTGTTGATCGTCGCTGCAGCCGGCGTTCTCTTTCCGCTTCGAGAGCGCCGCGACTCCGAGCCCGATCCCTTGGAGGAATTTGATGCCCCAGCTGTCTCTCTCAATTTGAAGCCGAGGAGCGGCCCGATCGTGGTCAAGGTCGAATATCTGATAGCCGAGAGAAATCTCGAGGCCTTCCTCGACCTCATGCGGCAGCGGCGCCATGTACACAGCCGCGTCGGTGCTCGGAACTGGACGCTCCAGCGGAACTTGCAGAAGCCTATGCATTGGACAGAAACGTTCCGCACGCCGACCTGGACGGACTACCTTCGCCTCAATCATCGTCTGACGGAAGTGGACAAGGAACTGGACGAGCGTGTCTTTCAGCTGCACGCGGCCGAGACCCCACCTCAAACGACGCTTTCCATCGAGCGGCCGACAAGCTCGGCCCGCAAGCCCGAGCACTCAGCTTTTCGCCATCCCCGTCATTGAAGCCTGCCGGCATCTCTGTCATCAATCGATTGGCTACGAGCGCGACCGGTCGCCCCCGACCCTCAAGACCATCGACATCGAAGCGGCCGCGAGTTGCCTATAAAACCTTACTGCACTCTTATTGTTTGTGACGCATGCGGGTGGTGAGCGGTTTTCAAAGGCCCCGTTTCCTGCTGACAAAGTTAGCTTGGACACTTGAACCACTGAATGCCGATCAAACGCTCTCGGATACTGGTGCGAGTATGAAATCAAACACGGGCTCAGGCTGGGCAGGCTTTGGCTCCCGCGGAACAACCGGGTAAGCTACGATCGCTTGGGCATGTTCAGCGAGCGCGGCGGGTGTCATTCCCAGCGCTTTCTCCCACAGGCCGCCCGGCACTCTCACCACCTGACGAAAAAGCCCTGCAGCTCTTGTCGCATGGCGCGCCGCTGCGACCCGCTTGCCCTCGCGGATCTTCACCCCGGCCGCCGCTAACAGGATCAGTCCCTTGAAGAACATGCGGTGCTGAGCGCTGTGTTTCGCAGCCTGCCAGAGAGGCTCCCAGGCTTCATGGGCTTCCCAGTAGTAGCCGTGATTGAAAAGGTCGATTCCCCATCGAAACACATCTGAGCCGAGCGCTTCGCCAACGGCGACGGTCACCGGATCTGATCGGTAACTGTGGCCCAAGGGATCGCGCACCGGATGCGGATATTTGCCGGGCAGATACGCATAGCTCGGGAAACTTTTTTCGGGCAGCAAGCGAGGGCGAAACATAGACCCACCAAACATGAAAGTGCGTTAAGGGGCAATTCATGCTGACCGCCTCGTGACACGCAAGCAGTCTTAACGGGCTTGTAAAGGGTGCCGAGATTGGCCAAAACGCGCTTTGCCAAATGATGACGTTGGGTAAGCGGCTGACGCAAGGAGAAGGTATGATTTTGCGACTGAAGGAGCGGCTCGGCAAAAGGTTTGAGGAAGAAGTCCAATTCTTCAAAGGCTGGCAGAAGGACAAGAAGGGCGTGGGAGCCCTTATTCCCACTTCGGTTTATGCGGCACGCCGGATGGCAAGCGTGGTGAACCCACCGTCAGGATTGCCGATTCTGGAGCTTGGCGCGGGAACCGGTGTCATCACAAAGGCGATCCTGGCCAGGGGAATCAAGCCGCGCCAGCTGGTTTCAGTCGAATATTCCAGGATTTTCTACGACGGCCTGGTGCAACGCTTCCCGAATGTGGACTTCAGATTGGGCGACGCATTTGCGCTGGACGAAGCGCTGGGTGAGCGCAAAGGTGAACAGTTCGATTGTGTTATAAGTGCAGTCCCGCTGTTGAGCTTTCCAATGCAACAGCGTGTCGCGCTGGTTGAGGATCTGCTTGCCCGTATTCCTGCCGGCCGGCCCGTGATTCAGATCACATACGGACCTCTGTCGCCGGTGATCAAGATGCCAGACCGTTACGTGGTTTCCCACTATGACTTCGTCGTCCGCAACATACCGCCGGCACAGCTCTGGACTTATCGTCGAGCAGTCTAGCCAAATCTGGACGGTTTTCCTTCTCTGAGGGTTCCGCTGAGTGGTGGCCTTGCACCCAAATAGGATGTGGAACAGAGCAGGGGCAGATGCCAGATTGCCAAGAAGACGACGCGGTCCTGGTTGATTGACAGTGGCCGGGCCAAATGCGCTTGACAAAGCCGCGCCGGCCCGTTCAACCTGAGGCATTCACCAGGGGAGTCCCGGCAAGGGGCTGAGATACTGCTGGCTTTCGCGGCGCAGTGACCCGTTGAACCTGATCCAGTTCATACTGGCGTAGGGACGGTGCAAGCGCTCTGCGGGAGTTCACGCCCGAGGTCCTGTTTCGGCAGGTCCACAGAAGCGTCTTTTCATCCTTCCGGCACAGAACTGGGTCTCCAATGCATGAGCAAAGGAGCCTCAAGATGAATGCCCTCACCCCCGCCGTGTCGACAGGGCCGCTGGCTGCCTCACGGAAAATCCACAAGTCTGGCGTCCTCCATCCGCAGATCAAGGTGCCGATGCGCGAAATCTCCGTCCACCCGACGGCCGGCGAGCCGCCCATCACCGTCTACGATCCGTCCGGCCCCTATACCGACCCGACTGTCGAAACCAGTATCGAAAAAGGCCTGGCCCGACTTCGCCATGAATGGATTACGGCACGCGGCGATGTCGAAGCCTATGACGGCCGTCATGTCCAGCCGGAAGACAATGGATTTGCGACTGGCGAGCGCCTGACACCGGAATTTCCCATACGCAACCGGCCGCTCAGAGCTAAGGCCGGTAAGGCAGTGACCCAGATTGCCTATGCGCGCGCCGGCATCATCACGCCTGAAATGGAGTTCGTCGCCATCCGCGAGAACCTTGGCCGCGAGATGCTGCGCGGCAAGCTTGAGCGCGACGGCGAGGCTTTCGGCGCGACGCTGCCCGATTTCGTCACGCCGGAATTCGTGCGCGACGAGGTGGCTCGCGGACGGGCGATCATTCCCGCCAATATCAATCATCCCGAGAGT
Organism: Mesorhizobium sp. M0751; assembly: GCF_040320265.1. NCBI lineage: Bacteria > Pseudomonadati > Pseudomonadota > Alphaproteobacteria > Hyphomicrobiales > Phyllobacteriaceae > Mesorhizobium > Mesorhizobium sp. M0751. Next base: position 7,677 of record NZ_JAMYPH010000033.1, read on the forward strand.
GAGCCGATGATCATCGGCCGCAATTTCCTGGTGAAGATCAACGCCAATATTGGCAACTCGGCGGTCACCTCGTCGATGGCCGAGGAAGTGGAAAAGATGGTCTGGGCCATCCGCTGGGGCGCCGACACGGTGATGGACCTCTCGACCGGCCGCAACATCCACAACATCCGCGACTGGATCGTGCGTAATGCGCCGGTGCCGATCGGCACGGTGCCGCTCTATCAGGCGCTCGAAAAGGTCGGCGGCATTGCCGAGAATCTGACCTGGGAGGTCTACCGCGACACGCTGATCGAACAGGCCGAACAGGGCGTCGACTATTTCACCATCCACGCCGGCGTGCGGCTGCATTACATCCCGCTGACCGTTGACCGGGTGACGGGCATCGTCTCGCGCGGCGGCTCGATCATGGCCAAATGGTGCCTGCACCATCACCGGGAGAGCTTCCTCTACGAGCATTTCGCCGAGATCTGCGACATCGCCAGAGCCTACGACGTCTCCTTCTCGCTCGGCGACGGCCTTCGTCCGGGCTCGATCGCCGATGCCAACGACGCGGCGCAGTTCGCCGAGCTGGAAACGCTTGGCGAGCTGACGCAGATCGCCTGGGCGAAGGATTGCCAGGTGATGATCGAGGGCCCCGGCCACGTGCCGATGCACAAGATCAAGCAGAACATGGACAAGCAGCTCGCTGTCTGCGGCGAGGCGCCGTTCTATACGCTTGGACCGCTGACGACCGACATCGCGCCGGGCTACGACCACATCACCTCAGGCATTGGCGCCGCGATGATCGGCTGGTTCGGCACCGCCATGCTCTGCTACGTCACGCCCAAGGAGCATCTCGGCCTTCCCGATCGCAGCGACGTCAAGATCGGCGTGATCACATACAAGATAGCCGCCCACGCCGCCGACCTGGCGAAGGGCCATCCGGCAGCGAAAGTCAGGGATGATGCGCTTTCGCGCGCGCGCTTCGAGTTCCGCTGGGAGGACCAGTTCAACCTGTCGCTCGACCCGGAAACCGCGCGGTCCTTCCACGACCAGACCTTGCCCAAGGAGGCGCACAAGGTGGCGCATTTCTGCTCGATGTGCGGACCGAAATTCTGCTCCATGCGTATCTCTCACGACATCCGCGCCGAGGCACAGAAAGAGGGCATGGCGGCGATGGCGGCGAAATACCGCGAGGGCGGCGATCTCTACCTGCCGGCGGACGAGACCGGCGCACCGCTCATACCTCAGCCACGTGAGCCATCATGAAGGTCTTGGTCAAAGGGGCCGGCGTTGCCGGCCTCACCGCCGCCTTCGAATTCGCCGCACGCGGCGCGGCGGTTACCGTTGCCGAGACAAGGCCTGCCCTTGGGGGCAATGCGTCGTGGTTCGCCGGTGGCATGCTGGCGCCGTGGTGCGAGCGTGAAAGCGCCGAGCAGCCGGTGCTGGATCTCGGACGCGACGCCGCCGACTGGTGGGACGCCGCAACGCCAGGCTTGGTAGCACGACGGGGAACGCTGGTCTTGGCCGCGCCGCGCGATGCGGGCGAGCTCGACCGGTTCGCCAGCCGCACGACGGGCTATCGGCGTGTCGAGGAAGATGAAATTGCCTTGCTGGAGCCCGACTTAGCCGGCCGCTACCGCCGCGGATTGCTCTTCCCCGCTGAGGGCCATCTTGATCCGCGCCAGGCGATGGCAGCACTTCATGACAAGCTCGCGGCCATGGGTGTTGAATTCCACTTCGGCGCCGACGCCCAGCATGTTTTTGGTTTCGATCGTCAGATCGATTGCACGGGAATGGCAGCCGCCGATAGCAGGTTGCGTGGCGTTCGCGGCGAAATGCTCACCCTGCGTATCCCTGATATCTCGCTGTCGCGCCCCGTCAGGCTGCTGCATCCGCGCTTTCCACTCTATGCAGTGCCGCGCACCGACCACTGTTTCATGATTGGTGCGACGATGATTGAAAGCCAGTCCGGCGGACCGGTCACGGCGCGCTCCATGATGGAGCTGCTGGGTACCGCCTATGCCCTCCACCCGGCCTTTGGCGAGGCTGAGATCGTTGAAACCGGTGTCGGCGTCCGCCCAGCCTTTCCCGACAATTTGCCGCGCGTCGAAACCAAGGGTGAAATCATCGCGATCAACGGGCTCTATCGTCACGGTTTTCTCCTGGCTCCCGCCATGGCGCGCCAGGCTGCCGACCTGGTTTTCACTCAAGACAGAACGAAGGAGCTTGCTCATGAAACTGACCGTCAACGGCGAAGCGCATGAGGTTGCCGCCACCACGCTGGCCGAGCTGCTTGCCGCGCTTGACTATGAGGGCGATTGGCTCGCGACCGCCGTCAACAACGACCTCGTGCACAAAGCCAACCGGGCGGAATTCCAGTTGAACGACGGCGACCGGATCGAAATCCTCTCGCCGATGCAGGGAGGCTAGGCCATGTTCGATGTTCTCGGAACGTCGCTTGCCTCCCGCCTGCTTCTCGGCACGGCTCAATATCCATCGCCGGCCATCCTTGCCGAGGCCGTCAAGGCGTCGGGCGCTTCGGCGGTAACCGTCTCGTTACGCCGTGAGATGGCAGGCGGCAGGGCCGGCGAACAATTCTGGTCGTTGATCCGTTCGCTGGGCGTGAAAATCCTGCCCAATACTGCCGGCTGCCACTCCGTCAAGGAGGCGGTCATGACCGCGAAAATGGCGCGCGAAGTCTTCGGTACGAGCTGGATCAAGCTCGAAGTGATCGGCAACCACGACACGCTGCAGCCGGATGTGTTCGGTCTGGTCGAAGCCGCCCGCATCCTGTGCGAGGACGGTTTTACGGTATTCCCCTATACCACCGACGACCTTGTCGTTGCCGAGCGGCTGCTTGCGGCGGGCTGCAAGGTCTTGATGCCGTGGTGCGCACCGATCGGCTCCGCCCTCGGGCCGGTCAACATCACGGCGCTGCGCTCGATGCGCAGACATTTCCCAGGCGTTCCGCTGATCGTGGATGCGGGGCTCGGACGGCCGTCGCACGCGGCAACCGTTATGGAGCTCGGCTTTGACGCCGTACTCCTGAACACGGCGGTCGCCAAGGCGGCCGATCCGGTCGGCATGGCACGTGCGTTCGGCAAGGCGGTCGAGGCCGGTCGTGAAGCTTTCAGTTCGGGAATGCTCGAACCGCGCGACGTCGCCGTGCCATCGACACCGACGATCGGCAGGGCAGTTTTTTCATGAAGCTCGATCCCTTCTACCTGATCGTCGACAGCGCTGCCTGGATCGAGCGGTTGGTGCCGCTTGGCGTCAAGCTGGTGCAACTCCGTATCAAGACCATGGATGAAGCCGGGTTGCGCGCGGAGATCCGCAAGGCGAAGGCCTTTTGCGCCCAACACGAATGCCAGCTCATCGTCAACGACCACTGGCGCCTGGTAATCGAGGAAGGCTGTGACTTCGTCCATCTCGGCCAGGAGGATCTGCAAACCGCCGACCTCTTGGCGATACGGGCAGCCGGCGTGAGGCTCGGACTGAGCACCCATGATGATATCGAACTGGAAACGGCTCTGGCCGCCGAGCCCGACTACATCGCGCTCGGCCCCATCTACCCGACCATCCTGAAGACGATGAAATGGGCGCCGCAAGGGCTCGAACGGATTAACGAGTGGAAGCGCCGGGTAGCACCGATTCCTCTGGTCGCCATTGGTGGCCTCAACCCGGACCGACTCGACGGTGTCTTTGCGGCCGGTGCGGACAGCGCGGCAATGGTCACCGACATCACATTGAATGCCGATCCCGAAGCGCGCACGCGAGAATGGATCGAAAAGACAGCCCGATGGCGCTGAGGCCAGAACCGCATGTGCTTGTCGTCGGTGGCTCGGACTCCAGCGGGGGTGCCGGAATTGCGCGCGATATTGAGACGATCTCTTCGATTGGCGTGCGCACCTGCCTGGCTGTCACAGCGGTGACGGTGCAGACGCACGACGCCGTGATGGAAATCCATCCTTCGCAGCCCGATCTTGTGGCCGATCAGATGCGCGCCGCGCTGCAGGCCAACGAGGTGGCGGCAATTAAGATCGGCATGCTTGCAACGGCCGAGATCGTCGTTGCCGTCGCGGCTGTGCTACGCGAAAATCCACAGGTGCCGGCAGTACTCGACCCGGTGCTGGCCTCGACGTCAGGCCGGGCGCTGCTGGACGCAAGGGCCATCGCCGCCATGAAATGCGACCTGATGCCCCTTTGCCGCCTCGTCACGCCCAATCTCATGGAGCTGGCGCTTCTTGTTGGCTTAGAGCCAGCGGTGGATGAAGGCGGCGCAGTGTGGCAAGGCCAGGAATTGCTGGCAGCCGGGATGCAGGCCCTGCTGATCAAGGGCGGCCACGCGGCGGGACCGCGATCGACCGATATTCTGTTGCGCTTGGATCAAGGACCAATCCGCTTTGACATGCCGCGCCTTGCCGTATCGATGCGCGGGACGGGCTGCATACTGGCCAGCGCGATTGCGGCGTATATGGCCAATGCGAGCCCACTCGAAGAAAGCGTGCGCAAAGGCAAGCTGTTTGTGTTCGGGAAGCTTCAGAAGGCAGCCGAATGACAGCGACGCTGCCTCAGTCACTCTAATGCGACCGCGCAGCGATCAAATCCATCCAGCGGTTATGCAGAGAGCGCCCTGCCGGCGGGGAGAAGACCGGCAGGTGCCCCCGCGCATAGCTCGAGACCATTTGGCAGCGGGATATTGGCGGCAGGCGGTGGTTTTACAGCAGCGCGGCGCGATCGCCCATTCGTTTTGCCACGCCGTCATGTCATTGGGGAGGGCGTCCGAGTCAGACTGGATCCGGCGCATCCTTCTGCAAGGCCTCGAGAATGGCGATATCGATCCTATCGAGCGGCATTTTTCGTGAGTCCTGCGACTATTTAGCCATTTCGCGCAACGATTATCGAATCGCGCCCTCTCGCGCATGCGCATTCGCAAACACCTGCGCACCGATTCGTGGTTCACTCCAGCAATACAGGGAGCCAGCCCAAAAGGGCCTGATCAGGAGAAGAAAAATGCGCATCGGCTGCCCCAAGGAAATCAAGAACCACGAATATCGCGTCGGCCTCACACCCGGCTCGGTCCGCGAGTATGTGGCGCATGGCCACGAAGTGCTGGTCGAGACCGGCGCCGGGGCCGGCATCGGGGCCGATGACAACGCCTATCGCGCCGCCGGTGCCACGATTGCCAAGACGGCTGCCGACGTGTTTGCCAAGTCGGACATGATCGTCAAGGTCAAGGAGCCGCAGCCCAACGAGTGGGCGCAGCTGCGCGACGGCCAGATACTCTACACCTATCTTCACCTGGCTCCCGATCCGGAGCAGACCAAGGGCCTGCTCGCCTCCGGCGTCACCGCGATTGCCTACGAGACAGTGACCGACGACCGTGGCGGCCTGCCGCTGCTGGCGCCGATGTCGGAAGTCGCCGGCCGCCTGTCGATCCAGGCCGGCGCCACGGCGCTGCAGAAGGCCAATGGCGGCCGCGGCGTGTTGCTCGGCGGCGTGCCCGGCGTGCTGCCCGGCAAGGTCACCGTGCTCGGCGGCGGCGTCGTCGGCCTGCATGCGGCCCGCATGGCGGTCGGCCTGGGCGCCGACGTTACCATCATCGACCGCTCGATCCCGCGCCTGCGCCAGCTCGACGACCTCTTTACCGGCCGCGTCCACACCCGCTACTCCACCGTCGAGGCGCTGGAGGAAGAATGCTTCTCGGCCGACATCGTAGTCGGCGCCGTGCTCATCCCGGGCGCCGCGGCCCCCAAGCTGGTGACCCGCGAAATGCTGTCGGGCATGAAGAAGGGCTCGGTGCTGGTCGACGTCGCCATCGACCAGGGCGGCTGCTTCGAGACCTCGCACGCCACCACCCATGCCGATCCGACCTATGAGGTCGACGGCGTCATCCATTATTGCGTCGCCAACATGCCAGGCGCCGTGCCGGTCACCTCGGCCCACGCGCTCAACAACGCGACGCTGCATTACGGCCTGCAGCTCGCCGACAAGGGCCTGAAGGCGCTGATCGACGATCACCATTTGCGCAATGGCCTCAATGTGCACAGGGGCAAGATCACCAATCGCGCTGTCGCCGAAGCCCTCGGCTACGAGCTGGTCGAACCCAAGGCGGTCCTGGCCGCCTGACGCGGACAACGAATTCCTCCTGTCTTGCCCGCCGGGTTCGTTCCGGCGGGCTTTTCTTGGCGACGATTGGCCAAAGGCTCTTGCCGTCCTCCTCCCGTGAGCAAGCGCTTTGGCGCCTCCGGGTGCTCCGTGCATTCTTGCTTGAGCTATACCGCAACCCATAATCGATCATTTTGGAACCGCAGGCTGATGGAAAGTCATGAAAGTCTTCTGTCAACCTGGACGTCGTCTATTCATTTGGCTCATTGATTTGGGTTAGATTTATGCCTACGAGGGGGCGCGGTTCTCTTTTAGACATGCCGGCCCGGGAGAATACGGCGGGCCGCGGGAGGCAGCATGGGCGTCAAAGAGAAACTATTGACCGTGGACGAACGCGAGGACGGCGGGCGAACGGCTTACGAACGTTTCGACTACCAGACGGCTTGGGGCATCTCGAAGCTTCTCGATCTACATGATGCTGGGCTGAACTATGCCGTTGGCTTCGAATTCCACGACGATGTCGTCTCGCTTGACGACGCCGACGACCCGACGAAGGTGATCTTTTATCAGGTCAAAACCAAGCAGACAGGCAACTGGTCATTCGCACGCATCGCGAACAGGACTATGGTCAAGGGGGTCAAGCAGGCGTCGTTTGCCGGCAAGATGTACGACAATTTCCTCCGCTTCGGCGCCGTTGTCGAACGCCTCGTTTTCGTCAGCAACCAACCGCTCCCGGAAGTCATCCTGGTGCACGGGGAGAACGGCTTCTCGTTGGCCGAAAAGGAAAAGCTCAAGAAATTTGTCGCAAAGCTTTCCGAGGAGGCGGGGGGCTTCAAGGATCCCGAGCATACGAGCTTGTTTTTCTTCGCATTCTCGGAGCTCAATCTGGCCGGCTACGAAAATGCCATACTCGGTCGGATCGCATCGTTCCTCGCGAATGGGGTTGGATCGCACATCCCGCCTAAGCCGTTCGCCCTGATGTTGAACGACTATTGCAGGCGGCGTTCGAAGAAACTCGCCGACTTCTCAAGTTTTGACGAGCTAAAGGCCTCAAAGTTCGTGACGCGTGCGGAGGTGACGCAGTGGCTCACTCATATCTGCGACCAACACGAGCGCCGCCCGGATTGGGGATCCGTATCCAACCAGCTCAACCTTCCCTTCATCGAAAAGACAAAGATTCAGCGGGAGTGGAGCGCTTACGAGGTAGCCATGCGCGCCAGGCCAAACGCGGCGACGGTTGCCATGAACGAGCGACTGCGAAAGCTGATCGACGACACGATCGACGGCGCCGACGCAGGGATGGAAGACCTGGTTGCTTTCGTTGACGCGGTGTTCGCTCTCGCCAAACCCGTCGTCCGCGCATGGAAGGCGGACGCCAGCGATCACTTCGTCAAGGCGGCCATACTTTACGAGTTCAGCCCATGACCTCCAACGACGACCGACGCTACCGACTTCTGATAAGAAACCTGCGAAAAAAGAACGATGAAAAAACTGCGCTTCGAAAGTTTGGAGTTGCTGTCCCTGAAGGAACGGAAAGCTCTGACGGTACAGTTTCACCCGTTTCTGACGGTGATTCAGGGGGAGAATGACGTTGGAAAGTCGTCGGTCATCAAGAGCCTGTATTGGGCTTTCGGCGCGACCCCGCCGAAAATCCATCCCCAATGGGCCAGGGCCAACGTAAAGGCGCTCGTCATCTTCACGGTCGATGGCATCCGCTATCGTATCCTCCGCAATCAGGAAAATTTCGGGGTCTTCGACTCGAGCGGCAAAATGCTTCTGTCGACCAGCCAAGTCACCAAGGAACTGGCCCCCTTCATCGCCAAGCTAATCGACTTCAAACTGGTTTTTACCAACCGCGAACAGACTTCGGAATCCCCGCCTCCAGCCTACGCCTTCCTGCCCTTCTACATTGATCAGGATGCCGGGTGGCGAAAGCCGCTGGACTCATTCGCCTCTCTCACTCAGTACGTCGATTTCCGAAAGGATCTTTTAGAATACCACACAGGCATCCTGCCTAATGAGTATTATGAACTCAGTGCGGAGCGACGCGGGCTCGAGTTCGAGCAGAAGACGTTCGAGGCAGATCGCGGTGTCGTCCGCAAGGCGATCGCCCGTTTCGACCTGCAGGCGTCGTTCGATGGATTAGAGCTTTCGACCGAGGGCCATGAGCAGGCCATCGAGCAATTGCTACAACGCCTCCAACAGGTCAAGCAGGTCCGGCAGGAACGCGCCGGTAAACTGGCCGACATTCTCGACCAACGCATGATCCTGGACCAACAGACCGCAGTCGTACGTTCCGCCATCGGCGAACTCGAGAAAGACGCCAAGTTTGCCGGCGAGCTGGACGAGGTCGAAGTTTTCTGCCCGACCTGCGGCACCGTCCACCGCAACGATTTCGCCAACAGGTTCAGCATCGTTCAGGACCGCGAGTCCTGCTTCGAATTCCTCACGGAAGCCCAGCAAAGAATCCGTGTACTTGCTGCCCAGGCCGGCAAGGCAGAAGCTGATGTACGTGATGCTGATCAGACTTTGCAGGAGATCCAGACTACGCTCGACACCAAGCGCGGCGAAGTCAGCCTGCTTGAGGTCATCGAAAGTCGTGGTCGTCGCATCGCCGCCAACATGTTCGACAGCCAACTGGAGGAGTTGGACGTTAAGATCGCGACCCTTTTCGGCGAAATCGGCAAGATCGAGGAACGCCTAAAGGAGTTGAAGGACAAGAAACGGCGGGAAGACATCGTCGCCTTCTATGCAAGGCACATAATCCCCTATCTCGACCGCCTTGACGTCACGAATTACACAGCGGACGACTACACCAAGATACCAGCGAGGGTGGCCGAGACGGGGAGCGATCTGCCTCGCGCCATCCTCGCTTATTTCCTCGCGATACTAAGGACGATCCACCAGCATTCGACGGCCTTGTTCGCGCCCATCGTGATCGACAGTCCGAACCAGCAAGATCAGGATCCGAAGAACGTCGCCGCAATGATCGACCTGATCGTCGAATCCCGACCGGACGATGCCCAGACCATACTAGGTACCGTTTCTCTGCACGGGCACGATATCAAGGAAGGATCAGTGATTCAGTTTACCAGAAAGCTCTCGGTCCTCAGCGAGGACGAATACGAGGGTGTTCTCAGTTCGATGCAGCCATTGATGGATCAGATGACGACCTAACTATCGTCGTTAATGTAGCGACGAAACGTAGGCGCCCTGATACGCCCGCGTCGATAGTACCAACCGAAGCCAGACTGTCTGCGCCCTTGTTCTTTCGCGTTGCCGTGCTTCAATCATGCGCGAGCGCTGCTGTGGAAAGATCGGTCTGGGGATTGGGCCTCTACCAACCGAAAGCCGATGGGCCGCCCACCGGCCTGATTCTAGAACGGAATGTGATCCGAAGGCTGATCGGAATCGATTTCGTGGACCTCGGTCGTTCCACGCCGTAAGATGAATTGAGGCCCCGTCATATTGGCGAACTGATGCCTCCGGGCGATCTTGTTCGCCAGTTCCGGGAATGGGCGGTCATGGCCCTCGGGGTGCATCAAGCCGATCTCGATGTAGGTAGCTCGTCAACTTGGCCAAGGTGTTTCGACCAATCTTAAAGTAGTTTCAGGTGTCGTCGTCGGAGACCTCCTGGACCAGGGCCGAACCGACTGCAATGCAGCTTTCCTGCACATCGATCCAGTACAGCCCCTCAAAATTGTCGGCGCTCCATTCGAGGTTCTGGTGCACGGTAGGCGAACGTTAGGCAGCGGCCGTCGCCTGGCTTGATCGCTCCAACGACACCTTGCCACGGCGGCAACGGGAAGTAGACAATTCTGGCATAGTCTCAGGAAACAAGGCTATCCGCTCTGGTCTCTTGAGGTCCCGCACTCCACAATGCCATTTATGCGACTTTCGAAGCACAAACCATGAACACTGCGGCCGCGTGGTTATTGATTTCCAATCGCCACTTAGTAGGCTTGCATGTTCCGAAATGACCGCATTGGGGACGACTGCGGTCCGTCCGGTTTCGGCCGCGATTGGATGGAAAGCTGCCTATATGGAACCGACGCCCTTTCGGCCGCTCGTAAATAGCGAAACCCCGATAACGGTCATTGCCCGTAATAAGGTCAATTCGCTTCGCTGCGCATGCGCAGCGATTTCGGGCTCCACTCCGAAGCGCCAAATCGCGGCGGAACCGACCGCTGTAGAGATTATACCTCGGGCGCGGCAGCCTTCGGGACGAGCGCTTTACGCCCCTTCCTCGGCCGCGGCCGTTGTCTGCGCCCGTGCAGCGCGCTCCACCATCTCGCGCGTCACGACTTTGCTGTGATCCCGCTCACGGTAGAGATGCGCATACTCGGAGTCGTCGACATCGCCCGGGCCATAGTCATGGTAGTCGAGATGACGCCAACCCCGTTCGGTGAGGTCCATGCCGTATTCTACGCCGACAAATCCGCTCAAGGGCACGATATAAGTCTTTACGAAGGGAACGTCCTCGGATGTCCGCTTGATGAACTGCGCGCCGGGCGTATTTTCGATAAACCATGGTTGCCGGCCGAACCCGCCAAACTGCAGTTGGATGACGCGGCCGAGCGTTTTTAATGCCGATAGAGCGTCCTCCCGCATTGTGGAGTAGGTCGCGGGGTTAAAGTGGACCGAGCGGTTGCGCAGCGTCGCGAGCCCCATGAAAGCTATCCCAACATCAGGCAAGAGCACGCCCCAGTCTTCCAGCACGCGCACGGCGAACCGCCAGTCATCGAAAGACTCGCTGCGATAGACACGGCGGTAGTGCGGCGACGCTTTGTAGTAATCCCGAAGGTCCAGGATGAGGTGGTTCAGGATGCGCTCGCCGAGGGCGCACGCAGCGACCAAGGCTGGGAAGTAGAGCCCTGATACAAAGGCGCGGCGCGCCTGTTCATGCATCAGGTTATGATAACTGACGATGGAGAACGCCTTTGCGCCAAGGTCCTTAGTGTCCTGGATCACTTGCGCATGGCGGCGTTCGCCGTACTCAGCCTTGAGCCTCTCAATCGCCTTGTTGCGGTTCTCGATATGGAGCGCCTTCACTTTCTCCTCCCAGTGCTCGCTCGGATCGTCGAGACTCATCGGAGTGGAGTCGAAATCATAGGCAAACGGGTGATACCGCCGCCGCCCACGGTCTCGCAAGGATTCGTGCCCCTCATGGTCGTAGAGGCCGCGCGCCAGGTCGGCGACCGTGATGAACCCTTCTGATACCGTGCTCTCCGCGTGGCCGTTGCTCTCGGTCTCAGCGGCTTCCCGGCGCTTGGGCGACACCTGCACAGGCTTTTTATCTTCGACAGCAGTCGGCTCTTGGTCGGCCATGGTCCGTCAGCCTGCCGTCGCGGGCGCCCGCCGGAAGCTTGCCTGGCTCTGCTTGGTTTCTTCGATCGCTTTGCCAGCATCCACAAGCGACCGGCACGCATCAAGAACCGACCAAGGCACTTCGTCGAGCACTGCAGCTATGTCGACGAAGCTCACCAGCTCGTTGGTCAGGACAGCTTCCACGACGGCTTCAAGGGATGGATTGCGCCGAAGAGACCATTTGTCGTTGGTCCAGTGTATAGTGTCGTCCCAGACGATGAAATGGGCGCCGCAGCCGGTGTCCCTCCAGACCGAGGGGAACAAAGTCAAGCCATCTTGGCGCCGGTAGAAACGCCAAGCAGGCCCTGCACGACGATCGAGATTGACTGTTAACACGTCTCCGCAACCATCAGGGCACTTCATTACGAAGGCACGCGGGACGCCACGTTCCACCAGCACGACATCGCCCGGCCGTTCGACCAAGTTGATGGCCTCAGACTGGCGTTCAACCGAGCCTTTGAAATGGACCGCGTGCGATTTCCTGAGCAACAATGGAACTCCAGACCCTTACCAAAGCGAGGGGTTTGTTACACGTTCGAGAAGGTTGCCGGCGCACTGGTAGGCAGTGCTGGCGTCCCCGTTCTTGGCTTTCGCATAATAAAGCAGCCCTACGCAGATCGCTATTGTATACTCCCGTCGCAGGTCGACGGAGTGGACCTGCCCCTCATCGAGGATTGTCGAGCGCAAGGCCGTGATCGCATTGAGCCGATGGGACGCGGCCTTGCCCTTGAGAAGATGTTCGAGCGAGACAGCGAACAGGTTACCGCTATAGAAATCTTCGAGCACATCGGTCGGAATCCGTTGAGTTGCCTGCAGGTCGGGATCGAAGCCAAGGCCCAACTCCAAGCGCGCAACGTCGTGCGAAAGCGGGCGCTTGGCCGCTCGTGTGAAATCGATCAGAACCGCCTCGGCGTCCTGGCCGCATACGAACACGTTGCGCAGATTGAGATCGTCATGGGCCCGGCACATCAAGTGGTCCTCTACCGGCAAGTTGGCGAGGCGGTCAAAGAAATCATGCGGCGAAGGGCCTCCGTAACCGGCATCGCTGAGATCTTTGTAGGTGCGTTCGAGCCCCTTCAGGTATTGCTCCTGCCGTATCACGGGCAGGAACTCCGGAAGCAAATCGAGCTTCTTCTTTTCGGGCCGGTCTCGCCACCGGCCCAACACTGTTTGATAGATTGCCTGGACGACGGCGTTGACGTCCCTTTCCGGCACGACATAGTCTAGGCGCACAGCATGTTCGACGAAGCGGGACACAGCCAACTGTGAACTGGCCCCCAACACGCATCGCTCCAGGCATAAAGGGGCGCATCCTCGAAAGGGAATTCGGTCGGCGACGACATCCCTGTAGGTCTTGATATGCTCCTCCATCTCCGCCGCGCCGCCCGATTTGACGATGAACGGCGTGTGCTGCTCCAGACCCTGTGTTTCGACCTTCCACACGGACGCTGAGGATTTGCCGCCATTCTCCTTAGAGATGTGTATCGCCGGGTAGTCGTGAAAAGCACGTCGGAATAGCAACTCGAGCTCGAGCGACAATGGTTCTAGTAGCGGGGCACCGTTCTTGCTGCGGATCGCAAGACTGTCATTGCTCGAGGGCCCGCAACGGCAGCGAGCACAGAGTTCCGCGATCCGATCCCCATGAGAATCCGCAAGCACGACCAGTTGCTGCAACACGACTCCGGGAGGCTGGGCCCACTGCGCCAGCTGACCTGCACCTGACCTCGCGACAGCCATTGCGCTCGCCTCGTCGCCCGACTTCGCCACGACAACGATGAAAACACCCCGCGCTGCGGCAGGAGCGGCGAGAAGACGCAAGCGCTTAACAAGATCTTGTCGATCCGTCTGCGACGATAACGCACCGGCGAGCACGATTAATGCACGGGCGCTGCCGTCGGTAAGATCCGCGGGCGATTGTAGCTTCTTGAGCGCGAGTTGTCGGCTGTCAAAGGGCCGCCTGTCGACCGTTCCGCCATCGACCAGGACCATTGTGCGCTCCTCAGCCTTCATGACGACGCCAGATCATGGGCCAACTATCTCCTTTGGCCAGCGCGTTGCCCCGGGAACAAACGATGCAGTTCGGGTCCGGTACCGAACTGACGGGCCGCACCGATCCATCGATGGGTCGTCCGACTAGGTGGCGTGCCGAGCCAGGAAAGCCGGTGACCGCCGATAGGAACATTGAGACAGCCATCGAAGACGTTGCGGCATTGAGAGAGATTACGGCCGGTTGCGGTTCAAAATGGCCGACAAAATACGGATCAGACCGAACGTCAGTCAGAAGGTCGCGGCGCACGGAAACGGGATTGAGAAGAGGATGGCAGTTGAGGCAGGCGAGCGGCTCGGCGAGCATCTGCACGCGAGTCGACATTGCCGTGACGATCTCATCGCGGGCGTCGATACGTACGCCGACATCGATCATAGGAAGGCGATACTGGTAGGCCATTTGGTTCAGGACAGCCCGGCTGCCATGGGAGTCTGTGCAGCACATCACGAAATCGCTATCGAGCAAAGCTCTTGCGACGGGTTCATCTATGATCGTATCTGCGATCGCCTCAACGGCCATCTCGCCTTGCGCACGTTGCACGGCAGCGCGCGCTATCAAGACCTTCGGCTGGCCAACATCGCCCGGCGTGGCTCCGAGCAGACGGTTGAGATTGGTCGGTTCCACTTCCTCCGGGTCTATCAGGAGGAAGCGGCCAACACCCAGCCGCGCGAGTTCTTCAACCACCACGGATCCGGTGCCGCCGACGCCGACGATGGCGACAGTAAGGCCGTTGAGTATCCGTTGACCCTCAAGGCCGAAGGCCCGAACATTGCGGTCGAACACGTCCGACAGGGGCGCCTGATTGCGAACACCGGATTCCCTTTCGTATGTGCGGAGATCGCGGTCGACTTCTTGGATGCGGTCGATCGTAAATAGGGTTTCCCCCTCGGCATCAAATAATCTTCCCCGGAACCCTGTCGGCCCGGCGACGAGGAAACCATGCGGCCCGGATGGGCATCGAAAATGCTGGACGGGCGCCAAAATCTTCTGCGACGCATCGTCGACCCGCGAGAAGGCGAGTTCCTCTTGCATCGGATGCGAATGAGCCAGAATAACGCCGACACGGTCCTGGCGCGCCCGTTTGAGCACACTGGCAAGAAACGCGGGCGTCAAAGTCGCCTCGACCGAACTACGGGTCATATAGTCGTCCGGGCCGGGGAGGATGACGTCCCGGACAACCAGTCGCATGCCGCCATCGAAGCGGCCACCCGCGACGATCAGCGCAGCCGCTGTCTCAATCGGGGAATGCGCAAGAAGGTCGTCGCGAAGCGCCGACCACCCGCCTGCGGCAAAGACCAGCCGATTCATTTGGCCTCGCCGAGTCGCCGCCGGATCACGTTCAAATAGGTGTGCAGGTTATCGCTGTTGGGTTGCCACGTGGAAGGATGCCAGGAAAACCAGAGCCACTCTGACGGTATTCCTGGAGTCGCCTGCTGGCCGGTATTTTGCGGAGCTCCACCGTGAGCGAGCGCGAGAGCCGGCTCCGTCCAAAAACAGTCAGGTGCCGCCTGCGGATATCCGCCGGGAACCACGAACTTCACATCGACCGCGGCCTTGTTCCACCCCGGTGGAAGGCGCACCGCCGGCAAACTGACGACCGCCGTCCCACCCGCTTGCTCCTCAAGGGTCGCATTGGGGTATCTTTTATTGAAGTCTTCGAAATGACGGGCGAGGATGGACATCAGCCAAACGTCGCAGGCGGAACCGTATAGAAGTGCATGCCGTTCTTCAGCGCGACTCCCTCGCCGTCGCCGATCTGCCGGTCGGCGTCATGGCCGTGCCCCTCAAGGAACAACTGATATTGCTGATCTTTTCCGGCAAGCTGTTTCAGTTCAGCCCCGGTCATGCTTTCACTGGCCGCCTCAAAATGTACACCATCGATATTGATGGAAAATTTCGGATGATCGTCTTTAGCCATCGTTTCCTCTGCAAATGTGCGTGTGATCGCGAGAACCCGCCCCTAAGGAATTGAGGTACAAGCGTTACTTACCTTGAAACATACCGCCGCAGAAGCACGAATCGCCGCCTTCCCCTGCTCGCTGACTGCACCGCTTCGTGATCCCGATATAGGAACTACCTGAGGGTTTCTCATCCTTTGGCTTATTGCAGATACTGCGAGCCATGCGACCCAATGTGGGATGCCGGCCCGACACCGGTCGGTGCCCAAATCGGCGGACCGGCAGCTTAGAGGGTAAATTTTGCAGTTCCTCAGCCCGAATGCCCCACCTATTGACCCAAGCTTTTCTGGAGCAGAAGCAAGTTCAGGTCGTTTAGCAGTTTCTCCTTGGCAGCAGGATCGACCGGCGGCGGAGCAGGAGGATTCTTCTCGTGCTGGCCTTCAGGCAGCTTGGTCGCGCGCGCGGGCGCCGGCGCGGCTTTAGGCTTCTCTTCGGGCTTGGGAGCGAACACGATAGAAATTTTATTGACGTCCTTCCACGTAGTTTTCCAGCCGATGCCCAGGCTGGCCTGCCCTGTGTCGAATGGTATCGTGATGATCTTCACGCTCGCCGACGCGCCTTCATCCAGCGTAAAACCCATCACGTACGAAACTGAATCTGGCGGCGTCTTTGTATCCGCGTAAGAATCCTGGACCTGTGCAAGCCAGTTCGCGATTCCCAGGTTTCCGGTAAGCCGAGAACCGTGCGCGCGCCTGTCGTTGACGGTTGGTGTGTCGCACTTGATGTCGTCCTTTTGACCCAAGCCTATGGTGAACTTGTAGCCCACCATCCTGTCTGCGGTTCCGGTGGCGTTTGTCGCCAATGCAAACGTGCCTGTCTGCGGAATGTAGGGTACCTCGTTTCCGGCACTGCCGTCTCCGCCGCCCGTCGCTACGACATTCAGCGACAGTTCAACTGCCGCGTTCCACTTTCCCTTGTCGGTCAGGAAGGTAGCAGGCCCGATTGGAGGCTTTGCCTTGGGCCGCCCGTCGCGTCCGTCTTTCAGGTCGCACCGGATGTTGTCGACAATGTCTGAGATGCGAAGTAGACCGACTTCGGTTGGCAACTTCGGAACGCTGGCGCAACTCGAAAGAGCAAAGCAAACTCCTAGCGAGCCCCGAACGAAAACCTTCATGATTTCCCCCATCTTCCCACCTCCACAGGGATCATGCCTACTACGAAGATGAAATGGTAAAACTAGACTTTCCACAGATAATATTGGTGAGACGAAATTATTCTAGCTGCTGATTGAGAACCACACCCTACCAAGTTGAGGCCCAGGGGTCACCTAGTGTCCATTCGGCGGCGACCAACACAAAGCAAAGCAACGCAACGAATGAGGGAACCCGCCCGCGGCGGCTTGCCGAGGAGAGACGGCCCGCGCGCCTCTCTTCCCAGGCCCTAACCAGCGACCTTGTCGCTCAATACGCCGATTCTCTCGACAAGACGTTTGGTCAGCTCGACGCGCAGCAACGGAAAGCCTCTGATGATCTGCGTGTCCTAGTGAACCAAAACCAGCGATGGATTCACGGCGATGTTCAGGAAGGCCTGCAGGCAGTCCAGGACCTCAACGTAGAGATCAGCAACCTAGCGATTTCCTCGTCGAAGCCGGTGGTCACAAGATTTACGCCCACTTATATCGCCCCGGCGAGTCAATCGGACGATGTGCTAATAGAGGTAGAGGGCTTTCACCTCTCTATGGTTTGCTTTTTACGATTTTGCCAGAAAAGCTCGGAGAGTACTTTGTTGCCACGACAGCTACGATAGATCGCCTAGAGAAGGACTTCTTAACTCCTAAGTGTCTGCTCCAAAAAGAAGTGAGTGATTTCGGCGGGTTGTGATTCAGTCGGATTGCTGAGATTCGACGGAGATCACGATGCCCTGGACCGAAACCACTCGCCCTCACTATGAACGGCGCTGCCCGCGCTATGCAAGCGACCTGACGGACGCGGAGTGGGCGCTGATCGAGCCGCTGATGCCGGCGCCGAACCGGATCGGCCGGCCCCGCAAGGCGGACCTGCGCGAGGTCGTGAACGCGCTGCTTTACATGGCTTCGTCGGGCGGGGCATGGCGGCTTCTACCGAAGGACTTCCCACCGTTCTCGACGGTGCAGAAGTACTTCTGGCGCTGGCGCGACGAAGGATTGCTGCGCGCCATCAACAATGAACTCGTCATGGCGGCACGCGAACGGGAAGGCCGGGAAGCGAGCCCTTCGGCCGGCGTCATCGACAGCCAGAGCGTGAAAACCACCGAAAGCGGCGGACTCCGGGGCTTCGATGCTGGCAAGAAGATCATGGGCCGCAAGCGCCACATCGTCGTCGATACGCTGGGCCTGCTGGTCGGCGTCGTCGTCCACGCCGCCGACATCCAGGATCGCGACGGCGCGCCGGCCGTGCTGAAGACCATCCTCAAGCGCTGGCCCTGGCTGCGCCACGTCTTCGCCGACGGCGGCTATGCAGGGCCGAAACTGCGGGGTGCCCTGCAAAAGACCGGCACGTTCACAATGGAGATCGTCAAGCGATCGGACAGCGCCAAAGGCTTCGAGATCCTGCCGCGCCGATGGGTCGTTGAGCGGACCTTCGCATGGCTGGGTAGGGAAGCGTTTTCGCAAGGACGGCACACTCGGCAAGTTGCACGAAACGCTGACCTTGTCTTTCAAAGATGAAGGTAGGCAGAGGCAGGATAGGCGGAGGCAGGATAGGCGGCTCAGTCACTGACACTCCTACGGCTGCTTGGTTCTTTCGCTTCAACGCGGTTCCGCTGCCCTTCGGGCGGACCTCACGAAACGTTATAAACGGCAGCCTTGGCCTCAAGATACGATTCTTGTTGACAGACTTAACAGTATCAGCTCATAAGACTGTGTATAACGTTCACAGAGGACTTGGAAGATGGAACACGAGATTCTGGGGATTAACGAAATTGCAGCGATGGCAGGGGTCTCTAGTCAGGCGGTGGCGAACTGGCGTTCGCGCGCGTCAGATTTCCCCAAACCGATGAGCGAGCTTGCGTCGGGTCCTGTGTTTCGCCGCTCTCAGGTGCGCGCTTGGATGAGAAAGAACAAACGCAAGCTCGCCTCGTTTGATGGAAGCTCCTCCTACTACGCGCGATTGAAAAATTTTCGGAACGACACTGATGAACTGGCGGATTGCATCAAGAAGGTCGCCGACAAACTCGATAGCCCCACCCATTCGAGCAAGCCCGGCATGCTGCTGGGCCAAATTCAGTCTGGAAAGACGCGCGGCTTTGTCGGCGTCATCGCCGCTGCGTTTGATCGGGGTTTTGACATTGCGTTGGTGGTCACCAAGGGCACGAAAACGCTGTCCGCGCAAACCGTCTCACGCCTGACCGCTGATTTTGCGGAGTTTGTCGAGGAAGACGAAGTGATGGTGCTCGACATCATGAAGATTCCTGGGAAGTTAACGCGCAGCGAACTGTCCCGGAAGATCGTGGTCGTCGCCAAGAAGCAAAAGCGCAACTTGGAAAAACTCATCGAGTTTATGAAAACGGAAAAGAGCCTACACAACCGCAAAGTGCTGCTCGTCGACGACGAGGCTGATCTCGCAAGCGTCAGATTCGTTCGCAAGCGCGGCGAGTCAACCATCAATCAAGGCACCATCGCGGGGCAGCTTGATGAACTTCGAGACCTGGCGGACAACGTGGGCGTGGCCTTCTTGCAAGTGACTGCTACCCCGTACTCGCTCTATCTTCAGCCCGAAGATTATGAAGATTCAGCCAGCGGCGCGAACTGCGTATTTAAACCCAAGCGTCCCGCATTCACTGAACTGCTGCCTATCCATGATGGATACGTCGGCGGCAATCACTATTTTGGCGATCATGATCTCTCGGACCCCCTTTCGAAGTTGGTCGTCTACGTTTCCGAGCAGGAGCAAGACGCTCTGCGCAAGCCCGATCAACGTCGCATCAGCTCTGATCGCGTTCTGAATAGCCCGAACACTGCTGGAATTAGACGGGCCATAACGACCTTTGTCGTCGCCGCTGGCGTGCGCCGGTGGCAGCAGGGAGAGACCGGCGAAAAAGAGAAGAAATATGCGATGATCATCCACAATGACACGCAAAAATCCGCGCATGCCTGGCAAGACCAAGTGCTCGATTGGATCTTTCAAGCAGTCAGGGAAGCGGCCGAAAATGATCATGATGCGCTTCGGCCGATGTTTGACCAGGCCTACGATGATCTGGAGGCGTCGGTAACGGCAGATGGCGGGAAAATGCCTCCGCGCGACGAGACTTTCGACGTCTTTGTCGACGCGCTGCAGGACGATGACGTCCTCGTTGCAAAGGTAAATTCGGACGAGGACGTGTTGGCGCTGCTCGACAGCAAGGCCGAGCTTAGGCTGCGTACGCCGTACAACGTCTTTGTCGGTGGCAATATTCTGGATCGCGGCATCACAATCCCAAATCTGATCGCGTTCTATTACGGGCGGAATCCGAAAACGATGCAAGCCGACACCGTCTTGCAACATTCGCGCATGTACGGGAATCGCGATTTGCGCGATATGGCTGTGACCCGCTTCTACACGTCGCGTGGCGTCTACGATCGTCTTTACACAATCAATGGCGTTGAGAACGCGCTGCGTAAGGCTTTTCAGAACAAGACTCACGGGCAAGGCGTTGTGTTCATTCAAACCGATGCAAGCCGCCGGATCAAGGCATGCGCCCCGAACAAGGTCTTGCTGAGCGATTTGGTGTCCGTGTCATCGGATGGAACGCTGCTTCCATCGGGTTTTGATACGCGCGGCGGCTCACATATGGGAGCCGTCCAGGGAAAACTTGAGAAGCTGATCAAGCCGGAATGGCGCGACTCCGGGAAGTATATTTCTGTGGACCCGAAGGTTGCTCTTGAAATCATCGATACGATCGAAGGCAGCATGGAGTTCGATGATACAGAATTCGAATGGGACGCCATGCGCAGTTTGATCGCCTACTACACGGACGCCTACGATGGCGGCGACGGCAGCATTCTGCTCCTCGTCGAGACAGGGAGGGAGCTCACGCGCCAAGGATCAGGCGACAAATCCGGTCGCTCGATCCTCGGTCCGGCGCTTCGGGCGAAGGTTGCCAATGAGCCGCGATCCAAGCCATTGCTGGTCCTGCTCCAGCAGGAGGGCGGGAAGGAGCGCGGATGGACGGCGCATCGCTTCTGGTGGCCGATTTTTGTGGCACCCTCCGACGCGGAGCCGTGCGTATTTGCGACTAAGGTTGCAGATTAAGAGCAAACGATAGCGGCGGCCGCATTCGGGCGGTCGATCGGATTCTCGGAAAATGGGATTTTCGCCCTTATTGGCGCACTGCAACCGACTCGCAATGACGATGGACTTACGCGAGCGCGTATGCCGCTGCTCGCGTTCGGGCGACTTCAGCCGCATATCGGCGTGGCGCTCCTGTCGCTATCCCTGGTCAGTTGAAGAGAAGGTCTTCTCGGTGACGGCATAGCGTCCCACGGTCGGGTCGGTTGCCATCCCCGCTCCAAAGGTTCGACCCAGCGCGACCATGAGCGCGCTTGTTCGTGACCGCGTGTCCGGATGGTCGTCCAGGACAGGAAATGCGGGACGTTGTCGATGCCCGCGCTTGCTGAGCAGGGACGCGTCGAGACAGGCTCATGCTCCGGAAATGACGCGCGGTCCGTACTTGGTCTTTTCTTGCGCTGGTTCCACCCAGAAGCGAACTTATTATGGCCGAAATGGCAACCCCGCGGCCTTTCCGTGCTGCCGCTACAACTTGATCAGTCCGAGTCGAACCTTTCCTCTTCGTCCTCGGGTCCAGTTTCAACCAGGCTTTCCCCTCCGAGGTTCTCGAAGCGTCGTTCCGCCAGCCAATTCATTCGCCTGGTCTGCGCCAGCAGCACGCGCCGGAGACCCATCTTGACCTCACGTTCTGAGATGACCTGAGACAGCTTGGATACGATGAGGGCGCGGCGCGCTAGCCGGGTGTCTGGATGCCCGCGAAGCTCGCGTATTCGGTCCGAGACGATCGATCCGCGCACTGACGGCGGTTCTGTGATCTGAACCGTGGGCGCCGGCGGATCCTTCTCGTTCAGGATTGCCTTGAACTTGCTCTCGTTGCGCAGCCGGATGAAGACGAGGTGCTCGAGCGCATTCAGATGAGCGTTCGCCGCCGCCAGATTTGGATGCCCTTTGCCTACCTTTTCGAATTCCGGCAACGGCCACGCCTCGATCTCTGCTACCTCGAAGGGATCGAGGACGGACATCGCAACAGCATCGGTGCGCTGGTTGGTCAGGTGGCGCCCAACGCGACCACTGATCTTTTCCTTCGTTTGGCCTACGTAGATCGGCTCGCCGTCGTAGTCATAGAAGGCGTAGACCCCCCACTTGTATCCTCCCACCGGGCGCTTCACCCCCAAGGGGTCATCATAAAGCGTCTCCCGGAAGAACTTCCGGATGGCCTTACGCAGCTCGTCCGTTTCTAGCGGCGGCGTTTTCGTGCTGTCCGCCGTGCTGTTCGGAGTTTTGGCCATGTCGTCCTTCAGTAGCTTGGAGGACTGGCTCGAACAAGTGCTGCGCTAACCAGCGCACGACCGGAACTGCCACCCCGTCCCCTGTAAGGTGGTAGCCCTCGTTGTATGCGCGAGGCAGCTTGTAGTCGTCCGGCAACCCCATGAGCCGCGCCGTCTCCCTCGCGCTGATCAGCCGCGACCGCACGCGGTCGCCATCGATCACGAGGATCGTCTGCCTGGACGATCCGCCCGAAGGCGTGCGTAGGCAGCCCGCGATCTCGTCGAAGCGAACCTCAGCGCGCACGGCCTTGCCGTCCGCCTGTGTCCTCGTCCTCTTGTAAACGGTGCCAACCATGCGACGGCCGGCACGTTTCGCCGCTTCCAGCTTCGCAAGATTCACCGGGGTCATCTGGGCGATGAGCCGGGAGGTCTGCTCGGCGGTGTGCCACTCCACGCTGGCCGGATGCTCCTCGACGAGATCGGCGAAACAGGAATTCCGGAGAGGGGGTGTTGGCAAGTTCCACCACAACCACCGCTTCCTCGCTTTCGCAGGAATCCTTGCCACGGCATTCTGCAGGCCGCGGGTATGGAATGGTTCCACGGCTTCCGGCGACAGCATCGCCTCGTCGACTTGAACGTCGCTCCGGACACCAATAACGAACAGTCTCGGACGGCTCTGGGGAACGAAGAGCTTCGCATCGACCACAAGGGCGCCGTATCGGTACCCGGCTTTCGCGAACGTCGTTGCGATCGCCACGAAGTCGGCTCCATTATGGCTCGTCAACGTCCCGTTGACGTTCTCCAAGGCGATGATGCGCGGACCGCGGCCACCCTTGACCAGCGCGTGCATGACATCCCAGAACGGGTAGAAAGTGCCGGACCTCTGGCCCTTCAGTCCGGCTCCACCTCCGGCAAGCGACAGGTCCTGGCACGGGAATGACCCCCACGCCAAATCGGCAGTGCCGGGAAGATTGTCGATCTTCACCTGCCGGATGTCGCCTATGGTCAACTCGCCGCCGGTCCCCCAGTTCGCCTGATAGGTGAGGCCCTTCTTAACGTCGAAGTCGTTCGCGAACGCACAGTGCCAGCGGGCACCAAGCCCGGCACGCGCCATCCCCCCTCCGGCGAAAAACTCATAAAATGTCGGCATGATCTCCCCGCGATTCGCGTGTGATGGTAACATACAGATGAGCAAAACAAGTTTACGTTTTGTTCTCATCTGTAACATGCTCCACATGAATCTTCCATGACCTCACCAGTTGATCCTGACCGTTCCCGCCAGATGGCGCTGATCCGGTCGACCAACACGAAGCCCGAGATAATTGTCCGCCGGCTCGCACACCGCCTCGGCCACCGTTTCCGGCTGCACCAGAAAGACCTGCCGGGAAAGCCTGACTTGGTGTTCCCGCGGCACCGAGCAGTCGTATTCGTGAACGGTTGCTGGTGGCACGGCCACGGCTGCCGACGCGGTGCCCGGATGCCGAAGACGAACTCCGAATATTGGTCGGCGAAGATCGCTGGGAATGTCGCGCGGGATGCCGCCAGCGTCGCCGCGCTGGAGGCATCTGGGTGGCGGGTGCTTGTCGTCTGGGAATGCCAGCTTCGCGATGGAGATCTACCGCAGCGGCTGGGGGAATTCCTTGGCCCTCAGTGATCGCCCGCGGTTGCAGCCGCCGTAGCACTTGCAACTTTGGATGAGCCATACTGCTTCGGGTAAGAATGTAATCTTCGGGCTCGTATTTCGGGCCGGTATAGCCGACTGGGCAGAGGCGAGCGGCGAGTGTTGGCCGGGGACGGTATCGGCCAGCAAAAGTCTTGTCAGCTCGCTCGAACCCTCCAATATCATCGTAAAAGGCGGCCGTGACGTCGAAGCGGCCATAAGCTCAACCTGACCACCGGCAGGGTCCGAACAGAAGATGAGTCCCGGGGGACGATGAGAAATCCTTGTAGCTCAACGGCATGGTGCTGCATGATTTGGATATGCCGAGAGCAAGTTCGGCATGGTCTACACGATCCCCCACGCCCGGTAACGCCCTCGGCCCGTCACCTCGCGGATTCCGAGCTCGGCGATGAGGCCGAGCGCGGCGCGCTGGCTGACCTTAAGCTCGGCCGCGATGAGACCGGCCGACACCAGCGGCCGCGCCAGGACGAGCTCGATCAGCGCCGGCAGGCTCGAATTCTTTCGCCGGTTCCTGAGCCGGCGCTCCATCTGGCCTTTGCCCATCACCAGCCGATCATGCTCCTTGAGCCCTGCCGCAGCGGCCTCCGCAAAAGCGTCGAGCCCCGCCACCAACCGGGTGATGCGGAGGGGGCTTTTGCGCCGGTCGCGTGGAACAATGCGCAGGCCAGCATACAGGCAAAAAAGATGTGAGCCGACCTTCCCGGTCTGGCGCAGCAGCGCCCCCACTAGCAACGGGCCGAGCCAATGCTGATGCTGCAGCGGCTCGATGTCCTGCCACGCCTCCCAGGCGATCGCCGCCGACAACACGGCGGGCAGTCTTTCGCCGCGCAGCTTGTCGACGACGGCGAGCCAGTCGGCTAGCCGCTGGTCCTCGTCCCAGTCGAGATCGCGGATCAGCGGCCCGAGACCGTTCGGCAACGCATCCCGAGCGTTTGCCCCCTGCCCTGCAGCATCGACATCCTCCACACGCGGCGCGAAATTTTCGGCCAGCAGCCGGCTGGAGCGGGCCAGCAGCGCGTCGATTTCGGCCATTTCTTCGGCAAGCGCCTCCTCCTGGCCGGCGTCTTCAGCAAGGTTTTCGCCGCCTGCGTCGCCCGCCCCGGCGGCCGCCGTCGCGGCATCGCGTCCCGAGCCTGGCCGTCCCGGCTCCGCCCCATTGCGACCGCCCTGCCCTTCGCGGCCGCGCAGCACCAAAAGGCCGACGCGAGAAAGCGCCCAGTCCGGTTTTTGGGCAAAAATGCGGCGCCGGGCGCGCAGCACGGCGTGCGCCCGGGTGAGCTCGTGGGTCGGGGTGCGGATATCCATGTGGGCGTCGTGCAAGACAAGGTCCTCGACATGGACGAGTTCGCCGTCGAGCCACAGCGCGGCGGCTGCATCGGTGAAGTGGGAACGCTCGCCAAAGCCGTCGCGGACCGGACTTGTTCGCACGCGCTCGTCGAGCCGGGCCAGAAGGTCTTCGGCGCGGGTGAGCGGGCCGATAAGGCTATTCAGGGGCAAATTGGCAAGATCATAAGCCATTGATTCGATTATATCTCATTCGTGAAACAGAAGCTATATCGTCTTTCGCTTCCGCCACAGGCGATATGTCCGGCGATAAATCTCACTATCGATAATGACCTCATATCGGGACTGTACAGCATCACGCCCTGGGGCGGTCAGGAGGCTAGAAAACGTTGATTTTCAGCCTCATCGAAGCCGTAGGAGCTACGCAAAGGGCCACTAGAGACGTTTACAAACGATCGTTTGCTGATATCTTCGGTGTTTGTACAAACGCCTCTTTCCCATGCTGAGAGACGCCGCAAATGGCCCGTGAAGCGCAAGATCGACGCTCCGGACGACCAAGAGGCCGGCAAGTCGGCTACGCGCGCGTGTCGACGGACGAACAAGCGACGGAAGCGCAGGAGATTGAGCTGCGATCGGCAGGTTGTGACGTCGTCGTTCAGGAACATGGATCCGGTGCGGCGAGGGCTCGCCCGGCCCTACTGCGGTTGATGAGCGACATCCGCGCCGGCGATGTCCTGGTCGTCGTGCGTCTCGATCGCCTTGCGCGCTCGGTCAGCCATCTTCTTCAGGTGATCGAGGAGCTGACTGAGAAGGGCGCGCATTTCCGATCTCTGCGAGATCCAATCGACACGTCGACGCCACAGGGCATGTTTTCGCTACAGGTACTCGGTGCCGTTGCCCAGCTCGAGCGTGCGCTTATTTCGGAGCGGACAAAGGCCGGCATCATCGCTGCGCGATCGAAGGGGCGACTGCCAGGCAATCCTGGTATCCGGGAGCGCAGGCCCGAAGCCCTGGCGAAGATGACCGCGGTGCAAAAGGCATCCTATGGCCGACGGCTACAATCAACTCTGAACCAGTGGCTTCCGACGGTCCGCCGGATGCGACCAGACCATAACTGGGACGACATCGCTCGGGTCCTGAAGCAGCGCGGCCTCGACTGGACGCCTGAACGACTGCGGCGGGCAGTGAGGTGGCTCGTCACCGAGCACCTGGCCGAATCCACACTGCTAAAGCGGGCGTCTCCTCTGCCTCCCGAAGATCGCCTGATGACTCTTGTGGCAGGGATTTCGCAGTCTAACCCAGACCTGTCGCTCCGCGACATCGCTGCCCAGCTCGAGCGCCTGCATGAGCGAACCCCACGAGGAAGCGCAAAATGGTCTGCCTCCTCAGTCAAGAACCTACTCGATCGAGCCCGCCGGCTTGGACTCGTGGCCGAACTACCCGCGAGCTGACCGTCATCCCGCTGCACAACAGTCCTCAGGTTACAGTCTGTGGCTGACGCTCGACATTCCCGAGCCGCTTGTACGCGGCCCAGGCATCAGCTGGAACAGCGCTGCCGGCCCGCGTCAGCCAAGCCGCTCGATCGGATTCGGTAAGCGAATTCCACCACACCATCCCGGCGGTTTCATCGGGCGTCGGTTCCGGGTCGTGTTCGTTTTTCATGCCTTGGATGCTCTCATAGGACGCTCGTCCCGACAAGCGCTGCAGCCACCGTCCACGGATCGAAACCCGCCCGGCTGATCATGATCCGCGCCCTGGCTTTTCGAGGCTGCGGCGCAACGCATCGCTGATTTCCAGCCGGGATTCGCTGCGCACAACCTTGCCTGCCGCCTCCAAGTCGACGGCAGCGGCTTCAGCTCCGGTTCCGGTCGTCTTCGACGCGTCAAGCTTGGCCCGCAACAAGGCCATCACCATCGGCCAGACCGAGAACTTTCCGACCTTTGCTCGATCTGTCAGGCTGCGCAAATAGCCGCCGGCGCTGTTGATCTGGTCCTGCCGCTGGTAGATCGCGGCAATGGTAATCGCCGCCTGCTGCTCACCCATTGCCGTTCGCGCTTCCTCCCAGGCGCTCGGGCTGACGCCCATGGACGGTCGGGCAACATCGGCCGCGGCCAGAAATTCACGCCAGTTGCTGATTCCGCCGCCGCCCTTCACCAGCCAAAGCATGTTCGGGCAGGCATCCAGCACGATCCCTAGCGGCAGTTCGCGTTTCGGTAGGCTCCGTACGTTGTCGGTGTCCGCAACGTTGCCGCCCGCTTCATCCTTATTTCCTGAGCCGCTTTCAGATTCAAATTTAGAGTCTGGTTTTGAATTCTGTATGTGGCGCCCATTTCGGGACTCATTGGCATCCATTTTCTGTGTTTTTACAAATGATTCCAGTGCTTCACGCACTTCGGCCCAAAGGCCTTCAAGCTCCTCGGCAATCGCCTCGAGAGTCTGCCTAGGTGCGGTGCGAGGTATCTGACCAACAATCGCCTGGTAGGCCTGCTGAACCCTGCCCCAGTTCGCCGGCACGCCTTCCTCAATACCGGCGTCGATCATCTTGACGATGTCACGGCGGCATATGGTTAGCCGCTCTTTTACGAGACGAAAGGCCTTCTTCTCAGATCTGACCGCTTCCGCAAGATTCTTGAACTCCTCAGCGCGCGCGACGATCGGCGAGATGTCGAAGCCATAGGCTTGCTCGATCTCGCCCCCCTGTCCTTTCCGGGCGAAGCGCTTGCCGTTTGGGCTGTCCCGACGGATAATCAATCCACACTCGACCAGAACGGCCAGGTGTCGCCGTAAGGTCGTTGGGGGCATGCCATTGGCGCGGCGGATCAGCTGCTCGTTGGATGGCCATACAACCAGTTCGCTGTCGCCATAAAGCGCCGTGTCCGGATGGAACGACAACAGCGCGTCGAGAATAGCCAAAGCGCGATCAGTGGCGCCCAGAGCGATCCTGGCGTCCTTGATATCTTGGAAGACATGCCATTTGTGGACGGTCACGTCCTTCGGCACGGCCCTTGCGGTGACTTGGCTTGAAATCATGCCAAGCGTCATCGGCCGCCGCCCAAAGGGCGTCGTCGCAATATTCGTCTCCATTTTCTTTCACCCTCGATTAGGCAAAAGAAACCTGCTCGCCAAAACGACGCCAATGGCTCTTGACAGTGATTCGTGGAGATGCGATTCTCAGAGTGCTTAGTTCAGAGAGAGGCTTCCACGGCTTGCCGTTCGGGGGCCTTTTTCTTTTGCGGTTTCAGACTCCTTGTTTCGTGATGGACTTCCGAAAGGCCTCAAACAGGTCGTCCAGTTGTCCGGCGATAAACGCTGCGAAACGCGATCCTTCAGCCTCTCCCACGGCAATCATGGTAGTTTTTCCGTTGTCTTTGAGGCTGACGCTGACTGTTTTGTCTGGAGCAGCCCAGGATTTCATAGCAATCTTGGGCTTTGATGGCTTGGCCGGACCCGCAGGTTCTTTGATCGTATTATGATCCGATGGAAGCGTCTCAAGCAGAATAATGAATCTGTCGTCGGACGTTGCCTCGCGGAATTTGTTTTTGCGAACAAGATCGAAAGCTTTTGCGAGTGAGCCGCCTATGGAATAGCGGTTCGAGAATTCCTGCCATCGTCCCCGACCAATCCCGGGAGCTTTGCCAATCGATTGCAGTATCTCCTTGTCGACCGATGAGGCGATTTTGATCATCTCGGAGACATGCGATTTTCCTGTCGACAGCGAAGCGCAGATCGTGTCCCGTTTGTATCCCGCTTCCTGCTGCGCAAGCGCAAAAGCGCACTTTTCAATGTATGAAAGATCCTCTCGAGCGGTGTTTTCTTCGCCTTGGAAAATGACTGCTTGTTCATCAGTTAACTCGCGGACGGCCGCTTTGAATCCGATCCCAAGCTGCTTAGCTGCCGCTAATCTTCTGCGACCATAGACGATTTGAAACTCGCCATCCTTGCCTTGTACTGGCCGAACCAATCCAGGCACAATTTGACCGCGCTCCCGCATGGATTCAGTGATCTCAGCAATGGCGGAAATTTCGTAGGCGTCATCATATCGATCGGTGATAGACGACGGCCGTATTTTGTCGGGATCGAGTTCAATGATCTGTTCGCCTGACTTCAGTAACTTGTCGGCGATATCGCTACGCTCTTGCATTTGGCGAACACCAGCCGCCACCTTCATCAGGTGCGGCGATGACGTGCGGCGGCCGACGCCCTCCTCCGAATTGTCCTCCCCGAGTTGCCCCAATACAGCAGCAAACATGCCCTTAGAATCTTTACGGCTCACTGTTCACGCCTCCATGCCATTGTGATGAGGCTTTCTATTTCCGCGTTCGCGGCGTTGATCGATTCGATTGCACGATCATAAGTTTTAGGTGCCGAAAACCTCGATCGTTGCACTTCATAGAGGCTCTGCTTCCAAGTGAGAGCGTCCGCAACCGCAGTGGATTTGGAGACTGAATTCAGAAGTAAATCCTCGCCAAACACTTGGCGCATTAGGGCCTGCATGTTGGCTTGCGGGTGGTCGTTGGCCTCAAACTTTGTGATGAGGAATTTGGCGAAATCCCAACGTGCGCCTGCACCAGCCTCATCCAGGATTTGCATATAAGATGCGGCCAGCTCCAAAAACTTCCCTGTGGAGTCGACATCGAGCATGTGCGCTGGAACTGGGATTAGGACTCCGGTAGCGGCAGTGAGCGACGAAAGTGTCAGGAAATTGAGTGACGGCGCACAGTCGAGAAGAACGATGTCGTAGCTATCGACGATCTGTTCGAGGGCCTGTGACACTCGAAGCAGAAAACTGGTTCCACCGCTCTTGCGCATCTCAAGGGTAACGGCCGTTTCGAATTCTGTCAGCTCAAGACCGGCGCAGATGACGTCGAATCCGATGATATGCGTCTGATGAATAATCTTTTCCGTTGGCACCGGATCATCAAACCGAATCGCTGAGTAAAGGGTGTCACCTTCTCGGTAGTCAAATCCGGGTAACGCTCCTTGCAGACTTGTTAACGATGCCTGGGGATCCATGTCGACTGCGAGAACGCGATATCCACGTAGTGCCAACCAATGACCCAAGTGAATAGTGGTCGCTGTCTTGGACGATCCACCTTTGAAGTTCGTGATCGCGATGATCTGGCAATCCTCGCCTTTAACACGACGAGGATTGATCCATTTCTTCCGTGCCTTTTCCGCCAAGTGCATCCGAAGGTCCAGCACCTGCTCCACAGAATATAGGCGCTTTCCGGTGGTCGTTGTCTCTGGCTCAGGTCCCTGGCCCTTTAAGGAGACCTGCCGTATGTAAGCTTCGGTCACTCCTAGCAATGCCGCCACTTCCGTCGAAGTGAATTTGCGCATCGTACGAATCGCATCAGGAGGATACTGAGCCAGCGAAAGATTGTTGAGTGCCTTCTCGAGTTTCGTCGAAAAGGTATTCATGAACTGAAGGCTACTTAGATGCCGCGTCACCCAGATTCTCCTCTTGCACCCAGCGCCTATTGATAGCGACTGTGGTTAACAAGCTGTTAACGCCACGCCAACTACGCCAACTTTTCGAATTACGCGGTTTTTCCGTTACTGGAGGTATGCCCGATTCGGAGAATTCGAGCAAATGGACATGGGCAGTTCCCAGCTGGGAACTGTTCGCTAGCGCTGGCTTCCCTATGCCGTCAAAGCATCAGGCATTGAAAAAGACAGCTATGAAGTTGGTCACGTAGCATGGGTGGGGCACGGGCGGGCCCCGTTGCCCGTTTTGTTCTCATAGATAGTCGACGTTGGTGTACCGGTTGGCCTCTGGCTTCTGGTACAGCGGCGAGCGACCTACAAAAGCGCAGGTAGGTTTCGGCGCATGGACAAATACCCCCACATTGGCGCGGCGGCGAAATTGCCGTTGTGATGGAGGCACTGAGCTCGCGCAGTCCTAGGGGAGTCACCATCCTTTGCGTCATGGACGATGGTGTTGTGTTTGTGATGCAGCCATGCCGCGCCGCTTCCGATGTCACTCCGGTGATCGCCCCCCCCCCAGGCTGATCAGTTAGACGCCCCACGGCCCCTACCCTGCAATGAGGCATTCTTCCTGGCCGAGCGACTCTCGCGAAATGGCAACTCAGCGGCTAGGATCTGTCGCCAGGCGTCCCACGCGATTTGACAGCAATCAGCAGTTTGGCACGTGGGCGTCCTGTCCACGCGCACTTTCCTCCAGCGTCGAGCAAGAGGCTCATGCAGTCGCCAGTCAACTTCCCTCGGGGGCTAGTCCAAGTGTCGGCGAAGGATCCTGGAGAACTCATCAAGAAGCAACTTCCCCCACAACCCGTACTCTAAGTTCCCAGCTGGGAACAGCTCTTCAAGTTGGAGGCTTGCGCGGCACCAATAAACCTTAGAAACCCATCAACTTGATGGTTGGATCTGTGGCGCTGGGGAGGATTGGCGCATCCAGAGTCACCTGTGGCTGGGGGGCGTACCGCACTCTACAATCCTGACGCCTTAGTTAGATTGACGCGGAAGCGATCGCGCCGGCGCTGGTATTTGCGTGTCATCTCTGCCGAGGCGTGGCCAAGGTGCTTCTGCACGTAGCGCTCGTCAACCTCGGCAGAGGACGCGAGGCCGGCACGCAGCGAGTGGCCCGAAAACTTTTGGCCGCGCTCGCCCTCGGAATCCGCGCACGCCGGCGGCCAAGGCCGCGCGTTTGACCAGCCGCGCCACCTCCTGATCGTTGAGCCGCTCAGCGCCCACAGCTTTGCCCTGCCCCGTGACGCGGCGGAAGAGGGGGGCCATGCGCGATGCGGGCCAGCTTCAGCCAGGTCTGCAGGGCGACGATCGGGGAGGTGGCATCGGACGAGCCGCGGCCAATCTCGACCTCGCGCCAGCCGGTCTTGCCTCGCAGCGTAACCAGCACGCCCTTGTCGGGGAAAAATTCAATCCAGCCACAGCCGTCCTCGGTTTGATCGCGCGCAACATCGAGGCCCACGATTTCGGAGCGGCGCAAGCCGCCGGCGAAGCCCAAAAGCAACATGGCGCGGCCGCGCAGACCGCGCAGCGTGCCGCGATCGAGCGTTTCCAGCATGGCGACAAGATCGTCGCGCAGGATGGCTTCCTTTTGACGGGGAGGGGAGGCGTGTTTATTGCGGATACCGGCGAGCACGGTGGCGATATGCCGGTCCTTCCGTTCGAGCGGTTGACCGCGTTGCGTATAGTTCCAGGTCAACGACGACAGGCGGCGCTCAATGGTCGACACAGACTTTTTGTCCCGTTCCGATCCTGAGGCCTGGGCCGTGATGTAGAGGCCGACGACTTGTGGATCTGGCGGCAGCGGATCAAACGCCTAGCGCCGGCACCAGGCGCAAAAATGCTTCCAGTCGGCGGCATAGGCGCGACGGGTGTTTGCCGAACTCGCCGCCTCGACGTAATCGCGCGCGCGGTCGGCCAGCTTTTCGAGATGCGCAGGCAGTGATGCTTGTCGCGAGTCGAGGACCTGCGTGGGAGGGGAGGGAGCCTCATCCGGGTGACCCATTTCCATGACGACGTGGACAATGTCAGGCAGGTCGCTCGTGTCGACCGCGTCGATGGGCGTCATGAAATTACGGGGACTGCCCATCGAAACTCTCGATCATTTGAATGTCACAGTGGTGCTATTCTGAGGGCCCAACGTGCGACCAAAGCGCCCAATTGTCCACCGCGAGGTGCTTGCCCAATAGCTCCCGAGATTTGCGCCGGTCACGTACGACCACACGCTGGGTCGTGCTATAGCATGCCCGGGCGACGGACCATGTCCGATCCAGTGTTGACCCTCCTAAGGCCCTCTTTCTCAGTGCCGATCCTTGCCATCATGTTCAACATCCCTTATGTTTCGTTCAACAGGAGAATCCAGGATGAGCGAACGTGGCGCAACGGCAGCCGAAAGCGAGGAGCGGATCGCCCACACCCGGAACCGTCTGGTGCTTGAGCAGGCGAGGGCGGTCGGCCTTCTCGGCGCGGCCAAGAACACACGCCTTTCCGGCAGGGTGCCGTCGGAATTGATCGAGGCGGCAAAGAAGCGCGCTCATGTGACCTCCGACACTGAGCTGCTTGAGCTCGCATTGTCGCGGCTAGCCCTCGAGGACGACTTTGGCGCCCGGCTCGTCGGCCGCAAGGGCAGCATCTCCGCGGACCTTGATCTTGACGTTTGATCTCGGGAGCGCACTGCGTTCCCTCAAACCACAGCGGCGTGCCGGAGGGCTGGAACGGCGGCCGGATTCCGCTCTGTCCTGGGCAGGGGATCAGCCGCCTGTCGGCGGTGCATTGCTTCTCGACACGAGCGTCTATCTGGATGTCCTTCAGGGCCGCACGCCTGAAGTGGTCGATGACCTTTTGACCTATCGGCTCTGTCAGCACTCGGCCGTCTGCCTTGCCGAGCTCAGCCACCTGTTCGGCCGGCTCGACCCAGCGCACCCCACGACGAGTTCGGTCCTGAAAGTGGTTGCAGGCACGATCGAAGATATTCCACCGCACCGGCTGCACGCACCCGACGCCACCGCCTGGGGACGCGCCGGCATGCTTGCCGGCCTCCTGTTCCGGCTGAGTCGCCTGCCGAAAGGGGAGGGGCATGAACGCCGCTTCCTCAACAATGCGCTGATCTTTCACCAGGCCGGTCTGCTGGGCGCGACGGTCCTGACCGGCAATATTCGGGATTTCGATTACCTCAACCAGCTTGTTCCGTCGGCACGTGTGATCTTCTACCGGCCGGTGACAGATTTGCGCCAGGGTTGAAAGCGTCTGTGGCAGATATGCCCGTGCACCGTGATCGTCCAACCTTCTTCAATGACCAGCACGTCTTCAAAAAGGTCGCTGACACTCTCCTGCGAGCGTTGAAACGCGGGCGACAACGGCCATTTCTAACGTAAGGACAACAACGACCGATAATGCAACATTATCATTCGTTGTATGCATCCGACAGGGTGTGCGTTTTGGCGTAAAAATCATGGCAAAAAGCGCACCCGCGCTTTACTCTCCAAATCATGATTCGCCTCAATCCCGCGACGGCCAGCTCCTCTGCGCCGCCCTCCGTTCCGGCGTGGGCGATCACAAACGCCGGCGCGCCGAGCGACGGCGACGCCGCCTTCCGGGCCGGCGCCGCCCTAGGTGTCCTCGACACACTCGCCCGGCCGCAGCCTGCCTGGGCAGGCGCCTGGCCGGCAGCGGCTGGCGCTCAAATCCGCCGACGCATCGATGCGGCTCGCCGGCCGGGCCGAAGACGCGGCCGCCTTGCGCGACGCTTGGTAGGTATCTGCGCCAGGCCGGGGCCAACCCGGGACCCGCCGGCGCGATTTTGGCGGCGCTGCAGCCGCCCGCCGCCGGCCTCGAGAGGTCGGGAAGCACTACAACTTCGGCAAGGACGCCAGTGGGCTCTCAACGTGGGCTGCCATTTATATATCAGGCTAGTCGCGACATCGCGACATCGGACCGACGCCACCGTTCACCCCGAGCACGAATGCCGCAGCCACCATTCGGCATGATCCTCTCCGTCCAACGCTGCCGCCGCTCTGACCCGGTCAAAAATCAGATGCCTCATGATGTGCTGCTAACTGCGCTCGTAGAGATGCCTTAAGAGCGCGGCCTCGCTACCGTGCTGATGCTCTCGGTTGCAGTCACGATCCTGAATGCCCCATGGGATGCCTCACCCCCTGGCTGCTTGGCGCACGGCAAGGCCC
>NZ_JAMYPH010000034.1:0-40741 GCF_040320265.1 Mesorhizobium sp. M0751
AATTGACCAAGCACACGATCAACCATCCGCGAATCTCCCGTAGCGACCAACACTACAGAATCACCAATCAGATTCTGTGCAAAGGCCTCACAAGGGGAGAAGGAAAGCGCGCTAGCCCTTAAAATCTTTCGCCAGCAGATATAGCTCCACCGATTCGTCGCGCGAGGCCGGCGGCTTGACGTGATGGACTGAGCGGAAATTCCGCTTCAGCCTCGCCAGCAATTCGTTCTCGGCGCCGCCCTGAAACGTCTTGGCGAGGAAATGCCCGCCCGGCTTCAATACCGACAGCGCGAAATCGGCCGCCACCTCGCACAGATGCATGGTGCGGATGTGGTCGGTCCGCTTGTGGCCGGTGGTGGGCGCGGCCATGTCGGAAAGCACGATATCCGGCGGCCCGCCCAGCGTCTCGGCCAGCTTCTCCGGCGCCTGCGGATCGAGGAAATCCATCAGCAGCACCGGCGCGCCCGGCACCGCGTCCATCTCGAGATAGTCGATGCCGACGACGTTCGGGTGTTGCGCGGTAGATTTCGTGCGTGCGGCGGCGACCTGGCACCAGCCGCCGGGTGCCGCACCAAGGTCGATCACCTTCATGCCGGGCTTGAGCAAATGGTGCTTGTCGTCGATCTCGATCAGCTTGTAGGCGGCGCGCGAGCGATAGCCGTCTGCCTTCGAACGCTGGACATAAGGATCGTTGATGTGGCGCTGCAGCCAGCGGCGCGACGATTCCTTCAAGCCGCTTTTCTTCTTGATCTTCGTCTTCAGCACGCGAATGCCGGCGGAGCTCGGTCTTTCCGGTTTCTTGGTCATTGCCGGCCTCGCCGCCAGACGCCGTCATCGGCCATCAATTCGCTCAATATGCCCTCGCGCAGGCCGCGGTCGGCGACACGCAGCCGCTCCGACGGCCAGACGGCACGGATCGCCTCCAATATGGCGCAGCCGGCCAGAACCAGGTCGGCCCGGTCGGCGCCGATGCAAGGGTTGGCGACGCGCTGCTGGAAATTCCAGCCGACCAGCTTTTCGACCATGCGATCGACGCTGTCGCGATCCATCCACAGCCCATCGACGCGGCGGCGGTCGTAGCGTTCGAGATCGAGGTGGACGCCGGCCAGCGTCGTCACCGTGCCCGAGGTGCCGAGCAAATGGAATTTCGGGCTGGACAGGAGATGGCTCAGCCGGTCGCGCCCGTCGAAGGCACGCAGCCGCATTGCGACATCCTCGACCATGGCGCCAAAGATCTCGCGCGTTACCGTGCGGCCGCCAAAACGCTCGGCCAGCGAGACGACGCCGACTGGCAGCGAGGTCCACGAGACGATATGGTTGGCAAGCCTTGGCGAGCGCTGGCCGGTGAGGTCGATCAGCGCGATTTCGGAAGAGCCGCCGCCGATGTCGAACAGCACGACGCCTTGCGTGTCGCGCTCGACCAGCGAGCCGCAGCCCGACACCGCCAGCCGCGCCTCGGTCTGGCGGTCGATGATCTCGAGCTTCAGGCCGGCCTCGCGCTCGACACGCTCGAGGAACTCGACGCCGTTGGCGGCGGTCCGGCAGGCCTCGGTGGCGATCAGCCTGGCCTTCCTGACCTTGCGGTTGCGCAATTTGTCACCGCAAATCTTCAGCGCCTCGACCGCGCGGTCCATTGCGGCGTCGCCGAGCCGGCCATTGGCGGTAAGGCCCTCGCCCAGCCTGACGATGCGCGAGAAGGCATCGATGACGCGGAACTGGCCATGACGCGTCGGCACCGCGACCAGCAGGCGGCAATTGTTGGTGCCGAGATCGAGCGCGGCAAATACCGGCAATTCCTGCAGCGGTGGCGGCGTGCGGGCACCTTGCCCCGGCCTTGGCGCCATTGCCGGGGCTGAGGGCGGAGGCGCGTAAGCCGCTGGCTGGGGCGGGCGCGCGGCCGGGGTCTCGTCGGCGGCAGGCACCGAAGCGCCTGTTGTCGCCGGACGAGCCTCGTCGCGTGCGAAAACCTTGCGCCCGCGCCGGCGCTTGCGCCGCTTCTTGGGTTTGCCGTTCTGATGCGGGCCGTTCTGACCCTTATGATCGTGGGACGTGTCGCCAGCCTGTCCATTGCCGGACCGCGGCTGCACCTGACGGCCGTAGCGTCCGGCGGATGGGCTTGCCTGGCCGGACGGCGTCGGCGAACCCCTGGACACGCCCACTTCCGGCGCGCCAGCGCCGGCTTCGTGGTCTTCCACTGTCGTTCCTTCCGGCGCCGCGCGAACCGAGACCGGACGCAGCAGGCGCTTTTACATGTTCAAGTTGCGGCCAGACTATCAGCGCCGGGCCGGATCACCAAGAGTGCTCGCGGCGAATTTTGCCGGCGGCATTGTCTCGCCCTACCCTCGGCGGATGATGGCGCGCCTTCCCGGTTGAATAGCCGGCTTCAATGAGGCATTTCTGAAATGGAGGGGTGAAACATTCGGGACCGCGGGCGGTTTTCCTGCTGCGAACCGGAAAAACGGGTACGGGCTGCAACGCATGATCGTCAGGCCATGAACTGGAGGCGCTATTTCTGGCCCGTCATCGGCATCGCCGCGGTGGTGTTCTCGCTGTGGCTGTTGCTGCACGAATTGCGCGGCATCTCGCTCGACGACGTCTGGGCCGGCATAATCGCC
The DNA here is from genome assembly GCF_040320265.1 of Mesorhizobium sp. M0751. Lineage (NCBI taxonomy): Bacteria > Pseudomonadati > Pseudomonadota > Alphaproteobacteria > Hyphomicrobiales > Phyllobacteriaceae > Mesorhizobium > Mesorhizobium sp. M0751. The sequence continues at coordinate 2,616 of NZ_JAMYPH010000034.1, forward strand.
ATCCCGGCGCGCGGCTGGGTGCTGGCGGCGCTGAGCTCGGTCATCGCCTATGCCTCGCTCGCCGGCTACGACCACATCGCACTTCTGCATATCGGCAGACGAGTCTCGTGGCTGTTTGTCACCTTCTGCTCGTTCACGACCTATGCGCTGTCGCACAATATCGGCGGCTCGGTATTTTCCGGCGCAGTGATCCGCTACCGCGCCTACGGCACCAAGGGCCTGACCGGACAGGATGTCGGCATTCTGGTGGCGATCTGCTGGATCACCTTCGTGCTGTCGACGCTGTTCGTGTCAAGCATCGTCCTGCTGCTCGAGCCCGAGGTGATCGACCGGTTTTCCGGCACGCCGCATCACAAGCTGTCGCAAGCCGCAGGGCTCGCCATGCTGCTCGTGGTGGCGGCCTATATCTTCGGCAGCTGGCTGCATCTGAGGCCGCTGAGGATCGGCAGCTTTCAGCTGCACTACCCGGCGCTGCCGATCGTGGCGCGGCAATTGCTGGTCGGCCCGATCGAGCTGCTGGCGGCGGCGGCGATCATCTTCTTCGCCCTGCCCGCTACCGGCAATCCCGGCTATTTCGTCGTGCTCGGCGTCTTCCTGGTGTCGTTCTCGATCGCGCAGATCTCGCATGCGCCGGGCGGGCTCGGCGTCTTCGAGGTGGTGTTCCTCGCCGGCCTGTCGCACATGGACCAGGTCGGCGTGCTGGCGGCGCTGCTGGTATTCCGGCTGTTCTACCTGATCATCCCGCTGCTGATCGCGCTCGGCGTGGTGCTGTATTTCGAGCGCTCGCAATTCAGCCGGAGCGAGAGTTGAAGCGCCGGAAGCCAGCAATTGAACCCAGACACAGGGTTGACTATTTTCCGGCGGCGGCTACAAGGCACGCGCGGCGACATCGTCGCCCTGCCGCGCGGTTTCAACAGCCGCGCCTGCTGGGGAATAGGTTAACGGTAGACCCACGGACTCTGACTCCGTTAGTCCTGGTTCGAATCCAGGTTCCCCAGCCATCTCTTTATTTATGGGTGAGCCTTGCGGACCGCGCAATCGTTAGGGCCTCGCGTCCGCTCACGTGGCCGTAGAGGAGTCCCAAAGAAAATCTGGGCGAATCCCCGCTTTTATCAGAGTCCGGCCAAGTCTCCCCAATTGGCCCATAGCGCCAACGTCGGGCTCCGTACCGGCGGTCCAACATTCCTGAAGCCCAATCAGCAGTTCCGTCAGGGCCTGATTGAAGGCGGCCGACATTGCTGCATCGGCCTTAGATTGGCTGAAATTATAGCTTTCGGGAAGCATGATATTAGGGCCGCTGAAAGTCCATTTCCCAGATGAGTCCCGAATGAGACCTTTCCCAAGGAATATCTGTTTGAACACGTAATAGTGCGCCAATAGCATTGCATCATCGGGAGGCTGGTCAGGCGAGCCTGGCGTCCCTTCTCCCTCGCCCTTAATTCTCGCAATCGCAAGCTGCGCGTCGGCGGCACTTCTGATCGGGCTCGCATCAGGCACGTCGACAAAAAAGGCATTCGGATCAAAGGTAGGATTCAGGGACGAAAAACCACTAGCTATTGCATCATAAAATTCACCAATTGTCGCCGGACCGGTCGACTTTCCCAGCGCAACAGGCGGAAATTCGGGATATTCGATCTGCATGAATACCGCCAACTGATCCATTGATAGCGGGTGGAGGTCGACCGGCAGCACCTGTGGAATACCGCCCGGCAACTCATCTGTAGGGTAGCTCGGAATAAACATGGCGTTCGCGACATCAACTGCGCCGCCAATTGCTGTGAGCATGTTACCCGCCAACGCGAAGTGGTACATTTCTTGTATAACAATATCGTGAATCATGCCCCGAACACCGTCATGATCAGTTTTGATCGACCACTCAGCGCAAAGATAGGGTGGGATTGTAGAAAACTCTAGCTGCATGGCAACCTTCAATGCGGCCTGCAGCTCTTCTAGAGTAGAAATTCCTGTTCTTACATATTGCTCAATATTTTTCATTAATTATCTCCATGCCCGATGCCCCCCGAATTATGGTGACAGTGCATTTTTTATCATGTCGCCGCCGCAGCAGCATGGTGCACCCTGCCCGCGTTCCAGGTCTGCCGCATCCCCGGCGCCGTACGGGGAGCCAAGGTGTTTTCACGTCCGAAGACGTATTGCCGCGTCGCCGATGTGGCGTTTATCGATGCCCCATGGGCCGAGCATCGCCGGGCAAATCGGCAACGTCGTAAACCCGGAAAACGAGGCAGGCGGCGAAGAAAATAGTGCACTGTCGCCGTAGTCGCCGTCGCATCCGAGCTTCGGTCTACGACTTGCGATAGGCCCGTCCATAGACGGCTTCGGCAATTTTCTCGCCAGCCTCCTTACCGCCCGCAGCGTCGAACTGCCAGTGAACACCAAGCAAAACTCTGCTGTGGTTGTTGTCATCAATCGCCTTCTCGATGTCACGAAAATCATCGGTCCGACGTGCACGAAGGTCCGGGTCAAAGTTGTCCACAGCAATGCCATCGAGTTCATCGGACGGAAACTGATCGAGTCCAATCCAATCTGGATCCTTCAAGCTCTCCCCTCTGACTTTGCGCAGCATCACTAGACACGCTGTTCCAAACGTTGCGTGTCCAGATGGATAGGCCGGGAAGTTGGGTGTGAACGCGGCAGCTCTATAACGATCGTCAGGAACCGGCTCGTCCGCCTTGCTAGATCCACTTAAGAGGCTCTGAGCAGTCTCCTGGCCCTCAAGTGACACTGATACGAAGCTTTGCAACTCCGCATCGCCCGTAAAAGGCGTATTGAAGGCAAAGTCGGACCGATTGGTTTTTGGCGAACCATGTGGCACCCATTTGATATCCTCCTTCTTAGGCTGCCTCGGCAGATCAGGATTCAACCCTCTGACGGGACGCCACACCTTGTGCAAATATTTCGCGTGCCATGCCACATTGCCCGCATCTGACATCGCCAAGTTGCACAGAGCAAGAAGTCGAGCCAGGCGACGCGGACCAAATTTATCCTGCGTTGCAACTTGGCGAACGAACTGATTATAAAGTCTGGGCGGCGTGCCAATAAACGGCGGGGCATCATACGCCCAGAATAAGCCTGGGACGATTTGCTCACGTGTTCTCTGCGGGTTCTCAATCCCGCCTCGCAGTTCACCGACGAGCCGGACATCGTCTGCATCTCTTTCGTAATCTGGAGTTCCGATCGCTGGAGGATCGGCCGGAGCGCAGCCACCCTGCGCAATCTTCTTCGTTACTTCATCTGACGTCAGAGCCAACGGTTTCGGTTCGACACCCCAGCTGTGACCGTAGTAACCTTGGTTTGGATTGAACGGGTCGAATGTGTGTTGTTGAGGACCAGGGTTGTAGTTATATTCCTTGTTGTTTATGCGCTTCCATATGTCAGTCCAGTCCCACTTGTCTTTGAAAACAGGATCGCTCCCGAAAACCTGGCCAAGTTGCCACGACTTGCGGTTTCTAAGACCGACTCGCCTAAGAAATTCGGCCCTCCTCATCCTTATGAACGTCTCGTGTTCGGGCCCCTGGTAGATATGGGACATAATCGCCGCGCACGCGCCTCCCACGAACGCTGCTGGTGATGACGGTTTCTCCTTAAGGCCGACGGTGTATAGAAACGGCTTGTAAAGTGGATCGGGATATGAGTGAGCCACAGCATCTGCGAGGACCGTATGGATCAATCCCAAAGCTCTGGCCGAAGCGACTGGTCCTGGCGCGCGGGCTTGACCGACCTCAATCGTATGATCATTTGCGTTCAGCTCAAGGGCTACATCATTCCAGTATTCCACAGCATTTCGGTTGTCCGCAGCGAACACATTCGATTCCGTCTCTAACAAGTCATTTGGTTCAACGTCATCGTTTTGTGATTGCGCGGCGACCTGGGACGACATGGCAGCGCCAGCAGTGGCAGATAAACCCAACAAGATCGCACTACGCCGATTCAACTCAGTCATAGACCTTCCCTCCCACAGCATGCATTAAGTTACAGGCAAAATGCGTCAGGAAATCGGATAAAATTGCGCATTGAGTTGTCAATCTGCAAACCCCGTCACCTTCAGTATACAGACTATCTTTGCACCCGCGGCGCGTTTTGCTCATCTGCCGTCATCGGAACTGTCTCCAACTTCGCCGTTAAGTTGCAAGGGTTACTGTCGTGATACTGCAGTAGTGACTGGACCGCCACCTGCATCTGAAGCGAGAAATCGAGAGCGATCAGCCCTGCACTGGATGATTGCAACATACAGGTTGACGTGTCTATTTCACCGAATGGGACGTCTCCTGTGAAATTTCGAAACCACTGCATTTTCTTTTCATCGGTGTCGCACTTATTGCCCAATGCAGCGCTTGAGAATGTAATTTGTGCCCCCACCGGAAATTGCGCAGTTCCGTGACAGCTTAGGCATCCGGATACCGGGTTGTCGACCGGTCCATTTGCACGACCCGCCCAACCCAAATGAATCTTCGAGTAGGAAGGAATCTCGGCAGAAATGAAGGTTTCTTTGAGCAATCTTCCTGCAACGGAGTCGCCAGGAGTGAAGCCGAAGTCGTTCCCCCAGGATAGCCCAACGGCTCTAAGCTTTCGCCATGCCGAACTGTCGGCAGCATCCTTATCGTAGGCGAATGTGCCGAACACCCAACCTGTTGGCGAGTGCGAGTCTGCCGCTGCAACGTCCATTTGAAGTAACCGTACGGTGGTTCGGCCTGACTTGGTGGCAATTTCCCACGACGGTGCGCCAGCAAGTATATCGGAGACCGAAAAGTCATCTGGTTTGGCGTCAGTGAATAGGATTTTGAACGCCATGGCACCATCCTCAAACTGCGACTTCTTGAGATCAGGTGACGTTCCGCTTTTCCACACTTGCCCTATCGTATAGGCACCAACTGCGTTGTAAAAGCCGATAGCATAGTTGTGGATTGTTATGCCGGGCTTAAGTCCCAATTCGGGACCCGTAACCGGCCGCTCTGACGTGAGACCATGCAGCGGCTCCCTGCGACCCGGACCAAAATTCATCAGGGGCATGTGAAACCATTGTCGCACCTTGTTCTTGGCGGGTTCAAAGTCAGCGTCTATCATGCCGTCAAATGCATAATTTCGAAGTGCATAGAGATATTTCGTTCCCTCTTCTTGGTTACTATCGAATTTAATTGCAAGCCAAGGCGCGTCCATTGCCGGGATAGTTTTGGGATAGCTTTGTGACAGCCTGAACCGTTCCTTGCTATTCTCCAGCATCGATAGAGGGGCAATAAAATCAGGAAAATCTCCGGAGCATTGAGCTATGTTGGGGCCTGGGCCGGTTGCCAAAGTGCCGTCGTCATTTACGGACAAGCACGTGGTTCCCAGCATGCAGGTATCGTCGTCCGCGCGAACTGGCGTCGTCATAACGATTGTAAGTAGAGTTACGGATACGCCAAAACTACAGAGATACTGACTCATTTTGCCGATCTCCCATTTGCCGACGTAATCCGGCACGCCAATGTGTGTATACTAGGGCCAGATCGCAAGGAACTATCGCTCAGAAATAGCGCATACAAACGACCTGACGCTGTGGGCAAATTTCAGCTTTAGCGATACTCCGCGAATTCATCGCCTGATTTGTATTTTGAACTAGTCACCTATGAGCAGCAACTTGCACCCGGACAGGCGGTGGAGTCGGAGCAGCAGCTATTGCAGCATGTGACATAGCAACCGTTCCCGTAAGAAGTGCAGCAGGCAAGCGTGCCAAAGCCATCTTTCAACCTGGCTTCTGCCTCTTTAGGCGACGCTTTCGAGATGAAGCCCTGGGGAGCCGCGCCTTGTCCCCCTAGGGTGCTAGTTTTCTGATCATCATCGCCCAGCCAACCCTCGGCTTTCACCTCGAAGACGCTGCCATTAAACTTGGATACTTGGACCCATGCTACCGGAGTCTCACCACGAGTCTGAACCATGATACAGAGGCGATTTTCAGGCCTGAGAGCTATTTCTGTGCGCTTTCCAGTCTCCATGGTAGCTAAGACGCCCTTTTTCACAATACTTTGTATGGAACGCCCGTCGACCTGCACGCTAAGTTTGAATACTTCCATTTTTCCCTCCTAGTGTAATTTTTTTTAATTGCTTCAGTTATTCTGCGGACACGACACTTCTTTTCTGTTCATATTTCATGTAGCGGCCGGCACGGAATTTCTTTCAGCAAAATGCAATTGCCTCCCCCTTCCTCACCAGCAACGAATGCTCAATCCCCAGTATCTTCCGCACACTCGCCAGTCCCGCCTCGTTCACCTCGATATACGCGACGATGTACCACTCGCCGTTTTCTTCCCTGAATTACGGTGACAGTGCACTTTTTACCATGTCACCCCGGCGCATGGTTTACTTTTGCCGCGTTCCCGGTCTGCCGCATCCCCCAACACCGTACTCCGGAAATGTTTTCACCCCCGAAGACTATCCTCAAGAACTGCACATCTAGTATTGCCGCGTCGCCGATGTCGCGGTTTTCGATTCACCCGTGGGCCGAGCATCCGCCGGGCAAATCGCCAAAGCCGCAAAACCCGGAAAACGAGGCAGGGCGGGCGAAGGAAGTGCACCGTTGCCGTAATCCGGCCGAGCGTCGGTGCGTCATCGACGCAGGCGCCCGGCTTGAGCCTGGCTATTTGCACTCGCTGCATGAACAACTGCCTCCAGAGGAGCTACAGCTGCAACTCTTTCCAGACTCACAAGCTCTCTCACAGCCAGTTCCGGACGAACATTGCGGCTGGAAATCGCCACTTTTCCCTCCCGTTCTCAACTTATCCCACTCGACTTCTAACTTTCCCATAAGATCCACCATCTCCGGCGTAGGTTGAGATGTTTGAGCATGACCGGGACCGGACATGAGGAGCGAGGATATTACAATGAGAAAAATCGATATCGATTTCATCTTGCTTTCCTCCCAAAGTAAACGTCGAGATGTATTTTCCTAAGGCCCAACCGCGCGACACGGCGACCGCTCTAGGCTGGTGCGCGCCACAGGACTTTGTTGCTTTCGATGAACGGCACCTGCGCGCCCCGCCTCACCAGCAGACTCTGCTCAATCCCAAGTATCCTCCGAACACTCGCGAGCGCCGCCTCGTTCACCTCGATATACGCGACGATGTACCATTCGCCGTTTTCTTCCCTGGCCATGCCCATCGGCTCGGCGCGCCATTTGAGGGCGCCGTGGTGGGGCATGAAGTAGGTTTCCTGGACGCCGCCGACGGCGCTGAGGCCCTCGTCGAGAGCGTATTCCATCACCGCGCAGCACAGCTGCGTCAGCGTGCCCCTCAGTCCGGCAGTTCGCTTGTCGGGAACGACGAATGTGCGGGTCCATTCGGCCCAATCGGGACGCCTTGGGACGCCCGATTTTTCGCACATGTGAGAAAAGACCTCCGAGACCATGTGCGGCTCGCTCGTTGGGATCAATCGAGCCGAAGTCACTACGCGATCGTCTTCAATGCCCAGCAGGTATGTCGCCGCGTCTGTATCGAATTGATCCAGTTCGCGACCATCCGGGCTCGGAGGGCGCCAGCGTTTTTGATGCACGAAGAAATCGTGCCGGCGGCGCAGAAATTCGTCGAATTCGTTTTGGTAGAGATGCTTGTTATGCGCATTGACTACGTGGGCCGTTATCATGGCGCGATCCCCCGATCGTTGTCGCGGGGGATATTTGCAGCCTCGCTAATGTACGTCACCTGTCCGATGGGACAGTTGACGCGTTTAGGGGTGGATCAGGCGCCGGCGCACCGCTTCGACGACCGCCTGCGTGGTCGTTGCAACCCCAAACGCTTCCCTGGCTCGTGTGGAGTGCCATTTGACCGTTCGCTCGGTCAGGCCGAGGATTTGGGATGTCTCCGACGAGGTCTTGCCGGCTGCGGCCCAGAGCAGCACCTCTTTTTCCCGGTCGGTCAGCATGCCTTCATCGTCATCATTGTCATCCGCCAAGGCCTGGATCGACATGCCTGCATAGACCGCCATGGTCACCAGTTGCACTTGATGGCGCGGCGAAAGGGTGCAGGACTTCGCGGACGAGGCAAACGACAGCACGGATTGCCAATGGTGAATGCTGAGCATCGGCACAGCGAAGCCGCTACAGATGCCGAACTCCGTTGCCTCGCCGGCGACGCGTCGTGAACCTTCCGTATCCGACCACTTTGCCGGAACTTCGGACCAAAGGAACGGCTTCAGGGTCTTTGCCGAGTAGATGCAAACACCATCGACGGCGGCGTGTTCGGCCTCGACATAGCGCTCGAACCAGCCGGCCGGCCAGCCATTCAGTTCAACCATCGGCGCAAGTTTCTGGCCACTGAGCGGCACACCGCTCAGGATAAGGTGCTCGAAGCCGAGATTCCTCACGGTATCAAGAAGGTCGCTCAGCAGCGGCCCGGTAGCTGTATGTTTCCTACAGCGTTCGACAAAGTCGAACACGTCTGAATCGATCATGACAGAGACCCCGTCACCACGCCCGAAAACAAAGTTTAACTCAAATTAGCAACTTCGAATACTCCCAATAAGTGTGTCCGCCACGCAGGACGCACGGACCAAAATCAGCTAAATCAGCCGGATTGTGATCAGCAACACAGGACCCCAAGCATGACGCGTCGTCGGGCGTCTTCAACTCGACCAACATCGACTATGTCCTGAAAAACCTCGGCGTGCGTTACCTGATCGTCGCCGGCATCATGACCAACCAGTGCGTCGACATGCGATCATAGAAAGCATTGTCGATACGAAGGCGGTCTTCGAGTCGCTTGTACCGCGTCTGACACCGCAGGATAGCCTGTTCATGGAGCGGACGTCGCCGCGCCTATGCGGCTTGCTCACTCTAGCGTCGGAGCGGTCCGCTACGAAGCCCACGGGCAGACCTTAGCCTCCCGTGCTGAGCATTTCGATGATTGTTAAATCCAAAGAATCACCACAGGACGGTGGCCGTCGAGCGAGTTTTCAGCAGCCCATTTCCGAAGCTATTAATGTGCAACTTGGGAAGCTGCCGACATCAATTCCTCGGGATTCAGCGCTCTGAAGGTGTTGAGGCCATCCTCCAGAACTTCAGTGAAGTTCCAGCGTACGATGCCCGCCCGGTCGATTAGGAACTGACCGACAAGCTGCGCCTGGCTGGAAGCCATCGCCTGCTGGTCGGCTTCCGTAATCTCATATCCTTCCTTCTTGTTAAGAAATTCATTCATTGCCATGACGTCCATAGGCTCGGGCAACTCGCCCGGAAGATGGAACGGTATCGCCATGACCGTGTCCATCCCGACCTCGCGCAAGCCGAAAGCACGGTGCGAGGCGCGCTCCGGGTCGGATGCGGCGAGAAGATCGGGTGCCGGGTGGTAACGGAAATAGAGCCGCGCCCGCTCGACCGGCGTATTGACCACCGCCAGGCATTCGACGCCTTTATCACGCAGGGCCGGCTTGAGTTGCGCCATCGCCGCGACATGGCGCCGGCAGAACGGACAGTGCAGGCCTCGGAACAAACCGATCAACAACGGGCTACGGCCTCGAAAATCATCAAGCGCGATCTTGCCTTCGCGTGAGATCGCATTGAGCACAACATTCGGTGCCCGGTCGCCCGGCTGCAGCGGGCGGTCAACACTACTCGTGGACATGGACAACCTCCTCGCCCCGGTCACTCAGGGAAAGCAGCACACCCACGTTTCGGAGGCGATCAAGTGCGGGGGCGAAAGCTTCCTGTGCCAAGGCAATAGCTTTCGACCTCTGCCATATTGCCGAGGTCGAGATTACGCACGTTGCAAGCCCATTATAACACGAAAAAGCATCTGCGGGTCGCCGCCAAATGTGGTGAATGACCTCACGCGAGCGCACCCCCGAATGCCCTTGCGCTGAAGGTCAGATTCCCGACCTCGATTTGGCGGTTCAAGTCCGCAACGCCCAACGTCGTCAACGGGTCGGTTCCGGACGATAGGCGAAGGTCCGCTCCTGAAAACCGTCGGGAATGTCTGGAAATGGCGCAACAACGATGTCCAAGGTGGTCGCCGGCAACGTCCGCTATCAGGCAACAGCGAAGATCACCTCTACGGCCGACATGAGGCGCATAGCCGCCGTTCGCACGTAGAACTATAGGGTGGCTTTCGTGCTGACGTTCACGACCGGGGAGGCACCCGCGAGCCAGAAAGTCGATGCCTCGTCAAATTTTTCCTAAGACCTTATCGATACTTGCGTCTGCACTGATCTTACGCGATGGTCCCTCTGCCTTGGGAGGGCTGGGGATGAAATACAGAAAGCTGGCCGTTCTTGCGGCCGCGTTTGCGCTTGCCGGATGCCAATATAAAGCCGAGCCGATGCCAATGGCCGCTTACAACGTTTATTCGAGCTACGGCGAAAAGCTTCCTGGAAAATATCTGCTGTTTATAGACTCGACCGTGCTAAATAGATCGATCAAGCCTTCGGATCTAAATTGCGCTGCTCACAGCTACCCGATCGATATGCGAAGCGGTTTCTCTGGATCTGTCCGCAAGACGCTGGAAACTCTGGTCGCAGAACTTGAGATCGTCGATCAACCAGTCGATGCCGCTGGCCTCGCGGAGCGCAAGAGCCGTGGCATGATCGTGGTCAAAGGCGAAGAGTTAAACGCTCGACTGCGGGTCGTACCGGGTTTTTGGTCTGCCGGCATAGAAACTGATGTCGACCTTGTTGCTTCGATAATTGTTGATGGTCGAAACGGTCGATTGCTCGGTTCAACCGTGGAGGGTCAGGGGAATGCACAAGGCGATGCCGGTGTTCTCTGCGAGGGCGGCGCAAAATCGCTAACGGAGTCCGCGGAAAAGGCACTGAAACAAGCAGTAGGTCGCCTCGGCGAAGCCCTGACCAATTCGGAACGGGTTCGTAACGGCGTTTGACGCAAAATGTATCCGTTCGTCTGGATCTCCCAAGTTACCCCAATCAGACGCCGGACACAAAGTTCAGGCAGGCCCGCGTCCAGGTCTCGACACGCCTAACAGCGTTTACGACTGTCGCGCTTTATGCTGAACAGGTCACACTGCGGGAAACGACGCAGCAAGATGACCGAACGACTTTGATCAGCAAAGCAGGACCAAGCATGACGCCAGCACTGCCGAAACGAAACGAGCCGTTCCGGGCCGGCGAAACCGCGTTGCTCTTGGTCGACATGCAACGGGTCTGGCTGGAGCCCGGCGCCGATCCGGCGCATCCGGAGCGTGGTCCCGACCATTATTTCTACCGGCAGACGGCGTCGCAGACGATCCCCAACCAGGAGCGCCTGCTGGCGGCGGCGCGGGCCAACGGCGTCGAGGTGATTCATACCATTATCCAGAGCCTGACCGAGGACGGCCGCGACCGGTCGCTCGACCACAAGCTGACGCCGATCCATATCGCGCCGAGCCGGCCGGAGGGTCTGCCGGTGCCGTCGCTGGCGCCGGTCGGCGACGAGATCATGCTGCCAAAGACGTCGTCGGGCGTCTTCAACTCGACCAACATCGACTATGTCCTGAAAAACCTCGGCGTGCGTTACCTGATCGTCGCCGGCATCATGACCGACCAGTGCGTCGACATGGCGGTGCGCGATGCCGCCGATCGCGGTTACCTCGTCACCTGCGTGTCCGACGCTTGCGCTGCCGCCTCGCAGGAGCGCCATGACGGCGCGCTCGAGGCGTTCGGCGGCTACTGCTGGGTCGCCGATACCGCCATCGTTACTACCCGTTTCGAAGCTTTGGGAAAAACTGCATGACGTCGACCGTCGAACCGCTCGTTGCCGTCGTCACCACCGACCTTTCGGCGATCACGCGCGGTCGCTCCGTCGTCGAAAGCAGGCTGCAGAAGATCGCTGCGACCGGTGTCGGCTGGCTGCAGGCCAACCTGTCGCTGACGCCGTTCAATTCGATCGTCGACCCCAATCCCTGGGGCTCGTCAGGCGATGTGCGGCTCGTTCCCGATCTCAACGCACGGTTCCGCACGGCGCTGACCGGATCGCCGACGCCGTTCGACATGGTCGCCGGCAACATCGTCGAACTCGACGGCAGCCCGTGGCTCGGCTGCACGCGGACTATGCTGAGCGATGCGCTGGCGCAGTTGAAGGCGGCGACCGGACTTTCCGTCATCGCCGCCTTCGAGCATGAATTCCACATCGAGGGCGACTTTGGCCCGGCTCATTCGATGTCGTTGGCAGCACTGCGCCGCACCGACCCGTTTGCCGCCAACCTGATGGCGGCGCTGGCGGAAGCCGGTGTCGCGCCCGAAGTGGTGATCGCCGAATTCGGCACCGACCAATTCGAGGTGACATGCGAGCCAGCCGATGCGCTTGCCGCGGCCGATCGCGCAGTCGCCATCCGCGAGATCACACGCGAAGTCGCGCGGACTGCCGGGTGGCGGGCGAGCTTCGCGCCCAAGATCGCTCCCGATGCCGTCGGCAACGGCGTCCACATCCATTTCAGTTTCGTCGACGAGGCCGGCAAGCCGGTGACCTACGACCCGGCCCAGCCGGGCGGCCTTTCCAGTCGGGCCGCTTCGTTCTGTGCCGGCGTGCTGCGCCACCTGCCCGGCATCACCGCCATGACGGCGGCGAGCGTGTCGTCCTACTACCGGCTGAAGCCGCATAGCTGGAGCTCGTCCTACACCTGGCTTGCCGACCGCGACCGCGAGGCGAGCCTGCGCATCTGCCCGATGGTGACAATCGGCGGGCGCGATCCGGCGCGGCAGTACAACATCGAATACCGGGCGGCGGACGCCACCGGCAATCCCTATTTGTCGCTGGCGGCAATCGTGCGCGCCGGGCTGGAGGGGCTGAAGGCCAAGCTGCCGGCGCCGCCGCTGGTCGCTGGCGACCCGACGCAGATGAGCGTTGCCGAGCGCAAGAAGCTAGGGCTCGTGCGGCTGCCGGAAACGCTGCCTGCGGCACTCGACGCGCTGGTCGCCGACAATACCGTGACCGGATGGTTCGCGTCGGTGTTCGTCGAGACTTTTGTCGGCCTCAAGCGGCATGAGACCGAGCGCCTCGCCGGGCTTGATCCAGTGGCTGTCTGCGACCTCTACCGGACGCTGTACTGATGGCTGAGCCGGTTGCCAACGCCATCCAACCTGAAGGTTGGCCCCTAGCGGTCGAAGCGATAAACGAAACGGGCCGTTCCGATATCGTTCTGATATGCGAGCACGCATCCAATCACATCCCGGCCGAGTATGCGCGGCTCGGTCTCGACAGCAGCCATTTGCAGCGCCATATCGCCTGGGATACCGGCGCCGCCGAGGTGACCCGCGCTCTGTCGAAGCTGCTCGATGCTCCGGCTTTCCTCAGCTCCTATTCGCGGCTTTTGATCGATCTGAACCGGCCGCTTGGTTCCAGCGGCAGCATTCCGGCGCTATCGGAGGACACCGGCATCCCCGGCAATGTCGGCCTCGATCCGGAGGAGCGAAGCCGGCGTGCCGAAATCATGTTCGCGCCGTTTCATGACCGCGTCGCCGCTCATCTCGACGACCGGGCGAAGCAGAGCAGACGGACGCGGATCGCGACGATCCACTCCTTCACGCCGGTCTACCTCGGTGTTGGCAGGCCCTGGCATGCCGGCGTGCTTTACGATCGGGCAGTCGATTTTCGGCCAGGCAGTGCTTGCCGGCCTGCGCGCCGACAGTGCGCTCAACGCCGCGGCAAACGAGCCCTACGTGATCAGCCGCGACGGCGACTACGCCATACCGGTCCATGGCGACGATCGCGGCATTCCCGCAATCCTCATCGAGATCAGGCAGGATTTGCTGGCGGGCCGCTCCGGCATCGAGGAATGGGCGAAGCGGCTGGCCGCAGCGTTGCCGGCGCAGCAGACAAAGGCGTTGTGACCAAGCTCGGCTGCTCGAGCAACGCGAGAGCCGAGCCGTCGGCGAAAAGCCTCCACCCGTCCTCAGGAGAAGATTTCCGCCAAGTCTTCGACGCTGGTGCCTTCCTTGACCTGGCGCAGCTCGACATAGCTGACTGCCGGGGCGATCGACGTCACAATGGATACGATCGCTGTCACCAGGGCGCCAAGAAATATGCCGGTGGTTAGGCCAAAGACCATGATCGCACGGCTGAGCACAGCCTGGATCAGCACCACAGCTATGAACAGGACAATCCAGAATCCGAACAGAGCCCAGCGGCTTCCTTTGGTAAGTTCCCGGCTACGTTTCATGCTGCCGAAGACCCCCAGTCTTTCCTGAACCAAAACAGGCACAGCGACAGACCAACGAAGCCACAATATGATGCCGGGAACGAGCAGAAGCATCGCGCCGGCGGCGGCGCCGAGGCTCACCAGCAGCGCGATGCCTATTACCGGCAGCAGGAGGGAGATTGCCGTCTTGAGGCAATCGCCAATCAATGGTCGCTTGCCGTTCAGATCCTCGATCGCGGCACGCACCAGCGCCGCCTGCAGGATTGCCGACAGTGTCATGGAAACCAAGACGCCAACGATCGTGGCAGTGATTCGTTGGGCTGAGAACTCCGGAACGCCAGCCTCGACGTGGGTCGCCCACTTCCAAATCCAAAGCTGGTAAAGGAGCGTAGGCAAGCCTGAGAACAGCATTGCCAATCCGAGGCAAAGCACTGGATTGCGGCTGATGACAGCGAAGCTGTCGTTGAAAACCCTGCCGATGCGAAATTTGTTCGGCCGTTCCAGTGTCACTGATGTCATGATGCTTTCCCCCTGCCTCACCGCCACATGGCTGGCGGCCCCGCTGGTAAATCTGCCAAGATTGGCGGTCGCCGTCCAGCCCACTTGCAATTGTTCCGCTGCATTGTCAGTGTCGGCTGGGAACCACAGGTTGCAGGGGAGCGGGTGGCGTTGGCACAGCCAGGCACAGCGGAAGCCGAACGGCTGACCAATCTGCACAAGCAGCTGATCGCCGATGCGTCGATCCAGTTCGACCTGCCGGCCTATGTGCCGCCGAAGCCGCCCGAGTGGCTGAAGCCGCTGCAGGATTTTTTGTCGTGGCTCGGCCCCTACATGATCTATCTGTTCTGGGGGGCAGTGATATCGGGCGTCGCAATCATCCTGCTTTTGGTCTTCCTCGAGGTGAAAGGCATCGCCTGGCGGCTGCCGTGGCAGCGCGCTCGGCCCGAAGTCGAAGACGAAGAAACCTGGCGCCCCGACGCCGGCGCCGCGCAGATCCTGCTGTCGCAAGCGGATGCGCTGGCCGCACGCGGCGACTATGACGAGGCGGTTCACCTTTTGCTTCGGCGCAGCGTCGCCGATATTGCCGGCCGGCTGCCGGACTTCCTGCGCCCATCGCTCACCGCGCGCGACATCGCCAATGCCCCTTCCCTGCCGGGAAGGGCACGCCATGCGTTTACCGAGATCGCCCGCATTGTCGAGGCGGCGCTGTTCGCGCGCCGGCCGGTCGGCGCTGAAGGCTGGCGGCAAGCACGCGGCGCCTATGAACGGCTCGCCTTCCGGGATGCCTGGACGTGAGTGCACCGGCGGTCGAGGCACAGGAGCCGTTCAATCGAAAGACACTGTTTTGGGGGATTTTCGCCAGCCTGCTTGCGGCAGCCGGTTTCTTCCTGCTGTCCACCTATGCCCCCGATTTCCGGCAACCCGGCAATGGCGGCGCCACGCCGCTGTCGAAAAGCGGCGTCGGCTACGGCCTGGCGGAATGGCTGCGGCTCACCGGCGAAGCGCCCTTGATGGCGCGGACCGAGGACGATCTCGGCACCGACATGCTGCTGATCGTCACCATCTCGCCCGACGGCGATCCGGAGGCTCTCGACCGCATCCTCAACCTTCGCCAGGACCAGAACACACTCTTCGTGCTGCCCAAATGGCAGATCCTGCCGCTCCAGGGGCATGAAGGCTGGAACATGAAATTCGGGCGATTGCCCGGTTCGGTGGTGAACGAATGGCTTGGCCGGATAGCCGATGCAAAGATCGGTGCCGGCCAGAGCACGGCAAAGCAACTGGACATCGAAGGCAACATGGTTGCCGCACCCGAAGAATTGCAGTGGGTGGCCGACAAGTACCCTCTCATCGCGGCCGGCAATGACAAGGCTGTGCTTACCGAACTAGACGACAAGCCGTTCTATATCCTGACCGACCCCGACCTGATCAACAACGCCGCCCTCAAGGATCCCGAAAAGGCTGCAGCCGCGCTCGGGCTGATTGCCTTGCTCCAGCCCGACGACGGCCCGGTGATGTTCGATCTGACGCTGCACGGCGCAGGGCGAAAGTACGATCTTGCCAAGCTTCTGGTCGAGCCGCCGTTCCTGGCACTGACACTGACGATCCTGACCGCCGCCGTGCTGGCATTCCTGCACGGCCTCGGCCGGTTCGGCCCGCCGCGCGCCGACCAGCGTGCGATTGCCTTCGGCAAGCGTGCGCTGGTGGATACGACAGCGATGCTCATGCGGCGCGCCGGCCGGCTGGACGAGCTGGGAGGCCGCTATGCGGCCTTGATGCGGGTGCGCGCCGGCGCGCTGCTCGGGGCACCGCAAGGACTGCAAGGCAAAGCGCTCGACCACTGGCTCGACTCTCGCGATAAGGAGCAAGCTGGCGGCTTCACGATGCGCTCGCAAGCCGCCGGCGAGGCGAAGAACCTGACGCAGATGCAACAGGCAGCAGAACAGCTGCACGACTGGACGGCAAGGAGGCTCGGTGAACGTCGATGATGTGAAGGCCCTGGCGACACGGATCAGGGAAGAAGTGGCCAAGGCGATTACCGGGCAGCGCGATACGGTCGACCTGATGCTGACCGCCTTGTTTGCGGGCGGGCATATCCTGCTCGAAGGTCCGCCCGGCACGGCCAAGACCATGACCGCACGCTGCTTCGCCCAGGCGCTTGGGATCGCCTACGGGCGGATCCAGTTCACGCCGGACCTGATGCCCGGCGATATCGTCGGCTCGAACATCTACAACTTCCAGACCGGGCAGTTCACGCTGACGCGCGGTCCGATCTTCTGCGATCTCCTGCTTGCCGACGAAATCAACCGCACGCCGCCGAAGACGCAAGCCGCACTGCTCGAGGCGATGCAGGAGCATGCGGTCACGTTCGACGGCACCACGCATTCGCTCGGTCGCAATTTCATGGTCGTCGCGACCCAGAATCCGATCGAGCACCAGGGCGTCTACCCACTGCCCGAGGCGCAGCTCGACCGCTTCCTGTTCAAGCACCGCGTCAGCTATCCCGGCCCCGAGGAAGAACGGGCCATCATCGTCCATCACGGCGGCGGCTCCGCCTCGCACGACATCGCGCAATATGGCATCAAGGCACAGACTAACCGCGAGACGCTGCAGGAGGCCCTTGAAGTCGTCGGCTCCGTCACCCTCGTCGACGATGTCGTCGGCTACATAGCGGCGCTGGTTCGGGCTACGCGCGAAAATGCCGATTTGGAAGTCGGAGCCAGCCCCCGCGCGGGCGCCATGCTGGCGCGGGCGGCGCGTGCCAGGGCGGCACTGGACGGACGCGCCTACGTGATCCCCGACGACGTCAAGGCGCTGGCAGTGCCGGCGCTGCGTCATCGCGTCATCCTTTCGCCTGCCGCCCAGATCGATGGCCGTCTGGTCGAGCAGATCGTCTCCGACCTGGTCGACCAGACGGAAGCACCACGTTGATCTATCCCGGCGGCCGAGCGGTATGGGCAGCGGCGGCCGGCGCCGTGCCGGCCTTCCTGGTCGCGCTGGCACTGCCGTCGTTCTGGTATCTGGGATTGCTGTGGAGCTGCCTGCTGCTTGCCTTCCTGGCGGTGGATGCCGCGGCCGGACGCGGGCGGGCATCGCTGAATGCCAGCATCGATGCGCCGCAGCAGGTCGGTGTCGGCGGCGAGTTCGGCGTGCAAATCGCCGCCCGTCACTCGGGACCGCGCGCAGCGGAGGCTCGCGTCGGGTACGATGCGCGTCTGGCGCCGGTGAGCGGCAGCGGCGGCGCCTTGCTTCCAACCGCCGGAGGTTCGCTCGACCTCCGCTTCCAGGCGCTGCGGCGCGGCGTCGCCAGCTTCGACCGTCTCTGGGTGCGCTGGCGCGGGCCATTCGGGCTGGTCTGGAACCAGGTGGTGCTACCGGTGGAAAGCAAGGTTGCGGTGCTGCCCGACGTCAGCAGCGCCCGCGGCGAGGCGATCACCCTGCTGCAACATGCGGCGCTTGCCGAAGGCCATGCGCAGCGCCGCGCCGGTCAAGGCCGCGAGTTCGACGCGCTCAAGGATTACCAGCCGGGCATGGGCCGGCGCATGATCGACTGGAAGCGCAGCGCCCGCCACGGCAAGCTTTTGGCGCGCGAGTTCCGCGTCGAGGAGAACAACAACATCGTGCTGGCCATCGATAGCGGACGCCTGATGTGCGAGCCGGTCGACGGTGTGCCGAAGGTGGACCGGGCGGTGACGGCCGCCTTGCTGTCGGCATTCATCGCGCTGAAGGGCGGCGACATGGTCAGCCTGTTCGGCTTCGATGCAAGGCCGCGCGTTTCAAACGGGGCGGTACGCGGCCCCGCCAGCTTTGCGATGATCCAGAAACGGGCCGCCGAGATCGACTATTCCAGCGAAGAGACCAACTTCACGCTGGCGTTGACTACGCTGGCGGCGAGGCTTGACCGCCGCTCGCTGGTCATCATCTTCACCGATTTCGTCGATCCGATCAGCGCGGAATTGATGCTGCGCACCGTGGGCCGGCTCACCGAACGGCATCTCGTGCTGTTCATGATGATGAAGGACACCGAGCTGGAGGGCCTGGCCGACATGCCGCCACGCTCCGGCGAGGACGTTGCCCGCGCGGTTGTCGCCGGAGGGCTCTTGCGCGAAAGGCAGGTCGTCATCGGCCGGCTGCGCCTGCTCGGCGCCCATGTGATCGAAGCCGACCACAACCGGCTGGGTCCTGCGCTGGTCGAGCGCTATCTGCAGTTCAAGCAGGAGGATTTGCTGTGACGGCGCCGGTAGCCGGCAATGCGGTGCGTGGCGATGCGGTACGCCAGTCGCTGGCCAGCTTCCGCCGCGAACGCGAGGCCGACTGGAAAGCATTCGAAGCATTGCTGGCGCGTGTCGAGAAGCGTGCGCCGCGGACGCTTTCCGAAGAGGAGCTGCTGTCGCTGCCCCTGCTCTACCGATCGGCGCTGTCTTCTCTTTCCGTGGCACGGGCGACCTCGCTCGACAACGCGCTGGTCGGCTATCTCGAAGCGCTGTCGCTGCGCGGTTATTTCTATCTCTACGGCGCGCGTCGCGGGCTGCGGCAGCGCCTCGCCGATTTCTTCCTGCACGACTGGCCCGAAGCCATTCGCGACCTGTGGCGCGAAACATTGGCGTCGGTCGCGCTGATGGTGATCGGCATTGGTGCGGGCGCCTGGCTGGTGGCATCCGACAAGAGCTGGTTCGACGCGATCATCCCGCCCGGCCTGGCAGGAGGCCGCGGCCCCGACACCTCGGCCGAACTGCTGCGCGGCATGCTTTATGATGGCGACAATGGCTTTCTCTCAGGCTTTGCCGCCTATCTGTTCACGCACAACGTCCAGGTCGCAATCCTGGCCTTCGCCCTTGGCTTCGCCTTCGCGGTGCCGACGGTACTGCTGATGCTGTTCAACGGCTGCATGATCGGGGCGTTGTTCCAGGTCTATTGGTCCAAAGGGCTTGGCATGGAGCTTGGCGGGTGGCTGGCCATCCACGGCACCACCGAATTGTTCGCAATCTCTTTGGCCGGCGCAGCCGGCATGCGCATCGGCACCAGCATCGCCTTTCCCGGCGAATTGACACGCATGGCGGCAGCGGCTCGCGCCGGACGCATCGCCGCAAATGCCATGGTCGGGGTCTCGGTCATGCTGCTGTTTGCCGGGCTGCTCGAGGGCATTGGCAGGCAGACCATCACCAGCGACGTCACGCGCTACGCCATTGGCGGTGGCATGCTGGTGCTGTGGATCGGTTACTTCTATCTGTTCCGGGCGGTGCGGCATGGCGATCGTTAAACGCGCCGCCTTCGCGGCTATACGGCCGCTGATCACGCCCGAAGGCGTCGATCTCCGGATTAGGCTCGCCGACGCCGGCACGCGGGCCTCCGCCTTCCTACTCGACATCGTGTTCATCGCCGTGGCTGCAATCGTGATCTCTATCGTCGCGCTATTCGGGGTGGGAGGCCTTGGCAGCGAGGGATTTCAGCCGCTCTTCGTCGTCTGGATCATCCTGATCTTCTTTCTGCGCAACGCCTACTTCATCGTCTTCGAAGCGGGCCGGCGCGCGTCTACGCCCGGCAAGCGGATCGTTGGCATCCGGGTCGCGTCGCGCAGCGGCGACGGCCTGACGATCGACCAGGTGATCGCCCGCAACCTGATGCGCGAGATCGAGGTGTTCCTGCCGCTGTCGATCATCGCCGGACGCAGCGGGACTGACCTCGCCGACACACTGACGACGGTGTTCGGACTGGTGTGGACGCTGCTGTTTGCCTTGTTCCCGCTGTTCAATCGAGACCGCATGCGGATCGGCGACCTGTTGGCGGGGACCTGGGTGGTCGAGGTACCGAAGCGCGCCTTGCTGGAAGATTTGTCGGCCCGGCAGGATCCGGCGGCCGGCGCTTTCCGGTTCAGCCATGCCCAGCTCGACGCCTACGGAATTGCCGAACTCCACAAGCTGGAGGAGGTGCTGCGCCGCGACGACTATTTCGCCCTGCGGACAGTGGCCGAAACGATCGGACGCAAGATCGGCGCGGCACCACAAGCCCATGACGCACGCGCGTTCCTGACGGCATATTACGGGGAGTTGCGGGCGCATCTCGAACGCAAGCTCCTGCTGGGCAACCGCAGGGCCGACAAGCACGCGCGGTAGCAGTTGCCGAACAGGCCCACCTAGCGAGAAGCGTCGGTGCTGCCCCTCATCCGCCTGCCGGCACCTTCTCCCCGTATAGTGACGGGGAGAAGGGGAGATGCCGCGGCGCGAGCGGCTATTCCGCAACGCTGCCAATTAGCGAAACCGTTTGCGATAGCGCCTTTCTCCCCGTCACTATACGGGGAGAAATGCCCGGCAGGGCAATGAGGGGCGACGCCGACGAACCTGATGAGCCCCTCTCATGAGGCCGGTTCAAATACCCCGTGCCCTACCCACCCACTTCTCATAATCGGACACCAACAGGTGCAGCGGTGCTGTGTCCTCGTCGATGTCCGCGAAGCGGCCGATCGGCTCGCGGAAAACGTTGTCGGTGAGATCGTCGTTGACGGTCGAAACCTCGCCGATCAGCACGTCCTTGCCTTCGGCCCAGAAGGCGTGCCAGACACCCGGCAGCAACGTGACGCTCTGGCCCGGGTCGAGTTTTAAGAACCCACCCGCAGGCAGCCTGTGAATGGTTCCGTCGACAGGCACGGTTACTTCGGCCTTCGGATCGATGCCGCCATCGCGATCGTGCATGAACAGCTCCAGCACCAGTTTGCCGCCGCCTCGGTTGATGATGTCTTCGGCCTTGATGTTGTGGCGGTGCATCGGCGACAGCTGATCCTTGCGCGAGATCATGATCTTCTCGGCATAGAGCATGCCCATGCCCTTCTTCATGTCCTCGTAGCGGCCGTTGCGAACGGTGAACAGGAACAGGCCGAGCTCGTCGAATTTCTCCTGGCCGTAATCGGTGATGTCCCAGCCGAGCCGGGAGGAGAAGATGGCCGCCGAATCCTGCCGGTGCGCCTTCATCTCTTCCGGGGTCCAGTAGGCGAAGGGCGGCATGATGTAGCCGAACGAACGGATGAAGGCGTCGGCGCCGCGGATGATGTCGTTGATGGCGGAGCGTTTCATGTCGTGGTTCCTTCTTCAGGCGGCGCCTACAGCGCATAACCGAACACCGATCCGGTGTCGACGTAAACCGCATTCTGGCCTCATGACATCGGCGACGATCAGGGCCATAAGTCCCGACAAATTCCCAAAGGTGACATTCCATGCGCAGCATAGACGACCTCGATACGCCGGCGATCCTGATCGACGCCGGCCGCGCCGAAGCCAATATCGCGCGGGCGCAGGCCCATGCCGACCGGCACGGGCTGAAGCTCCGGCCACACATCAAGACCCACAAGCTACCCTACTGGGCGAAGAAGCAAGTCGCGGCCGGCGCCATCGGCATTACCTGCCAGAAGATCGGCGAGGCCGAGATCATGGCCGATGCCGGACTGACCGACATCTTTCTGCCCTACAATATCCTCGGGCGGGCCAAGCTGGAGCGCCTCAAGGCGCTGCACGGCCGCGTAACCCTGTCGGTGACGACCGACAGCATGGACACGCTGATGGGACTTGCCGCCACCTTTACCGATCCCGGCCACCGCCTGCCGGTGCTGGTCGAATGCGACACCGGCATGGGCCGCTGCGGTGTGCAGTCGGCCGGCGAAGCAGTCGCGCTGGCGAGCGAGATCGGCAAGGTCCGGGGGCTCGTCTTCGGCGGCTTGATGACCTACCCGGGGGCGGGCCGCGCCGCCGAGACCGAGGCGTGGCTCGCCGATGCGCAGCAAGCACTTGCCGCAGCCGGCCTTGCCTGCGAGCGCATCTCCAGCGGCGGCACGCCCGATATGTGGCGCTCGGGTGAGCATTCCGTCGTCACTGAATACCGCCCCGGCACCTACATTTATCTCGACCGCTACCAGGTCGCCAAAGGCGTCGGCAGACTCGACGATTGCGCGCTGACCGTGCTGTCGACTGTGGTCAGCCGTCCAACGCCGACGCGCGCCATCCTCGACGCCGGCAGCAAGGCCCTGTCCAGCGACACGCTGGGACTCGCCGATTTCGGCGAGCTGCTGGGCATTTCAGGCGCAAGGGTGACCAGCCTCAGCGAAGAGCACGGCAACGTCACGCTTTCGGGTGGCGCCGAGCTTGGCATCGGCGAGCGCGTGCGCGTCGTGCCCGACCATTGCTGCGTCGTCACCAATCTGTTCGACGAGGTGCATCTGATCGAAGGCGACAAGGTGATCGAGACGCTGCCGGTCAAGGCGCGCGGGCGGATGGCTTGATCCTGTCGGTTGGCTAACGCTCGGCTTGTCTCGCGGCAACCCGGCGCATCGAAATGACGCGGCGGCGTCGGATCTCGGTCCGCATTGCCATCAGGTGCAGCGCAAAGAACAGGACTGTGAAGCCGACTGCCATGACCAGAAGAGGCCACAACAGGCTCGGGTCGATGGTCGGGCCGCCGAGACGGAACACCGAAGCCGGCTGATGCAGCGTGTTCCACCAGTCGACCGAAAATTTGATGATCGGAATGTTGATGAAGCCGACCAGGGTGATGATGGCGGCGGCCCAGGCGGCACGCCCGGCATCGTCGAGCGCGCGGGTCAGGGCGATAATGCCGAGATACATCAGGAACAGGATGAAGACCGAGGTCAGCCGGGCGTCCCACACCCACCAGGTGCCCCACATCGGCTTACCCCAGATCGAACCGGTGATCAGCGCAAGGGCGGTGAAGACGGCACCGATCGGTGCCGCCGATTTCAGCGCCACGTCGGCCAGCGGATGGCGCCAGACCAGCGTGCCAAGCGCGGAGACCGCCATCAACGTGTAGCACATCATGGCAAGCCAGGCGAAAGGCACGTGGATATACATGATGCGCACGGTGATGCCCTGCTGGAAGTCCTCAGGCGCCGTGAAGCTCATATAGAGACCGACAGCGAGGACGATGGCGGCGACGCTCGCCAACCACGGCACGACCTTGTCGGCCAGCCCGACGAACCGCGTTGGGTTGGCAAGGTCCATCCAGCCGGAGAGGCGTGAAGTCGTGTCGCTCATGCGGCTTTACATAGACCGCCGGCGGAGTTGCGGCAACCACAGCGGCGCGCCTTCCCTTCTCCCCCCTTGCGGGAGAAGGTGGATCGGCGCGTAGCGCCGAGCCGGATGAGGGGTGCTGGACGGAGTGAGGCGCCAATGATCCTATCTGCCGTGCGCCGAAATCCGGATTTTGGATGAAGATTTGCGCCAAGTTGGAGCACCCCTCATCCGACCTCGCTTCGCGAGGCCACCTTCTCCCACGAGGGGAGAAGGCAAGCCGCGCTGCTCAGGCGGCTTCGTTCACCGGACGGCTGAGGCGACGAACCTCCTCGTCGTTGAGCAGGCCGCCGGCGCGCAGCAGGCTGGCGAAGCGGCCGTTGCGCAGCGACAGTTCGGTGAACCCGCCCATCTCGACCACCCGACCCTTGTCCATGAACACTACCAGATCGGCGTCGCGAACGGTGGTCAGGCGGTGGGCGATGATGAAGGTGGTGCGGCCGCGCCGCAACTCATCGATGGCGTCCTTGACGCGGTCTTCCGTCTCGACATCGAGCGCGCTGGTCGCCTCGTCGAGAACCAGGATGGGCGCGTCCTTCAGCACGGCGCGGGCGATCGCGATGCGCTGGCGCTCGCCACCGGACAGCTGTCCGCCGCGTTCGCCGACGACCGTGTCGTAGCCCTCGCACTTCGACAGGATGAAATCCTGCGCGGCGGCGGCGTTGGCCGCCGCATGGACCTCGTCATAGGTCGCCTCCGCACGCCCGACGCGGATGTTGTCCTCGATCGAGCGGTTGAGCAGGCCGGCATCCTGGAACACGGTGGCGATCGAATGGCGCAGCGACTTGCGGGTCACCGTGCGGGTGTCGATGCCGTCGATCAGGATACGGCCGCTGGACGGGGTAAAGACGCGCTGCAGAAGGTTGATGAGCGTCGTCTTGCCGGCGCCCGTCGGGCCGACGATGGCGACCGTCTGGCCGGCCTGGACCTCGAACGACGCGTCGTCGACGCCCTGCCCGGAGTTGCCGAACTCGAAGCAGACATTCTCGAAACGCACATGACCCGTGACGTTGACGAGCTCGCGCAGTCCGTCGGGCTCAGCGGCATCGGAAGCGGAGTCCTCGAGATGATAGAATTCCTCGAGCTTGGCGCGTGCCTCGGAAATCTGGTTGGCGAAAGCCGACATCTGGTCGAGCCGGGCAATCAGCAGCGTGGCAAAGCCGGTAAAGGCGATGACGTCGCCGATGCGCAACTGGCCGTGCGTCACCAGATAGGCGCCAATCAAGAGCACCACCATCATCGAAATCGTCGACGACAGGCGGTGCAGCGCGTTGGCCATCGCCCACCAGTCGAGCACGGGATTCTGTGCGTCGAGCAGGTTCTTGACGTAACGCTTCAGCGCCTCGGTCTCATGGCCGATGCGGTTGTAGCTCTGCAGGACGGCGACGTTGCTGACCGAGTCGGTCACATGCGCAAACACTTTGTGGTAATGCCGCTCCACGGCCGCCTGGCCTTCCTTGGTGCGCCGCATCACCAGCCGTCCGATGCCGACATAGAGCGCGCCAAGCGCCAGCAGCACCATCGACATGCGGATATCCATGCTGAGCGCTGTGGGCACCAGCAGGACCAGCGCCACCGCGGTCGACAGATGCTGCCGCATGAATTCCAGCCAGAGACTGAACAGGGTCTCGACCGCGCGCAGGAGCGTGTGCAGGGAATTGGAGGTGCCGCGCTGATGATGCCAGGCAAGCGGCATGGTGATCACGCGCTCGAACGACTGGCAAAGAACCTCGCTGCGCCGCTGGTGGGCAAAGCGGTCGGCGCCGCGCGCCACCAGCACGAAGGCGATGATGTTGAACGCGCCGAGGCCGGCCCACATTGCGAGTGTCGCGAATACCGAGCCGCGGTCCGAAATGGCATCGATCACCCGGCCGAACATGATCGGCTCGAGGATGGCGATAATGGCAAGCGCGACATTCGCCCCGCAGATAAACGCAACGCGTTTCCTGTCGGCAGCGAGATAACCAAGGGCTCGCCAGTAGATTTGCAGAAGTGACACTTCAGCTACTCCGCCAATTATTTATGGTGCAGTGCGTCATTTTTTGACTCGTATCGGTTGACGCGTCGCAAAACAATGCTCGTCTACCTCTTCCGTTCCCATTCCGCGAACAAAAGATGACGACGCTTCGAAATTTGCCGTGATCGTCTAACAGTTTGAGATAAAAGGTGAAATGTCAGCGTTGCGGCAAAATCATGGCAGCTGGAAAGCACTGCCACAATTTTAATCAGCAAGACCCCGGGCACGACGTCTAAAGTCGTGTGCAGGCATTCAGCAAGGTCAAACGCAAATATAACCGGTAGAGGCACTTGGAGCGCCCGTGCGTGCCCTGGGGAACCCTGAGCGACGCTCCAAGTCCTTGAATCTAGGCCGGTATTCTAACGACCACCTCGGCATTGTCTCCGGCTTTTGGCTCGAAGGACGAAGATTTGGTTTTCGTGCCATTCACTTCAAGCGAGATGGCCCGGGCCTTTTTGTCGCGGACGACGCGTACCTTGATCTCGGCGCCCAGCATCTTCAGGGTTGCCGAATAGCCGTCCCAATGGCTGGGAAGTCGCGGCGTGAATTGGAGGCGCTGTCCGCGGCGCTCTATGCCGAGAATGCTCTCGACCGCAGCGCGATAAAGCCAGCCCGCCGACCCGGTATACCAGGTCCAGCCGCCTCGGCCGCCCTTGTCTTGCCCGGAATAAACATCGGCCGCGACGACGTAGGGTTCCACCCGGTAGCGCTCTGCCGCGTCTTCGTCGAGCGCATGGTTGACCGGATTGAGCATCGAAAGGCAACGGTAGGCATCGTCGGTGCGACCCATCTCGGCGAGCGCTATGACGAACCATGTTGCCGCGTGCGTGTATTGGCCGCCGTTTTCACGGACCCCCGGCGGGTAGCTCTTGATGTAGCCCGGATCCTTTTCCGTCTTCGAGAAGGGCGGGGTGAACAGTTTGACGATGTTGAGGTCGTCGTCGACGAGCGCTTTCATCGCCTGCCCCATTGCAGTCGTCGACCGCGCCGGGTCGCCCTCGCCCGAAAGCACGCTCCAGGACTGGGCGATCGAGTCGATCTTGCACTCGTCCGATTTGCGCGAGCCGAGCGGCGTGCCGTCGTCGAAGCTGCCGCGCCGATACCACTCGCCATCCCAGGCGGTGCTTTCCAGCGCCCGCTTCAGCACCTCGGCGTGCTTTGTCCAGGCTTGCACGCGCTTGGCATCGCGCTCCGCCTTGGCGACAGCGGAAAAGTCGCCGAGCGTCTTCAGCAGGAACCAGCCCAGCCACACGCTCTCGCCCTTGCCGTGCTCGCCGACGCGGTTCATGCCGTCGTTCCAGTCGCCGCCGAGGATCAGCGGCAGCCCGGCTGGGCTGCTGCGCTTGACGGCAAGATCGAGCGCCCGCGCGCAATGGTCATAGAGCGAGGCTGTCTTCTTCGAAATTTCCGGGATGAAGAAAGCATCGTGCTCGCCTTCGCCCAGCGCCTGCCCTTCGATGAAGGGCAGTTGCTCCTTCAGGATCGCGGTGTCGCCGGTCACCAGCAGGTAGCGGGCCGTGGCGTGGGCCAGCCAGACCACGTCGTCCGAGATCATGGTGCGGACGCCGGCCTCGGTGCGCGGCAGCCACCAATGCTGCACGTCGCCTTCGGGAAATTGCCGCCGCGCCGCGTTGAGGATCTGATCGCGCGCCAGCTTGGGGTCATGCGCCAGCAAGGCCAAGGTATCCTGCAACTGATCGCGGAAGCCGAAGGCACCGCTCGCCTGATAGAACGCAGAGCGGGCTCGGATGCGGCAGGCCAGGCTCTGATAGGGCAGCCAGTGATTGACCATGGCGTCCAGAGCCTTGTCCGGCGTCTCGACCTGGATGGTGTCGAGAAAGCCGCGCCATGTGCGCTCGTTGTCGGCCAGCCGCTGATCGAAATCCCTGGAGCGATGGGTCTGCACCAGCGCGCTGGCCTCCGCGGGCGAGGCCGCGTCGCCGAGCAGCCAGAGCAGCGTGACGTCGCCACCGGCAGCGATGTCGATATCGCGTGCGATGGCCGCGCAGGGGTCGTCGCCGGCCTCGACACGGCCCGACAGGCCGGCGCCGCTCAGCACGGCATGCGGAAACTCGCTCGTGCCTTGCCTGCCGATGAACTCGCCGCGGTCGGCCGTGACCGAATGCACCGCATCGTCGGCGGCCAGAAAGGCGATCCGCTCGCCGAAATCGAGCCCATAGGGATTTTGCGCCAGCAATGCGCCGGTTGCGGCATCCCTCGACGGAACGATGCTTGCAGCGGTGCGCGAGCGATGGCCGCCAAGAACCCATTCCGCATAGGCGTAGACGCGCAGCCGCATCGGCACCGAACCCGAATTCTGGATGCGCAGCCGCGATATCTTCACCGGATCGACGGGATCGACGACATGGGTCAGGTCCATCGACAGCGGCCCGCGCTTTGAGCGGAACGTCGAAAAACCCTGCCCGTGCCAGGTCTCGTAGGTCATTGTCGGGTCACGCACCACGGCAGCCATTGGCGAGAACGCCCTGCCACTGGCATGATCGTAGATATAGATGCCCTCGCCCGGGCGGTTGGTGACCGGATCGTTCGACCATGGCGTCAATTGATAGTCGCGGCTGTTGCGGCTCCAGGTGAAGGCAGCGCCTTCAGCCGAAATGTGGAACCCGAACGATGGGTTGGAGATGACGTTGATCCACGGCTGCGGCGTCGTGCGCCGGCCGGCAAGACGCACGACGTAGTGGCGTCCGTCGCCGTCGAAGCCGCCGAAACCGTTCCATTGGTCGAGCCCGCTGCCGTCGACGCGGCCCTCGATCAGTGCCTGGGCGGCAGATGCTTGCGACGTCGGCACCGGCAAGGACGGCTCGCGAAGCGCTGCAAGGTCTGCCGGCTGGAGGGCGGCGTCCCGCGCCTGCAGTGCCGCGGCCTCGGCGCGCTCGATCTGGTCGAAGATGGTGCCGTTGCGCGTATGCAGCACCACCCGAGCGACGGCGAGCAAGGTCCTGTAGGTCGTTTCCTCCATCAGATCGCGGCGCACCGCGAAGATGTGCTGGCGGGGTCCGAGCTCCTTGCCGCGCAGCCGGCTGTTTTCGCACAGCGTCTCCACCGCGCGCTGCAGGTCCTGCACGTAGGATGACGCCTGCTCGTTGACCACGACAAAATCGATCATCATGCCGCGGGCACGCATGTATTCCTGGAAGCGAAGCGCCTGGGCGACGATCTCCAGATCGGCGACATCGGCGATCCTGACCAGGAAAATCGGAAAATCCCCGGATATGCTGGTCGGCCACAGGCTGGACTGCCTGCCGAGCCCGGAGACGATGGATTCGCCCGGAAGGCGCAGGAACGGATCGGGATAGATCAGATAGCGCGCCAGCTTCTGCACATTGGCGGCGTCGGACAGGCTGAGGCCAAGGTGCCGGGTCTGCACCTGCGAGCGCGTCCAGGCGAGCATCGCCTGGCGGGCGAAGCTTTCGGGATGGTCGAGCCGGGCGATGGCGGCATCCAATTCGGCGCGATGGGTACCGACGACGGTCCAGAAGGTCAGCGAAATCTTCTTGTTGGCCGGCACGCGCACCTGCCGGCGAAGCGAGGCGATCGGATCCAGGGTGAAGCCGGAATGGCCGCCAAGCTTGGCGCCGGGATCAAAGGCAGCCGCCTCGGTGATGGTGCGGCCGCGGCCGATGAAAGCGCGCCTGTCGGTTTCCGCCTCGGCGTCTCGCGCCGATCCAGACGGGTCGGTGACGAAATGCACCATGGTGACGTCGGGTTCGTCCTTCTCGCGCTTGCGCCTGGTGGCGAAGATCGCGCCGTTGTTCGGCGCGATCTCGGTTTCCACGAACATCTTCGAAAAGGCCGGATGGGCATTGTCCGAGGGCTCGGAGCCCAGCACCAGTTCGGAAAACGAGGTTACTTCGATATGCCGGTCGGCGGGGCCATCATTGTGGAGCGTCACCCGTCGGCCCTCACCATTGCCTTCCGAGATGACGATACACTCGACTTCCGAACGCAGCGATCCGATCGATTTGACGAAGCTCGCCTTGTCGTCGGAAAACAGCGTCTGCGCACGCTCGCCGGCGGCGCGCTTCGGCTCGGCGGTGGCCGACCACCAGTCGCCGTTGCTGGCGTCGCGCAGGAAAATATAGGAACCAAGGCGGTCCTCGGTCGGATCCGGCTGCCAGCGCGTGACGGCAAGTTCGCCCAAGCGGCTGTAGCCGGAGCCGGTGGCGGTGACCATGACCGAGTAGCGGCCATTGGACATGACACTGGTCGAGCGCAGCGCCCTGAGTGGATCGAGCACGATGCGCGTATCCGGGCTTTCCAGCTCGGTCTCGTCCTTCGAGCGCTCGTCGGCCTCGGTCCTGACGGTCGCGGTCGGGATGTCGCGCGGCGCCCTTTCCTGCAGCAGCAATTCGGCCGACTCGATCACCGGATCGCTGTGGAAGCGGTCGCGCAGGCGCCCTTCGAAGATCGCATCGGCAACGGCGGCAATCGACATGCCGGAGTGGTGGGCCATGTAGTTGAGCACGACGGCGTGGTCGGTGCCCTCGGGGACGCGTTGCGGCGTGAAGTCCACTGCGTCGTAGAAACCGTGCCGGCCCAGTGCGCCCAGCCGCCTCAGCCTGGCCAGGTTCTGCACGGATTCATGCGGCGTGAACTGCGCTGCCAGCACGGTCGCGTAAGGCGCGATCACCGTGTTTTGGCCAAGGCCGCGCTTCAGGCCGAGCCCAGGCACGCCGAAATTGGTGTACTGATAGGTCAGTTCGCGGTCGCGGGCGTTGTAGGCCGCTTCCGAAATCCCCCAGGGAACGTTCTTCGAACGGCCATACTGGATCTGGCGCTTGATGATGAGCTTGCTTGTCTGGTTGAGAATGCTGCCTTGCGGCTCCTTCATCACCAGCGGCGGCATCAGATATTCGAACATCGAGCCGGACCAGGACATCAGTGCGCCCTGGAAGCCGATCTCGACGATCGGCCGGCCGAGCCGGAACCAGTGCTCGGTCGGCAAATCGCCCTTGGCGATGGCGAACAGGCTGGTCAGCCGCGCCTCGGAGGCCAAAAGGTCGTAGCAGCTTTCGTCGAGTTGATGCTCCTCGACCCGGTAACCGATCGACAGGAGCTTGCGCTCGGGCCGCATCAGGAACGAGAAATCCATCTCGAAGGCGAAACGGCGTGTGCGCTCGCGCAAGGTCAGAAGCTTGGCCCGCAATGCAGCGACGGCGTTTTCGTCGCTGTGCGCGTCGTGCACATGCGCCTCGCAGGTGGCTTCGAGCCTGGCCGCCCAATCGGCGATGGTGTCGCTCTGGGTCGATGCGGCCTCGGTGTGGATGGCTGTTGCGAGCTTGCGTATCTCGCCGGCCAGGACGGCCAGGTTGATGGTGCGGATCGACGCCATCTCCGGCTGCGCCTTGATCAATTCGACCGCCCGCCGCATGCCGTCGAGACGGTCGGCGAGCCGCTGGCGCAAGGGCCGCAATTGACGCCGGTCGTCGGGCAGTTCCTCAAGGCTTTCGTCGAGGATGGTGACGGTGTCGAGGATGCCTTCGAAGTCGCCCTGCACATGCACCGACGGCGCTTCGGCCCATTCGGCGCAGGCAGCGGCCACGGCCACCAGATGGCCGGCGAGATTGCCGCTGTCGACGGCAGAAATGTAAAGCGGATAGAGCGGCTTCAGGGTCGTCGTGTCATACCAGTTGAAGAGATGGCCGCGGTCGCGCGGCATGCTCTCGATGGTCGACATGGTCGCGTCGATGCGGTTGACGGCGTCGGAGAGGCTGATCCAGCCGAAATCGCGCGCCGAAATCACCGACAGCAGGTAGACGCCGATATTGGTCGGCGAGGTGCGGGGCGCCACAACGGGTGCCGGGCTTTCCTGGAAATTATCCGGCGGCAGATGGTGATGCTCGGCCGTCACGAAGGTCTCGAAATAGTGCCATGTACGCCGCGCTACGGTGCGCAGCGCGTGGATGTCGGCGGCCGATATGCGCAGGCGGTCCTCGGTTTCGGCCGAACGGCTGATCCAGCAGGCGATGGCGGGCGAGCCGATCCAGAACAAGGCAAAGAAGAAGGCCACGAAGGCGCCGGTGGAATCGGCCAGCAC
Source organism: Mesorhizobium sp. M0751 (assembly GCF_040320265.1). Classification (NCBI taxonomy): domain Bacteria; kingdom Pseudomonadati; phylum Pseudomonadota; class Alphaproteobacteria; order Hyphomicrobiales; family Phyllobacteriaceae; genus Mesorhizobium; species Mesorhizobium sp. M0751. Next base: position 34,371 of record NZ_JAMYPH010000034.1, read on the forward strand.
CGGGACAGCGAGGCCGACGACGCCGATGATCACCGCACCGTACATGATGCTGTAATAGGAGCCGAGATCGTTGTCGCCGCCCTTGTGTGCCTGCGAGGCGGTGCGCCATTCGAGCAGGTTCTGGCGGCTGACGAACAGGCGGTAGAGCGTGCGGATGATCGCGTCGCCCATCATCCAGGCCAGGTGCGCCATCAGCACGATCTTCAGCGCCACCAGGGCGGTGCCGAAGGCAACGTCGCGTGCCAGCGCCGAGAAATGGCCGCGCGGCGTCTGATCGCCGCTCTTCGGCAGGATGGCGTTGACGATGTCGAAAGTGGGCGCCATGAACAGCGTAAGGATCAGCAGCGCCTGCCATTGCGCGGCCTGCGTGAAGGGCAGCAGCGTCCAGCCGGCGATCGCGGCCATCACCCAGAAGATCGGCGTCACCGAGCGGCGAAGATTGTCCACCATCTTCCAGCGCGACAGCGCCGGCACGTTTGAGCGCGGGCCGAGGATGAAGCCCAGAAGCTGCCAGTCGCCGCGTGCCCAGCGATGGTGGCGCGACGCGTCGACCGAATAGCGGGTGGGATAGTCCTCGACCAGTTCGACGTCGGTGACCAAAGCCGAGCGCGCCAGTGCGCCTTCGAGCAGATCATGGCTGAGGATGGTGTTTTCCTCGATGCGGCCCTTCAGTGCCGCCTCGAAGGCGTCGACATGGTAGAGACCCTTGCCGGTGAAGGAACCGTCGCCGAAGATGTCCTGGTAGAGATCCGACACGGCAAAGACGTACGGATCGAGCCCGCGATTGGCGGAAAAGACACGCTGAAAGAACGACGCCTCGTCGCCACTGGTCAGCGACGCAGTGATGCGTGGCTGCAGGATGGAATAGCCTGCGATGACCTCGCGCCGGGCCACGTCGAAATGCGGACGGTTGAGCGGGTGGCAAAGCTTGCCGGCCAACGCGGCGACGGCGTCGCGGGTGGTGCGGGTGTCGGCGTCCAGCGTCATGACGTGGACGACGCTCTCCGGCAATGGCACTTCCAACGGCAGGAAGGTGGTGTCGCTGTCGCCGCGCAGCAGAAGGTTCAATTCGTGCAGCTTGCCGCGCTTGCGCTCCCAGCCCATCCAGACGCCTTGCGACGCGTTGTAGAGCCGGCGCCGATGCAGCAGATAAAAGCGCGGCGCGCCTTCCGAGGGATAGCGGGCGTTCAGCCTGGCGATTTCGGCGCGGGCGAATTCGAGGATTTCGACATCCGCCGTATCGATTTCGGTCTTCGAGTCCGGCCAGTCGGAAAGCAGCGCGAAATAGACCTCGCCGGCCGTGTTGGCGAGGTGATGCACCTCGATGTTGCGGATGTTCTCCTCGACATCGTCGCGCGAGCCGATCAGCGACGGCACCACCACCAGCGTCCGTGCCTCGGCCGGCACACCGTGCCTGAAATCATAGCCGATGAGACGCGTCGGCTTCAAAAACAGCGAGACGACGGTGTTGAAGAATGCGAGCGCGCCTTCGCTGGCCGGCACTGCGAACAGGGCCAGCATCAGGACGATCGACGGCACCGACAGGCCGAGATTGGCAAGCGCATTGCCGGAAACGACCAGAAGCAGGACCGTCAGCGCAAACACCGGCACGACGATGCCCAGCCACCCGGTCTTGCGGAACGTCCGGGTGATCGTCTTGCCGATGGTCGGCCGGTAGCCGATCGACCGCTCGAGCTCCATCCGGCGCGGGCCGACCAGAAAGAAGCCGACGTCGGTGTGAGCGATCGGACCGGTTTCGGAGCCCGGTGCATCGGCAGCATGGCCGGCGAGTTCGATCGCCCTTTCGGCAACGCGAAATTCGGAAAGGTCAGAACGGCGTGCCAGCTCCTCGATGGCAGTCCGGTATTGGTCGCGCGAAAAGAAATCGAGCGCCGCGAAATCGGTGCGTTCGCGCAGCAAGGTGTCGATGCGGCTGACGCCCTCGAACCACACCGTCCAGTCGATGTCGTTGATGAGGCGCAGGCCGCGGATGATGTTGCCGGTGGTCACGTTGCCGCTGGACAGCGTGTGGTGCTCGCTGAGGATGATCTCCTCGGCGTCGGAGCCGGTCCTTTCCAGCTCGCCCTCCAGCCATTCCAGCGCCCTGCCGGCATTTTGCGAGCCGTCGCGCAGCCGGTAGAGCAACTGGGTGGCGAAGGTGGTGTCCTGCGCATGGGCGCTGTAGTGGGAAAGTATCGCCTGCCGGTCGGCGCTGTCGTCCGTCGCTAGCACACGGTCGGCGACCTCGTTGGCGATCTGGCGCAGTTCCCGCGTGCGATTGACGCGGACCGCGATGCGGCGAAGGTTCTCGATCAGGACGAAGCGCAGCAGCGACGGCAGCGCCCATAATTCGCCGATCTTCAGCGGCTCGACGGACTGGAAGCCTTCGACGATCGCCTTGAACATAGCCGACGAGACGGAACTGTCGGAATGCGCGACATAGGTCCATGCGACCGCCAGCGCGCGCGGCACGCTGGATCCATCCGACAGTTTCAGCGTCGGCAGCTGACGGTAGAAGCGGCGCGGCAGGTCGCGCTTGACCTGAAAAATGGTCTCCTCGACCAGATAGTTGTTGTCGAGCAGCCACTGCGCCGCAGGCGTGATCGTTTCGCCCCTCGCCTGGGCAGCGTTGGTGGAACGGTAGACATCGAGAATCTTCCTGGCGCTGTCGCGGATGCGCGCCTGAAAATCGAAAGGCGTCAGACCGAACAAATTCTTGGCATCGCCATTGGCAAGAGCTGCGCCCAATGCGCGCAGCCGATCTTCCGGCAGGAAATTGGAGCGTATCGGCTCGTCGGTGACAGCCGGGAAGCTGGCGCTCGTCTTTTCGATTTGTGCGAGATTGGTCTGGATATTCATCTAAGGTTCCGTGTTGGGGACGCAGTGCGGCGTCACCGCCACGGCAATGTCCCTAAAACCGGTCCAAATGCAATTGGTTGCATCGCAACACTTGGCCGAATGTTTGTTTCCGCACCACGACAAGGTGTCGTCTTTCGACAAGTTCCAGGCGAGCGCTCCGAGCATCGTTTCGGCTTCTGATCGGCGGAAGATTCAGGCTTTTTCGTGATGCAGCGACCAGCTTACGCGATATTTGGCCGGCATCGCGATCATGTTTGGAAACAGGCGTTAATCGTTGCCGGCAAAGAGGTCGATGCGGATCACGAACAGCATCGCCGGCCGGACGGGATCCAGGTGCAGTTCAGGTGCTTGCCGCCCGAGCAACAGCGCATCGAGCGGCCCAAGTTGCATGGGCGCCGCGCCGGCCACCCTGAGTTCGCCGTTGAGGGGCAGGATGAGCGTTGCGTCGGCTTCGGCCTGGATTTTCGTCGGAGCCGAAATCAGCAGGCGCTCGACCGTGTGGGTCGCCCGGGCGCGGCGGGTCATGACGTTGAGGTCGGTGATCGGACCGGCGATCAGCGTCGCTTGCGTCGGCACGTCGGCCGGAAAGACAATCGGTACGGAAGCCTTGGTGATTTCGACCGGCGGCCGGCCGGCGATATCGAGGACGATGCCCTCGCCTTCCAGCAAGGCCAAGGTCCGGTCGACGCCCGCGAAGCCGGAGAACGGCCCGCTGCTCTCGACGCGCGCCATCGAGACGCGCCAGTCGAAATCGTCGAGCCCGGCACCTGGCGGCGAGACGGCAATCTCCGTCGTCACCCCGCCACCGTTCTTCCATGGCATCGAGCGGTATTCCGAGGCCCGAAGGATGCGCAAGGCGCGGCTCAGCCCAAAATGCCGGGCAGGTTGAGCTGGTTCTCCCTGGCGCACTCGATGGCGATGTCGTAGCCGGCATCGGCATGGCGCATGACGCCGGTCGCCGGGTCGTTCCACAAAACCCGCTCCAGGCGCTTCGCCGCCTCGGGCGTGCCGTCGGCGACGATGACCATGCCGGCATGCTGCGAAAAGCCCATGCCGACCCCGCCGCCATGGTGTAGCGACACCCAAGTGGCGCCGGAAGCCGTGTTGAGCAAGGCATTGAGCAACGGCCAGTCGGATACCGCATCCGAGCCGTCCTTCATTGCTTCCGTCTCGCGGTTCGGCGAGGCGACCGAGCCGGAATCGAGGTGGTCGCGGCCGATGACCACCGGCGCCTTCAGTTCGCCCCTGGCGACCATCTCGTTGAAGGCGAGGCCGAGCCGGTGGCGGTCGCCAAGGCCGACCCAGCAGATGCGCGCCGGCAGGCCCTGGAAGGCAATGCGCTCGCGCGCCATGTCGAGCCAGTTGTGCAGATGGGTGTTGCCGGGGGTCAGTTCGCGCACCTTGGCGTCGGTTTTGTAGATATCCTCGGGATCGCCGGAAAGCGCTGCCCAGCGGAACGGGCCGATGCCGCGGCAAAACAGCGGACGGATATATGCCGGCACGAAACCCGGGAAGGCAAAGGCATTCTCGAACCCCTCCTCCTTGGCGACCTGGCGAATGTTGTTGCCGTAGTCGAGCGTCGGCACGCCGGCGTTCCAGAACGCCACCATCGCCTCGACATGCTCGCGCATCGACGCGCGGGCAGCTCTTTCAACGGCCTTCGGGTCGCTGGTGCGCTTGTCGCGCCACTCGGCCAGCGACCAGCCCTTGGGCAGATAGCCGTTGAGCGGGTCATGCGCCGAGGTCTGGTCGGTGACGATGTCGGGGCGCACGCCGCGCCGCACCAGTTCCGGCACGATGTCGGCGGTGTTGCCGACCAGGCCGACCGATTTCGCCTCACCGGCTTTGGTCCAGCGCTCAATCTTTTCCAGAGCCTCGTCGAGCGTGTCGGCGCGTTCGTCGACATAGCGGGTGCGCAGCCGGAAATCGATGCGGTCGGGATCGCATTCGACGGCCAGGCAGCAGGCGCCGGCCATGACCGCGGCGAGTGGCTGGGCGCCGCCCATGCCGCCGAGACCGCCGGTCAGGATCCATTTGCCCCTGAGATTGCCACCATAATGCTGGCGGCCGGCCTCGACGAAGGTCTCGTAGGTGCCCTGCACAATGCCTTGCGTGCCGATGTAGATCCACGAGCCGGCCGTCATCTGGCCGTACATCATCAGGCCCTTTCTATCGAGCTCGTTGAACTTCTCCCATGTCGCCCAGTGCGGCACCAGGTTCGAATTGGCGATCAGCACGCGCGGCGCATCGGAATGGGTGCGGAACACGCCGACCGGCTTGCCGGATTGCACCAGCAGCGTCTCGTCGTCGCCAAGCGTCTTCAGCGAGGCAACGATGCGGTCGAAATCGTTCCAGGTGCGCGCCGCCCGGCCGATACCGCCATAGACGACCAGCTCGTTGGGATTTTCGGCGACGTCCGGGTCGAGATTGTTCATCAGCATGCGCAACGGCGCTTCCGTCAGCCAGGTGCGGGCGTTGAGCTCGCTGCCGCGCGGGCTGCGCACTTCGCGAATGTTGTGGCGAGGATCGGTCATGATTGTCCCTTTCGAGTGAGGTGCACCGCGCGTCAGCGTCCGGCCCAGGCGATCGCGGTCTCCAGGATCTTCTTCAGCGTGACGCGGATCGGCGCCGCGAATTCGGCATCGTAAGGCACCGGCCAATTGCCGGGCATGCCCTTGCCTTCGGGCTCGTGCAGATAGCCGCGGTTGGAGAGCTCCATCTGCAGCGCGTGAACGCCGTTTTGCGGCTGGCCGAAATGGCGCGTGATCCAACCGCCCTTGAAGCGGCCGTTAACGACGAAGCTCTCGCCGGTTTCGGCGAGAATCTGGCCAACCATCGCTTGCAGCGCCGGATCGGCGCTTTTGCCGTCATTGGTGCCGAGATTGAAGACCGGCAATTTGCCTTCGAAAAGGCGCGGCAGCACCGAGCGGATCGAATGGCAGTCATAGACGACGATCTTTCCATGCAAAGCGCGCAGCCTGTCGATCTCGGCCTGCAGCGCGGCATGATAGGGTACGAAGAATTTTTCGCGGCGTTCGTCGATCTCCGACGGTCCCGGCTCTTCGCCCTCACGGTAGAGCGGATCGCCGTCAAAGGTCTCGGTCGGGCAGAGACCGGTCGTCGTTTGGCCGGGATAGAGCGAAATGCCCGACGGATCGCGGTTGACGTCGATGACGGTGCGCGAAATCGCCGTATGCACGACCGTCGCGCCAAGGCTCTCGGCAAAGTCATAGAGCTTGTCGATCCACCAGTCACAGTCGCGGCGGCCGAGCCAGGGCGAGACCAGCCGGCTGTCGAGTCCGGCGAGGTCGATGCCGGTATGCGGGATCGAAACCAGCAGGGGTGCTGTGCCACGCGTTACCGTAAGCCAGGTCATGGGAAGTCTCCGCGCGTTGGAGCTCTACGGCGCCCCCCTCTGTCCTGCCGGACATCTCCCCCACAAGGGGGGAGATCGGCAGCTGCGGCGCCTCGTTCAATCCTGCAACGTTGGAGATTGGCGAAAGCCAGTGTGG
>NZ_JAMYPH010000035.1:0-31901 GCF_040320265.1 Mesorhizobium sp. M0751
ACATAGAAATTGACACTGCAAGCTCCTCGGCTCCTTGCTTCAGTGTCAGTATGTCTCGCTCATCACCTCAAGCCGCGCCAGATGGGGTCAGCTTGGCGCTTACGCATCAACCATTGAACCGCCAGGCTGAACGTTTCGCGCGAGAGGGCGTGCCACTGAGCCTGTCGACGCTCGCCGACCAGGTTGGCGCGGCCACTTTCGCGCTCAGCCGTGACCGCGAAGCCAGGCGCTCATCAGGATCAACGCTCTGCCTATCCTGCCGACAGGTCCCTATACCCGGTGCAAGAAGGCTGCGACAACGCAGAGCAAGCTGCGGCCTCAGCCGTTGATGGGGACCAGCAATAATGTGTTTCACACGCGTCGCCCGCTCCCGACCAAGGCATTTCGCGTAATTCGTGCTTCGAACTCACCGTGAGAGGCTCGTGTAACGACGAGCCCGAAATACTCATCAAGGAGCGCGAGCACGCGCTGCGTGTGGCTCCGGAGCTGCTCTAGCCCGTACATCTTCACGACGTATTCGGCTAACAGTTGGAGAGCGCTTTCTTCGTCTCTTCCGTGGAAGACGAATGGGTCTTTGATTCGCTGCACAGTTACCTGATCGAACTGCGCAGCGGCGAACAGATCGAGCACCTCTCCCGCGGTAAAATGAGGATAGTCATGTGGGGTCACGGAATGAGTTGACACCACGTCAGCGAACCAGCGGGCAGTGGGTGAGCCCTCTTCAAAGTCATGAAGAACAAAGATGCCACCGGGCCGGAGAATTCGCCCAGCCGCCCGAACGGCGGTGGAGCGCTGAGCGCGCGGAATGTGGTGCGTGCCGTAAGCCATCAGAACACCATCCACCGATCCGTCTTTAATCCAGAACGGATCGGTCGCGCCCTGCCAGATCGCAAACAGGCCATCTCGGATGCAACGGTCTACCATGTATTGGGAGACGTCAGAGTTGATGAAACTTGGGCAACGCGCCTCACCCAAGAGCCGATGCGCTACCTTATTTACGTATCCGTCACCGGCGAGCAGATCGCAGATGATCATTGATGAACAAAGTCCGTCGCGACCATTGGGGTGCATCTTGCCCAGAAGATCCATCACACCCTCGGATCGAGCCAGCAGGGACACTTTTATGCTATCGAGGTAGTCCGACCCGCGCCCTTCCGGAGTGAACTCATTGCGCGACAGGTTGATAAGGCAGTCGAATGATTTTCTACGTATGTCTGGCACAATGGCCTTGAAGGCCACCGGATTTACCTTTTTTAAGCGGGCGAGGTGCGAATCTATACCGTTGGGAAACATCGTCGTACTCCTTCGTGATCAGCCACCGGCGAGCGATACTTTGGCGGCGAGCTTGTAAGCGAATTGCTCACGGACACCGCCTTTGGGGGCTGTTGCCATCTTGAGGGACGTCCTGCTGGGGCCATCGGAATTCAGCATGGCGAACTTCTTTTGATCGGACTTGTGACCTTCGCGCACCAAGAGAACTCTCATAGATATCACTGAAGGGTTGATTGGTATCTTCTGAAGGGGTCAACAAAGCAACCGGCGAACTTTGCACGCCGTAATTTGGTACCCTTGACCTCATCGTTCGGGCAAATCATCCAACCAACAGACGCCCTCGATGTTCGGCCGAGAAAAGATCTTTCCGATTTTTTCAGGAGTCTTGTTTTGGTGATATCTCATGTATATTCGCCCATCGGCTGAAAGGCCTAGAATTTCGATCTTTCCTGTGTAATGGGACATGATGTATTTGAATGTCTTTTGAATGCCGGCCAAGCGTTGGTTAATGCCGCGCGCAATCTCTATTCCGCGACAGAGCGGAACTTGAAAATGCAATGCGCCTTTCACAGGTCTGGCCTGAAAGAGATAATAAGGACTCACACCCATCTTGTGACACTTTGCGAAAGTGGCAGCCAAGATCTCGGGATCATCGTTGACTTTCGCAAGAAGCACGGTTTGGTTCAGGAACTGCACGCCTTGCGTGCGCAAGGAGCAGATGTTCCGTTCCGCGTGGACCGAGATTTCACCGATGTGGTCGAAGTGGGTGACGATCACCGCAGCCTTGCCCGCCTCACGGATCCGTTGAAAGAAGGCCGGCAAAGCGGGATCCTCCAAACGCTTGGGTTGATAGGCTAGGATCTTTGTGCCGATGCGGATCGAATCGAGATGTGGGATTGGCAGCAGATGATCAAGAATTTTGTCAAGCTTGACCGTGCTCAGCACGAAAGGGTCGCCCCCCGTTAGCAGCACGTTTGTAATTTCGGGATGGTTCCGAATATATTGCCCAATTTCCGCAAAATCAGCTGCTATTTCGTCGGAGTCTTTGCCGACCATGCGCTTTCGAAGGCAATAACGGCAATATGAACCGCAACGGTTCGTCAACAGCAACAGACCGGTTTGGGGATACTTATGCTGAAAACCGGGGATGACCGTGTTATCTTGCTCGCCGCTCGTATCCAGATTGCCTTGACTATTGAATTCTTCGAATGAAGGCTGCACAATATACTTTAGCTGTTCGTAGTAACCGCTTTTGGTGATCTGCTCACGATAAAACTTTGTGACGTGATAACGCATGATGCTATTGGCTTGCAGCTCGCTCTCGGTAACGACGCGCGTCCCCTCGATGAAATTCATGACCGCAGTGTCGGGCGGCTGGTCCGAGTTGGTGGTCGGTGCTTCGGGACGGCAAACGGAAGGCGCCCCGCAGTTAGCCTGCGCGTTCAACTCACGACCGTCCGACGCATCGATGGGGACATTTCGAGCTAGTTTCATCTAAACCTCCTCGGCGGGCGACCGCCAGACCGCTACGCCTAACGGATACTTCGATGTGTCCCCCGCAATCGGCGTGCCACCGAAAGGGTTGTACGAGCAACAACTGCAAAGCCATGTTTCACGCCGCAACGGCGGAATGCTAGGTCCTCAGCGTGTTCGATCCCGGACAGGGGCTCACCTTGGGTGGTACGGAAAGTGACGTCCTTGGCGGAGGTGGGATTGGTTGACAGCACCGGCGGTCATCGGCTCTCTCCGATCGGGTCTAGACTAGTTGTCCGGCAACGCGCATCCGGAGAAAGCACCGCGAGCCGACATAACGAACCTGCGCGCTCGTAGAGAAGATCGACACGCCAAGACTATTGCGAGGCGGATTGAGCTGTGCCGCGGAGGGCGATTTGCGGTCGGCGCGGCTACGCCATTTCCACATCGACCTCCCCGAGGTGCGCATCGAACGGGGCAAGCTGCACATGTTCGGCGACAGCACCCCGAGGTTCGCCATTGTCGAATTCATGAGAAAGCACCACCGCCGTATCGAGAGACTTCCTGCTGTGCCTGATCGCAACGGCCCTACAATATCCACACCGTGCTCACCGATAACGACGTCCAGATCACCACCCCAAGGCACCCCTGGACCAACGCCAGGTTGAGAGGGTGGACAGGACCCTCAGGATGCGACCGTCACGCCGCTTCTACTATGAGAGCCGCTCCGTCAAAACTTGCCGACTTCATCTCGGCCTTAATTGCTGGTCAGGACCAATCCGGCGATCCTCGACCGCGACGGCAACGAGGTGCCGGAAGGCATCATGTATGCGCGATGACGGCGCTGATTGCGCTGCACGACATCGGCCCGAACGAGCGCAGACAAAACTCTCGTGCCGGCTCGATCCATATCGTAAGCCCAAGATGCATGTGCCCGACGAAGTCGCCCTCGCCGTCGAGATTTTGACCGCGTCGAAGCGCTGCTAGGCATGGCCAAAAAACCATCAAGATGGGTATCAACGACGAGGAGCGGCGCACCACCGTCAACCTCAAGGAGGTGATCCGCGCCGCCAGTGAGCGCGTCGTCTTCATCAACACCGGCTTCCTCAGGCAAATTCCTTCAACGTCAGGTCCTTGCGGACGCTGGCGTTCCAATCCCTGCTTATCGTCTGGCAGCAAATGCGACGGACGTAGAAAGCTCTGCCGCAGAGATCGGCCCGTCGGATACGCTCCGAATTCGTCGAGTCGCTCCATGTCAAGGCCGTTGGCGACGAAAAACATTGCAACAATAGCTTCAAGTAAATTTACAGACACTTTGCGACCGCAGATCGCCAACTGGAGTACCCTCACTTGGAGCCACGTCAGGCTGAACGTCAGGCTCGGCTGAAAAAGCTAATGCCGACTTATCGAGTACCACGGCCACAGCACGCTACGGAAGGTCAACAGCAAATGGCAAAAAGAGCACTCATCCTGCTTGAAGGGCACAGGAGTATTGGTCTGCTATACGTGAAGGCGGCCCAGCGGCTTGGGCTTCATCCAATTACGCTATCAACTGATCCAGCTCAGTACGACTACATTGCGGCAGAAAGGCTTGAGGCAGTCCGTGTCGATACGGACGATCTCGACGCATTGATCCGCGAGTGTACGCGAATAGGTGCGGCCTACGAGATCGGTGGCATTACTGGCTTCACGGGGCTCGACGAGTTGGTTTATGCGGCGGTTGGCAAGCTCTGCCGGCATTTTGAGCTGCCGGGACCGAACCCCGCATCGATTGAGCGATGCAGCGACAAATTCGTTCAACGTCAAGTCCTTGCGGAGGCCGGCGTTCCAATGCCTGCTTATCGCTTGGCGGCAGATGCGAGGGAAGTAAAAAGCGCTGCTGCAGAGATCGGCATACCGGTAGTCGTTAAGCCGGCCGTCGGCAGCGGAAGCAACGGTGTCCGATTGTGCCGCACCGTTGATGAATTGGCCGAACATACGACCTATTTGTTGAGCGGGAAGCACATTTGGCGCTCTTCGCCGAGGATGGTGGTTGAAGAATTCGCGCAAGGCAACCATTATAGCGCTCATATTATGGGAAGTGAGGTCGTTGGAATTACCGCTACCGAATTCGGCCCCCCACCGCATTTTGTCGTGCGTGAGAGCATCTTTCCAGCCCCGCTCGCTGATGACGAGCATAGACGTATTACAGATCTTTCGCTGAGCTGTTTGCGAGCTCTCGGCCTTGGCTGGGGGCCAGCGAACATTGAATTCCGGTGGACGAAGCGTGGCCCAGTGGTTATCGAAGTCAATCCGCGTCTTCCAGGTGGCATCATTCCTCGAGTCACTCAGGCGGCCTACGGCGTTGATATCGTCACCGAGCACATCAAGCTCGTCATCGGCCAGGAATGGGATCTGCGCAGAAGGCATTTGCAGATTGCGGCAGCGCGATTCCTGCTTCCTGATCGCGACGGCATCCTCGACTGGATCGACGGCGACAGTCGGGCGGCCGCCATACTCGGTATCGCCGAGGTAAAATTCTATGCTGAACCCAAGACGCCGATCGTCAGGAAAGGCGATTACCGAGACACGATCGGACATGTCATCGCCGCTTCCGCCAGCCCAGCTCAGACCGAGGCGATCCTTCAGCGTGCCGTCGGCTTAATCAATTGGTCGATCACGCCACTTCCGACGATTAGCGAAAAAAAGGACCTATGAGCGGCCCCTTATGTTCGGGTACCAGTGCATCGCTGAACGCTGGTCCAAAGCAGGAGAAGGGCATAAGTCGAGGAGGATCCCCATTGTCGTTCAATTTTGGACGGTCCAATATCCTACTTTGCCTCATCTCTCCAGGCCGAGATCACGAACCGGTGATCGTCTTCGAGCGGAGGCATCGGTGTCTTCTCGACCTCGTCACCTTCTGTGTTCGCCCGCTGGAAGCGTTGCCGCGTCGCCCCCCATTATCATCTCGAACTCGACGGGCACTGGTGTTCCATGCCCTATCGCCGTCCGCGAGCTCGTCGATGTGCCGCATCGCTGCCAACTCCGTCGATATCTTTCGCAAGGCTCAGCTGAGCCCAAGCGGCGTGGCCATACGACCGTTGCCGGATCACTTGCCGAGCGCGCATCGACGCATGCGAGGGGACCTCTCGGCCGGCGTGAGGAGCGCCGGCCCATTATGGCACCAGGCAACGGACTCAAATAGGGCCACGAAAGGGCAGTTAAAAAATTTCGCAAAAACTAAAAAAAATGAATACAGTTATTCACAATTTCGTTCTTCCAATTAAATCTGCTTTGTGCAAACTGAATACTGAGAAATTTTGGCGGCGAACATGAGAAATGGCATGAGCAATCCACTTTCACCAGACGAGATCGAGTTGTACTTCAGTGAAGATTATCTCCATTTTGCCGATTTGGTCAATCCGCCTGAGGCAAGTGACCGGGAAAGTGGAGCAGTTTGGGAGCTGCTTTCACTCAGACAAGGCAGTCCGGTTCTTGAACTCGGATGTGGCTATGGCCGGATCACTAACCGATTGGCAGAAAAGGGTGCGCGGGTAACTGGACTGGATATTTCGCCGATCTTACTAAAGAAAGCCGAAGTGGATGCGGCTGAACGCGGGGTACATGTTGAATATGTTCGCGGCGATATGCGCTCACTTCCTTGGCGGGATCGTTTCGAGGCGGCCTACATGTGGTATACTACCTTTGGCTATTTCGATGAAGCGGGGAATGAAAGAGTCCTTCATGAAGCCGCTGCCTCGCTTCGAATGGGCGGGCGTCTGCTAATCGATCAGCTCAATCGCTTCTCTTTGTTGCGCGAAAAGTCGCCTACCTACGAGATCGTGCAGCGCGACGACGACCTAAGAATCGATATAATGAACAATGACGCACTAACGGATCGTCGCAACTGCGAAAGGATCGTCGTCCGCGATGGATGCGTTAGACGAATGCGTTTTTCTTTCAAACAGCATGGATTTTCCGAATACGTTCGCATGCTGCGAAGCGCTGGGTTCGATGCTGTCGAAGCCTATGGGCAGGAAGGCGAAACCTTCACACCTTATGGCCCCCGCCTCATTGTTGTCGCGTATAAGTAGTTGGGTGGTCATGCTGATTGCAAACCTATCGGCGAAAGTCCGAAAAGTGAGCTGCGCGTCACTTGGAACATTGAATAATGGAGGAGATGACGGGTTGGATGGGTTGTAATGTAGGCAGGCGGTTGTTATCCGACCAGCAGTTCCATGCTGCGGGAGACGCCGGTTGCCTGTGGATAAGACAAAAAGCGCTCAGCGCGGTCAGCACGTCGTCGCACAGGCTCGCCGTGATCATCTGGCATCTGCTAGCCCGCCTTATTCATGACGCCTCTGGGTTTGCTTGGGGACGTCTTTTTCACCGCGGCTGTGTCTCGACTTATCAACGCGCTGGGGATTTGAAGCTATTTGGTTCGACGGGGCCGCTGCCCGGCGCAGGCATTTATGCGCAGTCGGCTGTTGTGGGGGATTATTCGCCTGCGCACGTGTCAGCCTCGTGACCCATTCTTAATGCAGCGCACACTCAAGTATAGAGTCGAAACATGCGCTTGCGAAATTAGGAGATCCTATGGAAAAAATTATCTACGAGATGGTCGTCATGTGGTCCAGCAGAACGGTGGCTTTGACACTGTCGGTTCAATCGAAACGAACGTTGAAAACGGCTTCACGATGGTGCCTGTTGGCGACCTGCTCTTTGCACGACCAGTGACTAAGGGTCGACGTTCGACGAACTTGTCAAGATTCTTAAGGATACCGATGTCACGTTCGGAAATTTAGAAACAAATATCTTGAATGTTGGGTCGAAGGATGCCCACAAGCCGAGTATGGCGGTGCTTATTGCATTAGCGCACCTGAGGCTGGACCTGACTTGAAAAGCCATGGGATTCAATATGCTCAGTCGCGCCAACAACCATACAGTCGACTGGGGCGTTGAAGGCATGCGCGAGACAAGCCGGGCGCTCGACGAGAACGGCATCGTCCATGCAGGTGCGGGCGAGAATCTCGCACAAGCCGGCGCCGCTCGCTTCATGGAGACATTGAACGGGCGCGTCGCAGTGATATCATTTGCAACTACGTTTGGGCGTATGGCCCGTGCGTGCGATTCAGCAGGCGAGGCACCTGACAGGCCAGGAATCAATGCACTTGGGTTGGAAAAAAAGTATCGTTGTGCCGCGACTTAGCGCAGCATCCAGGTGGCGCTGAGAGAGCCGCTGCCTTGGAGAAACGCGGCTACCGTCTCTGGGGTAATCTCGCTGATCTCGGGATTGCCCATCACGCGGCAGAACCTGCGCAGCAGCACCTCGGCGGACTCGGAAACGCATGCCCAATGACCGCTGCTTGGTCAGATAAGCGTCGACGACATCGGTCAGCATCATTGCAGCGCTCCCAGGTCGAATGCACCAACCTCGCGAAGAGCTGCCAAGTTCACCTTGGCGTAGATGCTGGTTGTCGCCGCGCTACGGTGCCCCAAATGGTCCCCGATCTCCTTTATCGACAGACCTTCGGCAAGAAGCCGAGAGGCGCAGGCATGGCGCAGCGCGTGCCCCCACGATGGGCCGCTTCGATTCCAAGCGCGACAAATCTGCGGTTGGCGACATCATAGATGCTCCCCGCCTTCAACGGCCGACGGGGCGCTTGCATGCAAAGGAAGACTTCCGGGCACGACGACGACGGCCGCACCGCGTCGATGAGCGGGCGAGCGCCTCAGCAACAGATGAAACGAGCGGATAGATCTGCGGCTGGCGGCGCTTCAGACGGAAAAGCCGTAGAGTCCGACCGGCCCAGTCGATCTGATCGAGGCGCAATGCCACTACCTCCCCGCTGCGCATTCCATAGACCGCAAGCAGCAGCAGTATTGCACGATCGCGGATGTCCCGCGGCTTGTCGCTCTCGGCATCGGCCAACATGCGCTGCACGTCTGACCAGTCCGGGGCGTACGGCAGAGACTCCTGTCGGTAGAGCCGGGGACGGCAAATCGACCCAGCCAGGCTGTCTGCGCACATTCCCCGCTTTCCTGCGTAGCGCAGAAATCCGCGCAGAGCCGAAGCGCTGTTGGCGACCGACACGCGGGACCATCGTCCCGTCGCCTGGGTAACGAAATAAGCGTCGATGTCCCCGGCCTGAAGGTCCCCGAGTTGCCGGTTCGTCTGGTCGCACCAGCGCAGGAACCTACCGATCACACGGGTCCATTGCTCGAGCGTCGATGGTGTGAAGCCGCGCTCATCGCGCATCCATCTCACATACTCATCGAGTTGGCTCTGATATTCGAACTCGGCACTCGGTGCCACCAACCGAGAAATCGAAGCCAAGGTCGTCCGATATCGATCACTCTTCACGCCGCGGTGACGGCTCCGTGGGCTTGTTGCCTCTCAATGGCAATCCATCGAAGTGCCTCGATGTCGATGCCCTCCGAAGAAGCATCCGGACCGAGACGCTTGGCAATCCACAACAGCTCGTTGCGCTTTATCGTCAGCGAAGCGGAAGTCGCCCCGCGTTCCGCACAGTGGCGAAGGTAACGGTGCCGCTCTTCGGCAAACGGCGCGTCATGGTAGTGGCCGGCCGGATGGCCGGCATCAGTCGTCAGATCCATAGCAAACCTCCATTGAAAAGGCTTGCTACCCAGGCATTGAATTATGTTGCGTCAAGATCCCCACGACGGCCAAGCACCCGAGCAAGTCCCCGACAATCTGAAGTCGGGCGTCAGCCGCGCCAGCTTCTACGATCCCGAGATCAACCGCAGCTACGGCATGATGGCATCCCACTATGGCGTCGGCGTTCTTCCGGCACGGCCAAGAAAGCCTCGGGATAAATCGAAAGTGGAAAATGGGAGTGCGTTTTGCCCAATCCTGCATTCTGGGGCGTCTGCGCAACCAGACCTTCTTCTCGCTGGCCGAGGCCAATGCCGCCATTCGCCAGGCACTCGATCGCATCAATGATCACGTCATGCGTCGGCTGGGCGTCAGTCGCCGGCAACTGTTTGAGAGCGTCGAGCGTGCTGCGCTCGCAAGCCTTCCGAGCGAAGACTACGAAGTCGCCGAGTGGCGTTTGGCCCGCGTCTCGACGGACTACCATGTCGAGTTCAAGACCTTCTTTTATTCCGTACCGCACAACCTCATTTCGCCAGCAAGTCGATCTGAGAGCAACGGCACGCACCATCGAGATCTTTCACCGCGGCAAGCGCATTGCCGTCCATCAGCGCCGCTATGGCGGCCCTCGTCATGGGACTGATCCGGATCATATGCCCAGCTCCCACCGGCGATATGCCGAGTGGACGCCGGATCGTTTCCGTCGCTGGGCCGCATCCGTCGGCCCCGAGATGGGCTTGGTTGTCGCAATCCTCGCCAGCCGCCCACATCCTGAACAAGGCTTTCGAACATGCCTGGGTGTCCTGCGCCTGTTTCGCGATGTCACACGCGATCGCGCCGAAGCCGTGTCAGCCCGCGCTGTCGAGATCGGTGGGCTGAACTGCAAGAGCAGCGCCTCGCTCATCGCCAATCACAAGGCCGCAAGGCATTCCACCGAACCGACCGCCATCGTCGATCACGCCAATCTGCGTGGCCCTGATTACTTTCATTGAGGAGACACACCAATGCTTATCCATCCGACCATCGACATGCTGCGCGAACTCGGCCTTCATGGCATGGCCACCGCCTTCCAGGAACTCGACGCACGATCCGAAGCACGCGGCCTCGAGCATGGCGAATGGCTTGCCATGCTGCTCGAGCGCGAGGCTACCATGCGCCGCCATAACGTTTCGAAGCCCGCGCCAGAGCTGCAAAGCTTCGCCATGACGCACAGATCGAGAATGCCGACTTTCGTGCCGCACGCGGTCTTGACCGCAATCTGTTCATGGCGCTCGCCGGCTGCGACTGGATTCGCAAGCATCACAGTCTTCTCATCACCGGGCCGGCGGGCGTCGGCAAGAGCTGGCTGGCCTGTGCGCTAGGCCACAAAGCTTGCCGAGAGGATTTCTCCGTCGCCTATCACCGCGTTCCCCGGCTGTTTGCAACACTTGCCCTCGCGAGAGGCGACGGACGTTATGGCCGGATCCTCAAGCAACTCGCCAAAACCGACCTTCTCATTCTCGATGACTGGGGCCGGAAAAACTCAATGATGACCAGCGGCGTGATGTGCTTGAGATCATTGAAGACCGCTACGAACGCCGATCGACAATCGTCACCAGTCAGCTGCCACTGGATCACTCGTACGAGATCATTGCAAACCCAACTCTGGCCGATGCCATCCTCGACCGCCTCGTTCACAACGCCTACGATCTCATCGGTGAAAGCATGCGAAAACAGCGCTCGCCAGGAGCGACCGAAACAGCGCAAGCTTGACCTGAAACGAAACCCAATCCAAACATCAACGAGACCCAGGATCAGTCCGAAAAATGGCCGGCTTCAAATCGGAACGCCGGCCGGAATGAAATCGGAATGACTGGCCGGCTTCAAATCGGAATCGATGGCCGGCTTCTTCGGAGGCTGGCTATGACCGAACTTAAAATCATCCCGCTCTAGCATCAGAGGAAGACCATGTCAGGCCACAGCGCGCAAACGCAGAGGCTGGTGAGTTTCAAGGCGGGTCGATTCTGCAGCTTATATTTCAGCAATCAACGCATTTTGGCGCAAACTCTCGTCCCCAATTATTACAGTTCTCAAAATGCAAGTCTCCTCCTGTGACGCCCGACCTCGACGAAGGTGTCATAGATCAGGAAGCTGAGACGGATGCGATGAGCGGAGGATTTCGTTGCGACGGGCCGCGACATCGAAAGCCGGATTCTTGCACGGGCCGTCAAGCTGCATGTGGAGCGGCGGATTATGCTCAACGGAAATAGCGCAATCCTGTTACCAGGTTAGCTGAACGCCTCAATATGAAAATCTGTATCTTCGACCAATCACAAAGGAGAATCGACATGGCACGGCTCCCAATCCCCGGCAATCCAGGCCACACCCCGCCGGGCCCCCCCGACTGGTTCCCAGGCCCGCCAGATGGCGTTCCGGGTCGTCCGCCCGGCGTTCCGCCTGGCCCCAAGGACCCACCTCAGCTGCCGGATCGTCCAGTAGGATGACCTGGATAGGCTACGGCGATCTGAAAACAGGTATGCTCCCCCACTGGGAGCATACCTGCGTCGGACGACTGGATTTCGAACTCCGTGACCTGGCATTCTTCGCCGGAGACTCGCTGCGAATAGACGAAGACCAACTGAAACAGGGGGTGCTCAGCATCGAGTTCGAATGGCCGCTGGCATCCGGGGAAGTCTGCCAGCTTCGCGCAGTTTTCCCCGACAGCTATCCCTTCGTGCGCCCGCAAGTCGCCCTTCGAGGAAACCCGGAAACTTTTCCGCACAAGCATTGCTCACCGACCGACGGCAACCTTTGCCTGTTGGGCCGTGACACAGGACTGTGGTCCATCGAGTGGACATTGGCGAAACTTCTGGAGAAGCAACTCGCCAACGCTCTGAATGGTACGGGCATGGAGGATCCACAGGGCGAACCGATGGAATTCTGGTGGAACGCCTTCGCCCCGGCATTCGATGGCTATGTCGACGGCAGCTATATGTTGATCGACACCGCCTGGAATGTAGGAGCTGAAACAGAGGGCACGTTGCGGGCGTCTTACTCCCTTCAAAAGATGGACGACAAAATTAGATTCCAGGGTGTGGTCGAGGAAATCAAGGCGAAGGACGGGTCCGTTCTAGCTGCCCGGAAATTTCCGCTTCCTCCCGGACTTCAATTGAAGAAGGTCACGGGCATATTTCCGTGGAGGCGCGTAGGTCGTTTCGCGCCGCCATCGCCCGAGGGTTGGCGGAAGGCGCAGGGCCAGCTTACCTTTGGAGGCGACGTGATCAATAGTGGCTCGCCCGCTATTTCGATGTCCGTCACGGTCCAATCGACGGAACTCAGCCACCGTGTTGACGGCGACACCTGGCTATTTCCACTGCGTTACGGACCAGCAAAGTCGTTCCGGGCTGTGAAGCAAGGACAGAGAGGGACCAGCCCCTCCATGATCATAGTTCCCACGCTCCGCGCCGGGTCCACAGACATCGGCGCCCGAGTTCCATCGGTCGGCATCTTGAAGGATAAGGTGATTGCCATCTTCGGGATGGGAGCTATTGGTGCCCCAGTTGCGATCGAGCTTGCCCGCAACGGCTGTTCCCATCTCACCGTCATCGACCATGACATCGTCGAACCAGGAAACTCGATCCGATGGCCGCTTGGTGCGACGGCCTGGGGAATGCGAAAGACGACCGCCGTCAAGCACCACGTGGAATCCGAATACCCGAGCGTCGAGGTCGAGGCGATCCACCACACCGTAGGCATAGCCACGGCGGCCGACGGGAACGGAGGAGACCATTCAGTTCTACCGCCGATTTTTGGGAAGGCGGACATCGTCATCGATGCAACGGCCTCTTCCGGAATCTCACGTTTGCTGGCCGATCACTGCAAGTCCGCCGGCAAACCGATGATCTCTCTTTTCGGGACGCTCTCTTTGAAGGGGGGCGTCGTTGCGGCCTATCAGCCGAAATCCGGCTGTCCAACCTGCCGCGAATTTGCCTATGCGAAAGGTTTGATCGAGAAAGCTCCTGGGTCAGGAGAAATCTCCGCGCTAAATCAGCCGGCTGGATGCGCCGAGTTGACCTTCACTGGGGCTTCATTCGATCTTCATGAATTATCGCTGGAAGCTGTCCGGTTGACCGTGGACATTCTCTCGCAGCCAGCCGAGTTCAAGGAATCCTTGGTTCACAGCCTCACATTGCATGACGGCATCAAGCGGGTGCCGCCGTCTTGGCGGGTGGATGGGTTGCCTCCCATGAAGGAATGCGGATGCAACCCATAGTGTGGGTGCCTCGGGCGATCATGCAGGACATGCAGATGGATGCCGACCTCTGGTATGATCGGGAAACGGGTGGGACCTTCATGGGGTACTGGGCCGAAAGCAACGTTGCCGTCATAACAGCAATGATCCCGGCCGGGCCCCGAGCATCTCACGAGCGAAGCAGCTTTCTCCCTGATCAAAGCTGGCAACAGGTGGAGATTGCGAAGCACTATGAGCGTTCCGGGAGGTTGGACACGTATCTCGGGGACTGGCACACCCACCCCGATGCCGTTTCGAACCGCCTGAGCTGGACGGATCGAGTATGCCTGAAAACGATCATAAAAACCCCGACGGCGCGAAATCAAAGGCCTGTCATGATGCTCATGTGCGGCAAACCGGGTGAGTGGTCTTTGCACTCTTGGTTCTGCGAACTGCGGACCAAGTTATTTCTCTTTGAATTCCTGGATGAGAGAGAAGCGAC
Organism: Mesorhizobium sp. M0751; assembly: GCF_040320265.1. Classification (NCBI taxonomy): domain Bacteria; kingdom Pseudomonadati; phylum Pseudomonadota; class Alphaproteobacteria; order Hyphomicrobiales; family Phyllobacteriaceae; genus Mesorhizobium; species Mesorhizobium sp. M0751. The sequence continues at coordinate 14,050 of NZ_JAMYPH010000035.1, forward strand.
TATCGAAGCCTACACGAGTCCCTCTTCTGAAACAGGCGAGGAGATCGTAAGAGTTTAATCAAAATTCTGGCCGACACAGGATGAGGGGGAGATGAATTTTACGCATTGCGATTTGGGGCAGTGTTCTCGCGGTCAGAGGGCCGAGATCACGTTCACGTCGGGAGCCAATCTAAGGTGACGAGCTGCAGCAATTACGGGCGCGGAGAACGACCTCAGTATATTGGCCGGCTTGCGAAGCAGCCAGTCCGCCTGCAGGTTCCCAAGTCGGTGCATTGGCATGTAGCCGTCGATATGCAGGGGCTTAAAGGCAGCACTTGTTCCAGCATCGGGAAATTGCCCGGGCCTCTGCCCGAATTGCGCGAAGCTCTGTGTTCTGTTCCGTCCCTGGTCAGGGATAGTTCGCCGCCGGGAACATCCACAGACGGGAATCGTCAGTACGAGGTGTTCATCTCCCATGCTTCCGAAAGATAAGGATGATGTCGTCCGTCCACTGGCGCTGAATGATGGACTCGCAGTCTGGTCTGACGGATTCGAGCTTCGGATCGGTAACAGCCTCAGGCGGATCGATCAGGGATTAGCGAACAGCCATTTCGGCATGGTCGCTTTGTCAGAGCCGTTCGAAAGGCTGGACGAACTACGAACTCGACGGAATCGCCGCTCGCTCTGTCAAACGGGAGCAACAGCTTCTACCCACCTGGCATAAGTCGCCCAAAGCACTGCTACCAACACGCCTGACGATTTCCGACCTGATCACGTCGGTTATAGCTGCATAGGAATACAATGGTCGCGTTGCCGATCACCGGTCGAAATTGTCAAAGACGTACCACTCGCACGGCCCGTCTTTTTGTTGGGTTCGGTGACCCAATTTCGGCCCGCCCGCTGCTCTCGACCAATGCGCTTCGCACTCTCGAACTGCTCCATCGGCACCTTCTTGTGTTGGGAGGCTGCCGTAGCATTTCGGCCAAAAACGTCCGAGATCGCCGCGTAGCTACCGCTGGCGAGCTAATAATATGCGCGACCGTCGCGGCATTTGTAAAGAAGGTAAGCCCGGCCAGAGGTCGGCTTACGATGGGGTCTACAGGCCGGGTGGCGCACAGCAGAGAGATGAAGGGAGTGAGTCAGGACAATGAGGAAGAACAATGAGGAAGGACATGCGAATTGTCTTCGAGACATTCCTGGAAAAGTTGTCGGTAAGTGTCGATGAGGGTGATTTTCGCGGAGCCTTGGCCGATGTCGCCTCAGGTCTGGATCTATTCACCTTTGCCTACTTCTCCTTACCGCCGTGGTATAATGGCAAGCCCATGCTGATCTCGAATTATCCGGCGCTCTGGACAGCGCGCTATCTTGAGAACCGGTATCAGAATGTCGACCCGGTCATTTTACGTGCAAGCTATGGCGAATCCACATTTCGATGGGGATTTGACCTAAAGAGTTTTGATCTGTCCGCGCCTCAGCTTAGGTTTTTCGAGGAAGCAGCGCAGTTCGGCATCCGCTGCGGCGTGACGATCCCGATCATTGATGGCCGCGACAATTTTGCGGCTATGACCTTTGCCGCTGACAAGCCCGATCCTGCATACTTTCGCGTGGCCGATCGCTACGAGCAAGGTCTTCCGTTTTTCGCGAGCTGTTTCCATACGTTCGTCCGCTGCAGACTGTCGGGCGATCGAAGAGTTGGCGGTGTGTTGTTGACGCCGCGTGAATACGAGTGCCTGCAGTGGGCGGCGCGCGGCAAGTCCGCCCGAGATACAGGCGGCATCCTGGAGATCTCGCGGTACACGGCTGAGTTCCATCTGGCAAACGTCCGCAAGAAGCTTGGCGTGACAACCACCCGACAGGCGATTACGCGTCTGGCGGCTTCAGGCTTTTCGCTTCCTGATAGGTCGGCTTGACCTCCGGAACTGCACAGGCTGCGCATTCGCGAAGGATCGTCTCCAATGGCGAGGAAATGTTTCCCGCCATTGGAGGCCTTTGATGATCCAGCTTATTGCGCCTGAGTGCTACGACGACTTTGCTGACGGACTGCATGCAATGCATCGGCTTCGATTTCGCGTCTTCAAGGAACGCCTAGGCTGGGACGTGCAGGATAATGGCGGCTATGAAATCGATTCCTTTGACGCGCTCAGACCGCACTACCTGTTGTTGCGCGGTTTCGAGGGCCGGGTGGAGGGTTGCGTTCGCCTTCTGCCCTCAGCGGGCCCGACCATGATTCGCGATACCTTTCCGATGCTGTTGGAAGGAAGGGCTGCACCTGAGGATCCGAGCGTGTGGGAAAGCAGCCGTTTTGCGCTCGACATAGCTTCATCTGGGCAAAAGGGGGCGGGCGGTATCGCTCTCGGCACATATGAACTCTTCGCCGGCATGATCGAGTTCGGCCTCTCACGCCGGCTCAGCCACGTCGTCACGGTCACCGACTTGCGCATGGAGCGCATTCTTCGGCGCGCCGGCTGGCCCCTCGAGCGGATCGGCAACCCGCACACGATCGGCGCGACACGCGCACTGGCGGGCTACCTCGAAGTGTCGAAAGCGACACTTCATGCGGTGCGACAAAACAGCGGTATCGATAGTCCGGTGCTATGGGCGCCGGTGCTTCGCCGGGTGGCGTGAATGTGACGCCCGGCAGGAGAGCACAGTCATGTCCACGTCTCTTGCGACGGACGCCGATCTGCCCGACTGGTGGAATGATAGGTCATACGACTATGCCGCTCAGCTGACGCTGCGTGGCTGGGCTTGGGAGTTTTTGCGGCGCAATCCGGTATTTCAGCATGATGTGCTTGCTACGCGCCGGCAGGCCAACAGTTTGCCGCATCGAACCACCGTCGAGGTGATCGCGTCGGCCGGCAACCTGTCGCGCTGGGGTGTTTCGTTTCGCTGAATCTTACGGGCGCAGTGCGACTGTGTTTTGGTGTCCCCGCCGGTGTCCAAGCGTGTTGCCTGTCATTGCGGAACGGCGATTTGCGTCATCGACGATATCGTCGTTCGAGCTGGCGGCATTGCCATGTCGTGCTGCAGTCCTGCTGATGCCCGACAAGAGCCAGGAGGTTCTTCTTCGGGATGCGGAGCGCAGCCTCCAGCTTGCTGTTTCGGGAGCGGATGTCCTGCATCCTGTTTACCTCCGCACCGAGGCGATCTGGCCGGCAGCACTTTCGAAGCATCGTCTGATAGCGCTGGAGTGCCTCAATGCCCTTTGTGCCTATGGAAAACTGCCCGCGCGCTTGTTTCCGCCAGAAAGACGCGGGCCCCGATTGAACTTCGTCCTCCGCGCGCTCGATGGCGCGCTTGCCGGAGCATCACATCGCGAAATCGCCGAAGCGCTCGTCGGACAAGCGCGCGTCCGGTCCGACTGGAAGGATCCTCAAGATCACCTGCGCGATCGTATCCGGCGCGCCGTCTCACGTGGCCGTGCGCTAATGAACGGCGAATATCTGAACTTCCTTCTTTGAAGAGCATGAGATCCGCGCTGTGCGTCAGCCGGCGAACAGTTCCTTGTAGCCGGTCGTCACCATCCAATTAGCACGGTCGATATGGCTGCGGAGGGCCTTTTTGGCGCGGACCGGTTCAATGGACGGGTCAATGCCGAGAATGCGATTGGCCATCTCCTCCTCGCTGGCATTGTCGGCACAGGCATCCAGGATACGCAGATAGATCGTGAAATGCTCCCTGTCGTAGCTCGTAAGGCTCTCCGACCATGGGACTTCGTCGGCAATCGGCGTGATCGATTTGGGCTGTAACATCGCTGATTATACCTCCGCAAAACGGCCTCCGCGAAGCCCTCCGCCAGCGGATTGGGATACTCAATGTGGATTACATATTTTAGTTGATAAACTCAAGCTGCCTAATCCGCTGGCTATCGTGCATGGATATGCGCAGATTGGTCGGACGGAATGTGCAGAGGATCAGGCTAAGGAAGCGTCTGACGCAGGAGCAGCTTGCCGAGATTTCCGGGTTCAGCCAGCAGTACATCAGCGGCTTGGAGAAAGGACGAAGAAATCCGACGATCATCACGATCTACGAACTGGCATTGGCCCTCGACGTCAGCCACACGGATCTGGTTCGGCCCGACAAACAGGCCTGACCCACCCGACTTCCAAGTAATTGCTACGGGCCCACGCGCCTCCCAGCGCGCGCCGGCTGCTCGTGAACCCCCGGTCTTCTTCGGCAGGCTTCAGCGATCTTGCCCCGTTCGGCTTCGCGCCCCCGGCGCGGGGCAGCCTGTCGGCTGCTACTGGCAAGTACCTGGTCGGGCGCAGGCGGGGACGCCCACTCTTAACAACGGCTTCTTCAAGTATCCCCGACAATCGGCTGCTGTGCGTCGGATGGTAATCGCATAAAGTTGATCAGAACGTTCCTCCGATTCGGACACCTCCCGCCCAGCCCCGCGTGGGGTCACAAGGCCCCACCCCTCTAATGATCCGGGTCGACTCGCCCGTGCAGCGTGGAAAGGGCGCACGAGGCGCCCTTCATTTCCGATCAGCTATCAGCAGCCGCCTTCACCTTTCGTTGTTAGAAGCGGTAGGTGACACCTGCGCCTATCAACCAGGGATCGAGCTCCGCCTTTCCCGTCAGCTTCGCGCCGTCGACCGTGACGTCGAAGTCTGGCTTGAGGAAAAGCTTCTTCACGTCGAAGTTGACCCCCCAGTGCTGATCCACCATGTAGTCGAACCCGACCTGCAGCGCGGTGCCGAACGTGTTCTTAACCTTGAGAGCATCGACGCTGCCGGCATCCTGGTTATAGAAGATCGTGTAGTTCACGCCGGCGCCGACATAGGGCTTGAAAGCGCCGAAATTGGTAAAATGATACTGCAATGTGAGCGTGGGCGGCAGCAGCCAAACCTTGCCGATATTGCCTAGCCCGCCGATCGCTCCTTGGCCCTCGATGTTGGCATAGGTGGTGCCGAGTATGAGTTCGGCGGCGATGTTGTCCGTGAAGAAATAGGAGATATCGAGTTCCGGCGGCACCGTGTCCGAAAAGGAAAGACCGGAGCCGGGCACCGTATTAACGTAGCCCGAATCCTCAGTGATGACGCCCAACGCGCGCAGGCGGATCTGCCAAGGGCTTGGCGCTTCCGTGACCGAGGCTCCCGCCTGCGGGACGCTCGCCGCTTGCGCAAGGTCCGCCGCGACGGCCTGCTGCCCCATCACCATGAGGATGACGGCCGCTGTTACTCCCCGCGCCACGCGCATTTGGTTTCTCGCCATGATATTCTCTCCTTGCTCTTCAGAAAATGTGGACTGAATTACGAAAAATGTTGCTCGAATTGCTGGGGATTGCCGACGCGCTCATGCGCAGTTTGCGTGAGACTGTGCTCACATTATTTGCCCCGTACTCGCAATCATCGCCCTGTACTCACTTATTGAAACGTTGCCCTTTGTCTCCGTCCACCTATCAAACGCCATCGGCTTGCCAGCCGATCGCACTGCGAAGGAAATTGGTGCCCAAGGCAATGAATGCGGCCCGCTCCCGAGTGTTCTTGCCGTAGCTGTGGCCGCCCGCGCCGGGCTCGTAGAAGTAGGCGGGATAGTCAAGAGCCTGCAGCTTTGCGGCCATCTTACGCGCGTGGCCCGGGTGGACGCGGTCGTCCCGCTTAGTGGTGGCAAGCAGGATCGGCGGGTAGGGCTGTCCCGGCGTCGCGGCGTGATAGGCGGAGATTTCCTTTAGGAAAATCAATTCCTCCGGCTTGTCGGGATCTCCATATTCGTCAATCCAGCTCGCGCCCGCCAAAAGCTTGGTGTAGCGGCGCATGTCGACAAGCGGAATTGTGCAGAACAGCGCGCCGAAATGCTCAGGATAGCGGGTAAGCATATTGGCGATCAGGAGGCCGCCATTTGAGTCGCCCTCGGCGGCAATCCGTCTCGGCAGCGTAATGCCTCTTCGCACGAGATCGGCGGCAGCGGCGGCCAAATCGTCATGGGCGAGACGCTTGCCCTCCCTGCGCCCGGCCTCGTGCCAACGGGTGCCGAACTCGCCGGCGCCCCGGATATTCGCCTCCACGCACGTGCCGCCGCGTTCGAGCCACAGCTTGCCGAGCCAGGAGTTGTAGTGGGGCAGGAGCGATTTGCCGTACCCGCCGTAGGCGGTGAGGTGAACCGGGGCATCCCCGTTCCCATTCGACGGGCCGACCTGCGTATAGGGGATCATCTCACCATCGGTCGAGACTGCCTCGTGGCGCGTGACCACCAGCCCGGATGCGTCGAAATTCTCCGGGTTGCGCTTCAGGATTACTGGAGCGCCAAGAGGCGGCGCGGCATTGAGGTCTACTAGGAGAAGCATCCGCGGCGTGATCGGGTCCTGAGCCGAAATGAGGACCTCTCCATTGGTCTCGTGACGTTCCGCATCGAGCGACCGAAGGTGAACAGTCCCTTCGGTGGGCACGGTGTCCAGCGCTCGGCGCGTCCATTCCTGGCGGTCGGGGGTGAACATCTCGAAACGCGGATCGAGATTGACGAGGTAGGAGATAATGAGCTTCCCGTTATTCCAGAAGAATGACTGCAGGGAGCGCCTGTCGCCTGGTTCAAAGAGGATGGCAAAACTGCGCTCGCCGGCGATGAAGGAGGAAAGCGAGATGCCGATCAGCGCGTCCGCGGCATGGGTCATCCCTCCCACTGTCCATTGCTTGCGCGGCTTTACCGCCAGCCAGTCGCCGAAGCCGCTCCACGAGGCGTCCCGAGGAAGGTCGATCCGCATCTTCGGCCCGCTTCTGTCACCGATTCGGCCGATCTTCTCAAAGAAGGTCGACTGCTCGATGAACCAGAGGCGTTCGCTCTCGGCGGTGCGGTCCAGACGGCCGGACACGCCGAGGGATTCGGAACCGGTCTCGAAGATTACGGGCGCGGTGAGCGGATCCGCGCCACGCTTCCACAGCCGCACGGTGCGCGCGTAGCCGGAGCGGGTGGCCATGCCATCACCAAACGCACTAGAAAGCAGAAGCGTGTCAGGGTCGAGCCAATTTACCCCGCCCTTGGCCTCCGCGAGGTTGAAACCGTCGGAGACGAAGCTAAGAGACCCCAGATCGAATTCGCGATGCACGACCGCGTCGCTGCCGCCGCGCGACAGGCGCAGAACGGCTCTTTCCCGTCTCTCCGGCTCAAGGGACGCGCCGCGCCAGATCCAGTCCTCTCCGTCGCTAGCGGCGAGGGCGTCCAGATCGAGCAGCAGCTCCCACTGGAGATCCACTTTCAGGTAGGCGGCAAGGGTGGTCCGGCGCCACAGTCCGCGCGGATTTCGGGCATCTTGCCAGAAATTGTAGAGGTACTGGCCGCGGCGCCTGCTCAAGGGGATCCGGTCAGGGCGATCGAAAATCGCTATCAGGGCGTCATGGTCCCGCTCGAATTGCGTTCCACCGAAGTGCTCCAGGGTCCTGGCAGACTGGCTGGCGGCCCAGTCAAGTGCCCGTTCGCCTTCTACATCTTCGAGCCAAAGATAGGGATCATCGTCGGGAGCATTCAGCATTGGGCGGAAATCGAATGCGGTCATGCCCGGATAACTCGAAGAGTGATGTCGCCTGGAAAACAGGCGCAAAGTCTTCCGTCGGCCCGGGAAAGCTCAGTTTTCGCGGCTGCGACCGCATGTTCGGCGCGCATTATCATGGGATGATTTCTCCTCAGTCCTTGCCGCAGCGCGTTTGCGGATAGCCTTGCACGTGTCGTGCCAAACGAGAAAATCATTTCATAACAATGCGATCACCCTGATGGCGCTGTGTCTCATGTCCGACTTTGTCAAAGACCCGACAACGAGTGCAGCCGTGACCGCCTCATAGAACCTCCTGTGCGAGCTCGGTGGGCACTGCGGAATAGGCAGTGAAGCTCACCGCGAAACTGGCCAAGCTTCGGATCGACATCGGCGACGGGGCGATCGACCACCACTACGTCGCTGGTGTCGTGCGCGGCACAGCCTGAGGACTCCGCGGCGGCGATCATCGAATAACTGCGTTTACGACGGCTCCATCCTGGCCGACCGGTGGGCGCGCAAAAGACTGCTGTGCGGCCTCATCCCTCCGCCTGGATTGAGTCGCAGGGACCGAATGGCGTCGTGCTTTTGGAACCGGCAGAGTGGTCATAACGCAATTCTCCTTCCCGCTATCTTTACAGAGATTCGACAATCCAGTTGGTGAAGGTCCCAGATCGCGCAATCATTGATGCGCTCAGGTCTGGGCATGCGCCCATCCGCAACCATGTCATCAAGAGCATCGATCCGACACCAACACAGAGAATTGCTTCCTCATGAGAGAGGCGTCGCGGCGGACATGAGATTGCGTCACTCTTCATGATCGCCGCCTCCGAGGATGTCGGGATCGAGCCAGTGCAACGGCACGATAGGGCGAAGGATTTGGCAGCTCTTGCAACTGCCGACCTCGATGGGAGACGGCATATCGCGATCTGTCCGGCAGAGACACCAGGTTATGCACTGTCCGTTCATGAAGGCTTCGCGCTGGTCTCCATGAGAAGTATTCTGGTGCAGAAGGTGCCCGATTAGCTATTCGGAAAAGGCGACATCGACGTGCAAATCGGGCGCCGCCGGTAGGCGTCCCCCCTCAATGTCGGATTTCCGACAGGATCGCAAATCCGCCAACCCGCTGTTTAACAAGGTTTTCCTTCTCTGGCACGGCCCATGCACGGGATTCTGCGAACGCATCAGCGAGAGGTCGTCCATGATCATGCGCACCGAAAATGCCGTCGCCGCAGTGAAAACCGCGCTCTCGCCTGCCATCAAGCCGCCGAAAGGCCGGCGCGTCATGGTTGAGGCGGGCGATTGCGCCGGCTTCAAACACCTTAATGGGCTTGGAAAGCGTCTCGCGTGACGGCGACGCGGGCATCCAGACGGGCGGAAAGGACATACGTCGTTGCCCCACGTCGCCGGCATGACCCGTCGACTGTCACCGCGCTGGAATGCTCGGGTCTACATTCGACGACCCGAACGCGCTGGACAAATTCTCGCAAACCGGTCGGGACCGGGCCTCGAAAACGTCCGCGAGGACGCCCAATGGCTATGGCCGATATTCGCCGCGAACAAGCCCCCCAATGGGAAAACTCTATAGGAGGAAAGCAAGTGGAGTTATCTTGCGTTGGGGTCGGTGCTGGGCCGTCCAATTTGAGCCTTGCGTGTCAGATACACGATCAAGTTGGGCAAGGGGCAGTGTTCCTGGATCGGCAGGTCGACTTCCGCTGGCATCCAGGCATCGCATTCGGTTCCTCGGAGCTCCAGGTCAGCCACTTCAAGGATCTGGTCACGCTGGTGAATCCGCGATCAGCCTACACTTTCGTAAACTTCCTGCACGAGAACGGGCGTTTGTATCACTTCCTGAACGCACAGTTCCAAGCCGTGCTCAGACTTGAGTTCGAGCAGTACCTGAACTGGGTCTTCCACAGGAACCCACTTGTGCGTGGCGGCGAGACCGTGCGCGAAATCCGCTTTGACGGCGAGTTTCGGGTGCGGACGGGTAAGGCGGTTCTCGGCGCCAGAAACGTCGTGGTCGGCATTGGCAAGCAGGCGCAAATTCCGCCTCAGTTTCTGGGCTGGACTGGACGCAACCTGTTCCACTCATCTGTTTTATTGCACATCCATCCTGAGGTGCGGAGAAAGCATGTCTGCGTGGTTGGCGGAGGCCAGTCGGGAGCCGAGGTGATGTTGCACCTTGTCGGCCTGCCGAAAGAACGGCGGCCTGCCTCGATCACTTGGGTCTCGCAGCGTGAGAACTACCTGCCTCTCGATGACAGCCCGTTCACAAACGAGTTGTTCATGCCCTGCTTTTCGGATCGTTTCGCGGCGATGAGCGAGTCGCAGCGTAAGCTGCTCCTGCGGCGTTTCGTGCTTGCCTCGGACGGCATTTCGGAAAGCACGTTGCGCGCGGTCTATCAGGCGCTGTACCGCCACGCATTTGTCGAGCCAAACCGATGCGACATCACACTGCGGCCGGGCTGCACCGTCTCGCACTGCATCAACGCCGGACCGGGTCACAGGCTGACCCTGCAGCACGGCATGGACGAGGTCGAAGAAGTCACGGCTGACATCGTCATCCTGGCCACCGGTTACGAGAACGCGGTGCCAGACTTCTTGGAACCCATCGCGCACCGGCTGGAGCAGATCGACAATGAATTAGCTATTCGCGAGGATTTTTCGGTGAGCTGGGACGGACCGCGTGACAGACGCATCTTCGTACAAAACGCGAGCCTCAGGCAGCGCGGCCTGGCCGATCCGAACCTAAGCCTGCTGGCCTGGCGCGCGCGCCGGATCCTCGATAGCCTTCTTGGGCGCGCGCCATGCGCGAACCCCGAGCATCCTGGCTTCATCAGCCATACCTCGATCGAGAGCTGGCCCGCCTCCGCAGCCGAAGAAATGGGCAGCGGGATATGACTCGTAGACTTTTGATCATCGGCGGTGGCATCCTAGGAATGATGTCCGCCTCCGCTGCGGCGAAGGCCGGAGGCTTCTCCGAAATCATCGTGACTGAACAAGCCCTTGGACCAAGCGGCGCATCGCATTATTCTGGGGGCGTGCATTTCCCCTACGGTTGTCAAGACCGTACCGGGTCGCTCACTCGAAAGAGCGCCGTGGTCTTGGCGGCCATGGCTGGGTCGGCGGTCAGCGGATGGTGCCGGCCTTTAGCGATGCGTGTCGTGGCTGGACCGGGTGAAGCGATTGATCCGGCCACGGAACCCCTGGACCCCGGCTGAGCCTGACATAGGCAGTCTCGCGCCGAGCTTCTGCGGACAATATCCGCCGGAGCGGAACGCACTTAGCATCGCCGTCCCACATGACGTGAGTCCGTCTCCGTGGACCCGCAACTTGACCAGCGCCCGACTGCCCTGATTGGGATGTCCGACCAACCAGTCTTTCCAACAGGAGGCTTTTCGCATGTTGACTGATGCACAAAGAGAAAAGTGGCAGAAAGACGGATACGTCAGGCTCGAAATGTTCTTCGCTCCTGCGGCTCAGGAAGATATCTCTACTTTTGTCGAAGATATGTCACGCTGGGATGTCAGCGATGATAAATGGCTCATGTGGTTCGAGAAGACGACGGACAATCGAAAGATCATCTCCAAGATCGAGAATTTTCTCGACTTTCATGATCCATTGCGTCGTTCAGCGCATAAAGTCAGCGGTCGAGGATTTGCTTGGCGAAGATTCGCGCAGGCTCAAGGAGTTGCTGATTTTCCACTACCCCGACAGCGGCGGCTATCTCCCGCATCAGGACATTTATCACATTCCACACAAACTCCCCGACCGGATGGTCCATGCGGTGGTTGCCATAGGCATCGACGACTCCGACCCGGAAAACGGCGGGCTTTTCTTCAGCCCCGGCAACCACAAGAAGGGGGTGTTTCCCATGGATGCCGGTGGGGTGATCGATCCTCAAGTCGCCGAAATGTTCTCCTGGGAACCATCGCGATTGAGCTCACGCAGCCAGGCGGAGGCATGCACACGGAACTGATCGACCGCTCAAAAATGCGCGGAGAGTATGGCGTTCTGATTTGCGCGCTCGCGGAGCATCGACAGCCCGTTAAGACGCTCCGGCACGTGGATTGTGGAGGTGGTCGCAGGGCGGTCTTCTATGACGCCCACAGACCGACTGGTGCCGCCCTCGTCGTTGGCAGCCGAAGATCCCACTGCTTCAACAGCTTAGGTTCGTCATGCGCAAATACACGTTTTCTCGAACGGAGCTGTCGCGGGCGTTCGGTATCGACATGGCCACGCTTGGAACGGGAAGCGCTCGCACGGGGTTTTCATTCGGAAAGGTTGGACCCGGCATCACATCCGAGCCCCATCGGCACGACGAAATCGAGGCCTTCGTGGTCCTGTCTGGCGCGGGCAAGGTCACTACCGACCGTGGGGAAATCTCGGTCGAGGCGGGCGATGTCGTTCTGTTCCATCCTTTTGAAGCGCATGTGCTGCGCAACGATGGGGACGAAGACCTAAATTTCGTCGATGTCTACTGGCGAGACGCCGAGGCCGCCCTTGATGCCGCTGCAAAGACCACGGCTCCACGTGGGCCGATCTTCGTCTTCTCCACGCCGCCAACGCCAAATGGCGATCTGCATCTGGGCCATCTTTCTGGCCCTTATTTCGGCGCCGACGTCTATACTCGTTTCCTGCGCATGAAAGGAGTCGAAGCATATCACCTCACTGGAAGCGATGACAACCAGAGCTACGTCACGACACGCGCCGATGCCGATCAATCGACGCCTGCAAACGTGGCGCACTACTACGCCGACGAGATTCGCGCCACGCTTGCACTTTTCGATTGTGAGGTCCACAGCTTCCAACTCACGACGGGCGATGACGGTTATTGCGAGTTTCAAGCCGCGTGTTTCCGCAGTCTTCTGAGCAGCACGGCGGTAGATCTGCGCCAGAGCCCTGCGCTTTTCGATGCTGTGACAGGCCACTATCTTTACGAGCCGGATGTTAGCGGCCTCTGCCCCGATTGCGGCGGCTCCGCCGGTGGCAACATCTGCGAGGAATGCGGCGCCCCAAACCTTTGCCACGACTTGGGTGCAGCCCGGTCACGGCAGTCTGCCGAGGCGCCGCTGGTCGGCTCCGTCGGCCGCCCGGAACTTGCCTTGGACCGATGCTACGACAATATCGACCGGCATCTAAGGGCCTCGGGCGTCCCGCTACGGATCTTAGATCTCTTCGCGCGCCTACGCCGACGCGGCAACTTTTCAGTGCCCATTACCCACCCCTCGGACTGGGGCCTGCCGGCCGAAGGGTTCCCGGGGCAAGTGATCTGGGTCTGGCCGGAAATGGCCTTCGGTTTTCTTTACAAAATCCAGGCGCTCGGCCGCTTGCTGGGTCGCGACTGGAAGGCGGAGATGCCCGGCAACGACTGGCAGATTGTCCATTTCTTCGGCTTCGACAATTCGTTCTACCACGCGCTACTCTACCCCGCTCTTTACGCCGAGGTCTTCTCCCACTGGACGCCACGCATCCACTATCACGTCAACGAGTTCTACCTGCTCGACGGCAAGAAATTCTCAACCAGCTGCCGCCATGCGGTCTGGGGTAAGGAGGTTCTGAGCCCAAAGACAGTCGACGTCGTGCGCCTCCATTTGGGCCTGACACGCCCGGAAGGTGAGCGGACGGATTTCACGCTGGACGCGCTGCGCCGCACCGAGAACGAGGTGTTCCAGGGGATCTGGCTGAACTGGCTCGATGCGTTGAACCAGGAAATCAAGCAGGATTTTGGCGGCCGTGTACCCGATGCAGGCGATTGGAGCCCGGCCGACCGCGCCTTCTTTGCTCGGATAGAGATCTATCGCGCGGCGATGGAACGCGCCTATTCGGACGAAGGCTTCTCGGTCCGGCGCGCGGCCGCTCAGGTCTGCGATTTCGTGCGCGATTGCGTGATCTACCGTCGGGCGCAAGACTATGCGGCGGCGCGACGTTTCTATCCCGCCCGCAATCGGACTTCGCTAGCCCTTCAGACGACGGCCGCTGCGATCCTGGCACCGACACTCGCTCCGCTGATGCCCCGATTCGCCAGAACGCTGGCGCGAGGCATCGACGGCGTCTCAACCGAAACATGGCCCCGGTCCGTCCAGCGCCTTGCGCCCGGGACGCGCTTTGATCTGGGACTCGTGTTGGTGTTCTACGCCAGATTGAGCAATCCTCATCTCAGTCAGGAGGAAGCGCTATGAGCCCAAAGGTGCACCAGTGAGCTATCCCAATCTCGACCAGATCTGCGCGGCAATCAAAGCCGATGATGCCAAATATCTTTGCTCGCTGCCACTGGCGCCCGAAGGCCGCTACCAGACGGTAGAGACCAGATTGGCGGACCTGAACCAGCGGATCGTCGACACCCTGGCCCGCGCCTTCGAGGACCGCTCGGCCGATAGCTTCCCAGCCCTTGCTGTTTCGTGCGGCAAATGCCTTGTGGGCTCGACTGCGCTGACCAACCTCTTCGGCATCGCGGGATTTCCGTCCTATTACCAGCCGGTCAAGACTATGATGCGGTTCGAGGCGCTTGGTCAACCTAGCGCGCCCTGGATCGTGCCCGATCGCGCGACAAAGCCTCTCGTCCATTGCAAGGAAATGACCGGCCTCTATCTGCTGGCCGAATGCCTATTCGACCCAATCGACCTTCTGGTGGCGGCGGGCTATCCTGCGGCGAAGATCTCTATGGTCGTGGCTCGAACGCGAGCCGGTCGCCTCTCTCTTGACTCCTGGCTCGAGAAGTGGAGCCTGCACAGGGCACCCGCTACCTTCGTGCAGCACATTACTTGCTGTGGGCGCTCAATGCCGCACGGATCGAGCGCAATGCCCGCCGACATGGCATCTGGGTGGTGAATTATGTTTACGAGGCAAGTAAGCATCCGCACGCGGCGGTGGTCGCGCTTCTGGACTGTTTTGGTCTCGGCGACAGGTTCACGCCCGCTCGTCGACGACTGGGACAAGCGGGGCTCTTTGGAATCACCGGACTCCTTAGTGCGTTTTCCGGTCGAGCCTGCTCCCTATGTCATGGTCGGTCTCCATGCGTCCGAGACCCGTTACCGGTTCAAGGATCGCACGTCAGCTACGTGACCGACGAGATGCGAGCGCTGCTCGCGCGCAAAGGAACCACAGATATCTATGCGCGAGCTAGAAATGCTTGCTTTGCTCAGCTGAAGCTTGAACCGGAGGCTATATGAGCCGGCGGACGGGACAACAACATGGATCAGCGGACCGGTAGCCGACATGCTGGGCACCTTGGCGTTGGGCGGCACACGCAGGCCTCCTTTGCGAGCCGGTTCTGCGCGCAAATCAGCCAAGCGGCCGATCGATTCTTGTGCGAACTCGGAGGACACCGTGCAAAAGAATTGGTTATTCGCTGGGGCCGACACCGGCGCGGAGACCTTGGCACGTGCCATGACGATCATCGAGACGGCGAAGACGAGCGGCATCAATCCGCACGCATATCTGGCCGACCTGCCCGACCGCATTCATGATCACAAGATCAACCGCCTCGATGAACTTCTTCCATGGAGTTTACGCCTGTCACGTGCGCCGAGGCCGCCTGATGGCAACGATCACCTACGTCTTCACCATCAACCACGTCGCGAAAATGCTCGGAGAGGATCCCGAACTCCTGGAGGCGATCGTCTATAACGATGACAACCTGTCCTACGGCAGTATCATCAGCGTTTACGACGGCACGGACGAAGCGATCACCGCTCTTACCGACGATGGAGTTGACGAGCTGAGGCAAATGCTTGCCCATGCCCGCCGCTCGACCAATGACTGGAACGATTTCCTCGAAGACTTCGTCTCAGACCCAGACATCATCGCACGCATCAAAGCGAAATCTCCGCGGTAACAATGGGACGCTTATGGTCGAGAGACTGGCACGCCAGACGCCGGGCGAAGGCGAACCGCGTGCCGATTACACCTTGTGCCTGCGACAGCAGCATAGCGCCCCGGTCTTGGTCGCCTTCTAGACATGGCTCGACGACCAGGCACCCAAGGTCCTGCCCGAAAGCCTGACCGGCAAGGCGATCTCCTATGCGCGAAACCAATGGGACTATCTGACCCGCTACGCCAGCGACGGCCTCGCCCGATCGTGTGCCGAGCGTTCTGCAAAAAGTTTTGGAGAGAGAACGGCGCTTGCTCTGAAGGGCGAGCGGCCATGGCACGGTGGTGACGTTGCGATCACCGATTCCCGTGGAAGGGGAAGTGCCATGACCAATCGAGACGTTAGACTGAGCAGAGGCGAGTTGAAAGCGTTGCTGTTGTCGGATGAGGACGGCTTTCGCCAGACATTGCAGAGTGTCGTGCAGGAGGTTCTTGAAGCCGAGATGACGGAGGCGATCGGGGCCGAGAAAGGCGAGCGGACGGCGGGGCGGACGAGTTACCGGTCCGGCTATTACGAGCGCAAGCTGGTGACGCGGGTCGGGGTGCTGGAGCTTCGCGTTCCGCAGGATCGGGCTGGCCGGTTCTCGACGGAGTTGTTTGAGCGCTACCAGCGTTCGGAGAAGGCATTGGTGTCGGCGCTGGTCGAGATGTACGTGCAGGGCGTCTCGACCCGCAAGGTGAAGGCGGTGACGGAGGAACTGTGCGGCCATTCTTTCTCGGCCTCGACGGTGAGCGAGGCGACGATGCGGCTGGATGAGGCGCTCAAGGCGTTCTTCACGCAGCGGCTCGAGGAAAGCTATCCGTATCTCATCTTGGACGCGCGCTATGAACGGGCTCGCGAGGCGGGCGTGATCGCCAGCCAGGCGGTGCTGGTGGCGATCGGCGTGGATTGGGAGGGCCGGCGCCAGGTTCTGGGCGTGGAGCTGGCCAACCGGGAGAGCCATTCGAGCTGGCGCGAGTTCGTGACGGGGCTCAAGAATCGCGGGCTCGCCGGCGTCGAGTTCGTCGTCTCCGACGACCATCCGGGGCTCAGGGCGGCAATCCGCGAAGTGCTGCCCGAAGCGGTCTGGCAGCGCTGCTACGTGCACTTCCTCAGAAACGCGCTCGACTAGGTGCCGCGCAAGGTCGACGACGATTGCCTGATGGAGCTCAGATGGTTCGGAGCCTGTCCTCGGGCCGGCGAAGCCGGACCCGGGGGACCGGCGCGACCTTGCCGAGGTCAAACGCGACCTGGCGCAGTGGATCGCCAAATGGCAGGCCAAATACCCGAAGCTGGTCAACTGGGTGGAAGACAACATCGAGGAGACGCTGAGCTTCTATCGGCTGCCGCTAGCTCACCACAAGCACATGAAGTCGACGGATGACATCGACAACCCTGATTTCGACTTTTTCGATTCCTGTTGCGTTTCTTTGTTCGGCTCAGGTGAGCCTGTTTCTTCGTCCCGGCCCACAGGATTTCCCACGCGAGCGTGTCGAGACGCAGTCAAGGCTGGCCGGTGCGATGGCGCCACGGCCGGCTGCGAGGTTTCCAGGCCACGCCTTGACGGCGTCGAGCACGGCGCCATTCTGGAGCGGACCGAGGGCGTCGGTCGTGCCGCCACATTTCCTTGTGCTATATTTGTCCGGCACGGACGACCACGTGGCAAAGAGTGGTGCGAGAGGATGAGAGTGCCGCCACGCAGCCGGTATAGTCGTTCCTCGTTTGTGGCGTCCGTGCGCCGCTTCGGCCCTCGTGACCGCCAATGCCGAACCATTAGCTCGTAGGCACGTTCGGCATTCTCGGCCGCGGCTTTCTCGCTGTTTCGCAACTCCTTCACGTTGTAGGCGTAAGCCGAACCGCGGCGACCGACACCGCGCTCGCCCGGCGCGCCGGCCTTGAGAGCGAGCTGCCTCTGCTTTGCCGCCACCAGCGCCGGGCGAGCCCAGAAGTAGTCCTGCTCCTTTGTCAGCAGATGCCAGATCAACACGGCGAGCTTGCGGGCGAGTGCCACGGCTGCGACCTGATGGCCGCGCTTGTTACGGATGCGTAGGAAGAAGGCCCTGAGCGGTCCGGGCGCCTTCGCCGTCGCCCAGGCGGCCTCGACCAGCATGGCGCGGGCATGGGAACGACCATGTTTGCTGATCCGGCCATATTGCGCCAAGCCAAGACCGGATTGGCGCACACGCGGATTGAGGCCGAAGTAGCTCACCAGCTTCTGCGGTTCGCGAAACCGCCGGATATCGCCGACGGCGGCGATGATACCGCTCGCGACGATGGCATTGACGCCGGTGATCGTCTGAAGCCGCCGGACTTGCACATCATCAATCGCTTCCCGGGCGATGTCGCGATCGAGGTCGGCCAGATCCTCGGCCAGGCGGTCAATCTCGCGGATGTGGCGAGCGATGGCGGCCCGCTCGTCGTCGGGAAGCACCTGCCGCTCGAGCCAGGCGCGACCGCGATTGTTGAACAGATCTGCATGCGGGCACTTCGGCACGAGGTGCGCCTGCAGGATGCCATGCACCTCGTTCTTCACGCGCGTGCGATGCCGAACGA
>NZ_JAMYPH010000036.1:0-30336 GCF_040320265.1 Mesorhizobium sp. M0751
ACCAGATCGTCGGCGACCAGGAAGCGGACGTGAAGTCCGGCCGCATCTCGATTTCCTCGCCGATCGCGCGCGCGCTGATCGGCAAGGAAGTCGGCGACGCCATTGAGGTCAACGCACCGGGCGGCGCCAGGGGTTATGAGATCGTCCAGGTGCAGTTCATCTAGGACCTTTTGATAATTCTACTCTGGCGGCCGACTAGCGCGGTTTTCTGCGCTTCCGGTGCTCACGTACTTTAAGTACGCTCCGCTCCGGTTCTCGAAAACCACGCTATTCAACTCGCCAGAGCGAATTCTGAAAAGGTCCTATGCAGCGCCTTGTAATTTAAGCGCCAGCAATCTCTCGGCTTCCGCCATCACCTCCGGCGGCGTGACGCTGCGGCCGGGCCTGGCCAACAGCGTCGACGAGAATGGGCCGCGCGGGCCGGTCAGGCCGGGCTCGGTGGCCAGGAACACCGCCACCGTCGGCAGGCCGAAAGCGCTGGCGAGATGGGTCAGGCCGGTGTCGGCGCCAATGACCAGCGTCGAACCGCCGATGACAGCGGCGATCTCGGCAAGCGGCGACCTGGGAACCACCACGGTTTGCGAGACGGCGCCGGCGATCGCCTCGGCAACTGCCTTTTCCCGGTCGTTCGACCAGGTGGTGACCGGCGTCATTCCCTTGCCCACCAACAGGCGAGCGGTTTCGATCCAGTCCGCGACCGGCCATTTCTTGTCCTCGCGGCTGGTACCGTGCAGCAGGAAGGCGGTCTTTTCACCGGCAAAAGTCGACCTTCCGGCTGGCGGCACGATGCCCGATTCAAGCCGGGAAAAATCCGGCTCGTAGCCGAGCGCCAGGGCGAACAGCCGCCTCGTGCGCTCGATGGCATGCAGGCCGCGCGGCACGGCGTAGCGGTGGCCATAAAACAGGCTCGCCGAAGGCTCGCGGGCGCTCGAGCGATCGAACCCGGCGGTCGGTGCTGCCGCCAGCCGCGCCACCAGTGCCGATTTCAGCAAGCCTTGTGCATCGAGGACGAAGTCGTAGCGGCAATCGCGCAAGGCGCGGCGCAAGCCGACCACTTCCCGCCATGTGCCGGGCTCGAGCAGCTTCCTGCGCCAGCGCCGGATCGCCACGCTGTGGATGGTTTGGATGGCTGGATGCAGCGCCACGATGCCGGCGAAGGCCTCTTCGACACACCAGTCGAAGGAGACATCCGGCCGGGCGCGGCGCGCGTCCTCGATCGCTGGGAAGGTGTGGATGACGTCGCCCATCGACGACGTCTTGACGATCAGCACTTTCATGCGGCGGCCGGCATTTCCAGCAGCCGCTCCGCCGCCGCCACGACGCGTTCGACGTCCAGCGTCTTCAGGCAGTTGAGATGGCCGAGCGGGCAGATTTTTTTGTGGCAGGGCGAGCAGGACAGGCCGAGCCAGACCAGTTCGCGACGCTCGGCGAGCGGCGGCGTGTTCTGCGGCGAAGTCGAGCCGTAGACGGCGACGACCGGCGTGCCGACGGCGGCGGCGACATGCATCAGCCCGCTGTCGTTGGAGACGGCGAGCCTCGCCGCAGCGATCAGGTCGATGGCATCCTCGAGCCTTGTCTGGCCGGCAAGATCGACGGCGCCCGGCGCAAGCGCGGCGATTTCAGCCGTCACCTCGGCGTCGTTCTTCGATCCGAACAGCGCCACGCCAAACTCTTTCGCCATCATCTCACGGGCAAGGCCGGCATAGTGTTCGCTCGGCCACCGCTTGGCCGGACCGAATTCGGCGCCGGGCATGACTGCCACGAATTTCCCCGCCGTCAGCCCGAAACGGCCGAGCAGTGCCGCCTGGCTGGCTTGATCGACGACAAGCTTCGGGGCCTGGAAGGCGCCACCCCGAGCAAGGCTGAAATAGGCCTGCGCGGTGCGCCGTTTCAGGCGGTCGGGCAACGGCACGATGTCGGTCAGCAGCCCGTAGCGCATTTCTTTGAGATGGCCGACACGGCGCGGAATGCCGGCAAAGAACGGAATCAGCGCCGATTTCCAGCTTCCCGGCAGGATATAGGCCATGTCGTAGCGGCCGCGCAGCAGGCGGCCGAAGCGCCTTCGAATGCGGAATTCGAACGCGCCGGATTGCAGCGGCAGGTCGATCTGCTGGCGGATTTCAGGCATGCGCTTGACCAGCGGCGCTGCCCAGGCCGGCGCCAGCACGTCGATGGCGGCATCCGGATGAAGTTCCCTCAGCGCCGAGAACAGGCACTGCGCCATCACCATATCGCCCACCCAGCGTGGGCCGATCACGAGGATCGTTGGGCTTTCAGCCATTCGACATAGTCTCTGACGCCGGTTTCCACTGTGCGGAACTGGCCATTGTAACCGGCTGCGCGCAAGCGGGACATATCAGCTTGCGTAAAGCTCTGGTAGCTGCCCTTGAGGTGGTCGGGAAACTCGATGAACTCGATCTGGCCTTGGCCCAGCGTATCGATCACCGTTTCGGCAATGGCGCGGAAGGGCTGAGCCTTGCCTGTGCCGCAGTTGAAGATGCCGCTCGAGCCGCGTTTCCACAGCCACAGATTGACATCGGCGACATCGCCGACATGGATGAAGTCGCGGCTCTGTTCGCCGGGCCCGAAACCACCATAGGCGCCGAACAGCTTCGGGTTCTGGCCTTGCTCGACCTGGTTGAACAAATGGAAGGCGACCGAAGCCATGGCGCCCTTATGCGCCTCGCGCGGTCCGTAGACGTTGAAATAACGCAGGCCCGCCACAGGCGAATGGTCGGTATCGAACACGGTACGGCGGACATAGTCGTCGAACAGCTTTTTCGAATAGGCATAGACGTTCAGTGGCCGCTCGTATTGCGGCTCCTCGCGGAACTCGGCGCCGCCGCCATAGACGGAAGCGGAGGAGGCATAGAGGAAGGGCACGCGCAGCGCCAGGGAGGCGTGCAGCAGGCGCTTCGAATAGGTGTAGTTGACCTCCATCATGAACTTGCCGTTCCATTCGGTGGTGGTCGAGCAGGCGCCCTGGTGGAAGACCGCCTCGATGCGGCCGAGGTCTCCGGCCTCCATCCGCGCCAGGAAACCGTCCTTGTCGAGATAGTCGGCGATCTCGAGATCGGCGAGGTTGGCGATCTTGTGGCCGTCGGTGAGGTCGTCGACGACGAGGATATCGCTGAAACCGTCGGCGTTGAGCGCGGCGACGATGTTGGAACCGATCATGCCGGCGCCGCCCGTGACGATGATCATGAAAGCCTCTGGTACCTTGTGCCGGTTGTAGCCCTTGTGGGATTCTGGCCTTATAGGGGAGGCGGGCCGGGCTGTCGACAAAGCAGGTGGCGGGGCGGCCGGATGAGCGCCATAGTGGCGCCGCAAAGGTCTCGTTTCAGTCGGCGTGCCGGCCGACCGGCGACAGGAGCAAGGTAATGCCGTCAACCGAACTGCTTGTCGCCTTTTTCGCCACGACGGCGATCTTCGCCTATATCCCCGGTCCGGCCATGCTCTATGCCGCCGCGCAAACCATGGCGCGCGGCCGCTCGTCCGGCCTGATGGCGGCGCTCGGCATCCATCTTGGCGGCTACGTTCATGTCTTCGCCGCCGCTGTCGGCCTGTCGGTGCTTTTCCATGCCGTGCCGGTGCTTTACATGGCGGTCAAGCTGGTCGGTGCGCTGTATCTGATCTGGCTCGGTGTTTCGTTGTTTCGCGCCAAGGCGCAAGGCGACGTTGTCTTGCCGGGAATTCAGCCGAAATCCGCCCGCCGCGCGTTTTTCGAGAGCGTTGCCGTCGAGGTGCTCAACCCAAAAACGGCGATTTTCTTCATGGCGTTCCTGCCGCAATTCATCGATGCCTCGGCAGCGTTTCCGGTCTGGCTGCAGTTCGTCGTGCTTGGAACGATCGTCAATTTGATGTTCTCGTCGGCCGACATCGTTTGCGTGATACTGGCCGGCGCGGTGATCGCCAGGCTGCGGCGCTCGAGCCGGGCGCAGCGCCTGATGCGGCGCGCCGGCGGTACGGTGCTCGTCGGGCTGGGCGTGCATGTCGCGTTGCAGAAAAGCTGACGCACTGTCTCGCCGCCGCGATCGGTCGAAGGCCTGCCGTTGCGTCGGCTGAAATTGCGGTATATCGGCATCGCCATGAACGGCCGGCCCTGCCAATCGAATTTCCCGTCACTGAAAATCGGCCCTCCCACGCGTTGACATGATCAAGCTGCCCTCTCCCGAACCTCTTCACCGCGCCATCTCGCGCTTCGGCGGCGCCACCGTGCTGGTGGTCGGCGATTTCATCCTCGACCGTTTCGTCAACGGCGTGATCGAGCGCATTTCGCCGGAAGCGCCGATTCCCGTGCTGCACGGGCGCGGCGAAACGCTGGCGATGGGCGGCGCCGGCAATGTCGTCGCCAACATCGTTTCGCTCGGCGCTGCCGTCATACCGGTCTCGGTGATCGGCGCTGACGAGGCCGGCAAGAACCTCATGCGCATGCTCGGCGAATTTCGCGTCGACACCGGCGGGTTGGCGCAGGATGCCGATCGCATGACGTCGTCCAAAAGCCGGTTCAGCGCGCTCAACCAGCAGGTGCTGCGTTTCGACGAAGAGGAAATCAAGCCGCTGGGCGATGCCGAGCGCGCCACGTTGGTCGGGCATTTTCGCCAAGCGCTGGCGCGCGCCGACATCGTCATCCTGTCCGACTATGGCAAGGGCGTGCTGCTCGACGGCGTCGCCGGCGAGCTGATCTCGATCTGCCGGGAAGCGGGCAAGCCGGTGCTGGTCGATCCGAAGGGCAGCGACTATGCGCGTTATGCCGGCGCGACGGCAATCACGCCCAACCGAAAGGAACTCGGCGAGGCGGTCGGCCGCGCAGTGTTTGCCGACGACGAGATCGAGGCGGCGGCACGCCAGCTGATTTCGGCGCACGGTTTCGATTTCGTCGTCGCGACGCGCAGCGAAAAGGGCATGAGCGTCGTCGGTGCGAACGACGCTCGCCATATCGCCACGCAGGCGCGCGAGGTGTTCGACGTTTCGGGCGCCGGCGACACGGTGATCGCCACCTTCGCACTGGCTCTTGCGGCAGGGGCCGACCGCGTCATGGCCGGATCGATCGCCAACGCCGCCGGCGGCGTTGTCGTCGGCAAGCGCGGCACGGCGCGGCTGACGATCGAGGAACTCACCGGCGCGCTGTTTCGCTCGCACGGCCCGGTTGCCCACAAGGATGCCATCCTCGATGCCGCCGCCGCGGCGCGGCTGGTGGCAGCCTGGAAGGACGAGGGCTTGAGTGTCGGCTTCACCAATGGCTGTTTCGATATCCTGCATGCCGGCCATGTCAGCCTGTTGCATGCGGCGCGCAGCCAGTGCGACCGGCTGGTGCTCGGCCTCAACAGCGATGCCTCGGTGCGCCGGCTGAAAGGGCCGGGACGCCCGGTCAACGACCAGCATGACCGGGCCTGCGTGCTCGCAGCACTTGCCTCGGTCGACGCCGTCGTCATCTTCGAGGAGGATACGCCGCTTTCGCTGATCGAGGCGCTGAGCCCCGACATACTGGTCAAGGGCGCCGACTATACGGTCGATCAGGTGGTTGGCGCCGATGTCGTGCAGAAGGCCGGCGGGCGCGTCGTGCTGGTCGACCTCGTCGCCGGCAAGAGCACCACCGGCACCATCGGCAAACTACGCGCCGGGAACTGAGGGTTTCATGTCCGAACTGAACGATTACCTGGCCCGCTCGGCGGCCGCGATTTCGGCGATGGTCGAGCGCGACCTGACCAGCGAGATGGAGCGGGCGGTCAGCGCCGTCGTCGCCGCGCTTTCGCAGGGCAAGGCGCTGCTGATAGCCGGCAATGGCGGCTCGGCCAGCGACGCCATCCACATCGCCGGCGAGCTGGTCGGCCGCTTCCTCAGGGAGCGCAAGGCCTACAACGTCATCGCGCTGCCGGCCAATGCGGCGGTGCTGACCGCCTGGGGTAATGATTACGGCTTCGACACGGTGTTTGCACGCCAGGTCGAGGCGCATGGCTCGGCGGGCGCCGTGCTGCTCGCCATCTCGACCAGCGGCAATTCGCCGAGCATCCTCGCCGCCGCCCAACAAGCGCGCATGATGGGCATGACGGTGATCAGCCTGACCGGGGAGACCGGCGGCAAGCTGAAGCCGCTCTCCGACATCCTGCTCAACGTACCCTCGACCTCGACGCCGATCATCCAGCAGGGGCATCTGTGCCTCTACCACCATCTCTGCGAAATGGTCGAAACGCGCCTCTGCGACGGGGGGTGATCGTGTAGAGGCGGATCCGTTGTCAATGTTGGCGCCGCCCCTCATCCGCCTGCCGGCACCTTCTCCCCGTGAAGGACGGGGAGAAGGGACTAGCCTGCAAGCTCGGCGATCCCCCTCTCCCCGTCCTTCACGGGGAGAGGGTAAGGGTGAGGGGCAGCGCTAGCCTGTAGTGATTATTATTTGACGCATAGCCACATTTTGTTCTTGCTTTGTGCCGGCAGCTATGCTACTAATTTGGCTATGGGGATGATTCCACGGACGACCCGCCCGCCGAGGCGGGTTTTTTGTTTCCGGGTTTTTGTTTCGCAGCCGCTTTGCCCGGTTTCTCAAGGCGGCCAGGCGCCGTGGGTTCGATCTGAAACGATCGCTTATAGTTGGCGACAAGCTGGCGGATATGGAAGCGGCGCGCCGGCCTGTCGCGGGGCTGGCTGGTCGCGAAGTCAGGATTTTTGCGTCATCCAGCGGCGAAAAAGCCGGCCATCGATGATGAGCAGGCTCGCAATGATCAATGTCATCCCCGCGAACTCGAACGGCTCCAGCCTTTCCCCGAGAAACACCGTGCCAAGCAGGATCGCGCTGGCAGGCACCAGAAGCGTCACGAGGGAAGCGTTTGTCGCTCCGGCCGAGGCGATCAGGTTGAAATAGAGGATGAATGCCAGCGCCGTCGTGAAGACCGCGAGAACAGCCACTGCCGCCCATATGGGGACGCTTGACGTCACGATCGCCTCGGGACTGTAGAGAAGGAAAACGATCGGTAACATGACTATGGTGGAGGCAGTGAGTTGGCCGGTCGCCACCACAGATGGCTTCATGTTCTTGAAACGCTTGGCGTAGACGACGCCGAAGCCGTAGGAGATGGCCGCCCCGATCACGGCGAGCTTCGCCCAGGCAGGGCCACCAAGATTGGACAGCAGCCCGGGGCCGATCATGAGGGCGGCTCCGGCGATTCCGAGCCCCACTCCCGCAAGCTTGGTCGCCGACAACTTCTCATCCGCCGTCAGCAGGTTTGCAAGGAGGATCGTCCAGAGAGGTGTTGTTGCATAGAAGATAGAGGCAAGACCCGCACCAATCTCGGTTTGTCCTGTGAAGATCAGGGAGAACGGAATCACGTTGTTGAACAAAGCCAGGCACAGGAAGGGACCGGGCCTCGCCAGTGCGGGAGCGAAGGAAATGCCGCGCATCCTCAGCCATAAATGCAGGACCAAGGCGGCGATCGACACCCGATAAAGGACAAGGGCAAGTGGCGGAA
Organism: Mesorhizobium sp. M0751; assembly: GCF_040320265.1. Classification (NCBI taxonomy): domain Bacteria; kingdom Pseudomonadati; phylum Pseudomonadota; class Alphaproteobacteria; order Hyphomicrobiales; family Phyllobacteriaceae; genus Mesorhizobium; species Mesorhizobium sp. M0751. The sequence continues at coordinate 7,464 of NZ_JAMYPH010000036.1, forward strand.
TCTCGGCTACCGCGATGCGCGCGAAGAAGAAGGTGCCGCCCCACAGAAAACCCAGAAGCAGCAACTGCCCCCAGTCGCTTGCCGACATTGAGCGTGTCAGTGCTGTCGTGCTCAACGCTTCGCCCGTCTAATTTCGGAGTGTAAGTTCAGACGATAATATGAATTAAACCGGCAATTATATTGGAAGTTTTACCTAAATCGACCAGATTTATTAGAATATTAATATTGGAATTAATATTCCAAGTGTTTTAGAATTCCTATTGTCGAATATCAAAGCTTCGGTTGCTGCGGTCCCGATCAGGCATTGAACGCCACTAAACCTTCATCCTTGACCCGGCGGATGGTCAGCGCGGTTCGCACCGTGTCGACATTGGAGGCCGAGGCCAGTTCTTCGATGACGAAGGTCTGGAAGGTACCGAGATCGCTCGCCACGCAATGCAGCAGGAAATCGGATTCGCCCGACACCATCCAGGCGTCGCGCACGATCGGCCAGCCGCGGGTGCGCTCGGCGAAGGTCTTGAGTTCGGCGTCGGCCTGGTGATGCAGGCCGATCAGGCAGAAGGCGACGACGTCGAGGCCGAGCGCCGGCGCGTTGAGCAGGGCGCGGTAGCCGCGGATGATGCCGGCCTCTTCCAATCGCCGGACGCGGCGCAGGCACGGCGGCGCCGAAATGCCGACACGGCCCGACAGTTCGACATTGGTCATGCGTCCGTCCTGCTGAAGCTCGCGCAGGATCTTCCAGTCGATGGCATCGAGATCGGCCTTGATCGGCATGGTGGCTTCCGTGCGGCTTCCGTGGTGACGCGAAAGAATCTTTCGCGACTTTGTAGTTAAACGACTTTGCTGTCTATTCCATCCGCTGGATCGAGGATTTTCGCATCATCTTGCTGCCGGTTGCTTGTCGCCGTCGCCGGCGCCGAAGCTTTCCGGGGACGAACGGCAACTTGCCTTGCTGGCGTCGCAGGCAACACTTACATTACGCGCAACAATCGACGAGAGTTCATGCCACAATCCATGGCTGCTCCCCGCAGAGGCTTTTCATGATCACCAAGCACGCGCCTGTTCTCATCATCGGCTCCGGCCCCGCCGGTTATACGGCGGCGATCTATGCCGCCCGCGCCATGCTCAAGCCGATGCTGGTCGCCGGCCTGCAGCAGGGCGGGCAACTGATGATCACCACCGACGTCGAAAACTATCCGGGCTTCTCCGAACCGATCCAGGGTCCATGGCTGATGAGCGAAATGCTCAGGCAGGCCGAGCATGTCGGCACCGATATCGTCAACGACATCATCACCGAGGTCGACCTCAACGTGCGGCCGTTCCGCGCCAAGGGCGATTCTGGCACGATCTATACCGCCGACGCGCTGATCATCGCCACCGGTGCCCAGGCGAAGTGGCTGGGCATTCCAAGCGAACATACCTTCATGGGGTTTGGCGTTTCGGCCTGCGCCACCTGCGACGGCTTCTTCTACCGCGGCAAGGATGTCGCGGTGATCGGCGGCGGCAATTCGGCGGTGGAGGAAGCGCTCTATCTCTCCAACCTGGCCAAGAGCGTCACCGTCATCCACAGGCGCAGCGATTTCCGCGCCGAGCGCATCCTGCGCGAGCGGCTGCTGCGGAAAGACAATGTCCGCGTCATCTGGGACACGGTGGTCGACGAGATCACCGGCAGGCCCGGCAAGGCGCCGCTGCCGCCTTCGGTCGAAGGGCTGAAGCTGCGCAACGTGGTGACCGGGCAGGAGATGCATCTGGTGGTCGACGGCGTGTTCGTGGCGATCGGCCACGCGCCGGCGGTCGAGCTGTTTGCCGGCAAGCTGAAGCAGAAGCCGAACGGCTATCTGTGGACGGCGCCGGATTCGACCCGCACCGACATGCCGGGCGTGTTTGCCGCCGGCGACGTGACCGACGATATCTACCGCCAGGCGGTGACGGCGGCCGGGCTCGGTTGCATGGCCGCGCTCGAGGCGGAAAAATATCTGGCAGGGATCGAGGTTCACCGCGAAGCGGCGGAGTGATTGTTCGACAAGCGGCTGAGAAGAGCCGCGCAAAAGCCTGATTTTTCATTCAGACGCCATAACAGGCGGACGCCAGAAAACAGGACGAGGGGAAATCATGGCGTTGGATTGGGACAAGCTACGCGTGTTTCACGCCGCAGCGGAAGCGGGGTCGTTCACCCATGCCGCGGAAACACTGCATTTGTCGCAATCGGCAATCTCCCGGCAGGTCAGCGCGCTCGAGCATGATGTCGGCGTGCCGCTGTTCAATCGCCACGCCCGCGGCCTGGTGCTGACCGAGCAGGGCGAGATGCTGTTCCGCACGGCGCACGACGTGCTGATGAAGCTTGAAACCATCAAGTCGCGACTGACCGAAACCAAGGACCGGCCCTCCGGCGTGCTCAGGGTGACGACCACGGTCGGCCTCGGCGCCGGCTGGCTGACCGAGCGCGTGCAGGAGTTCATCGAGCTCTATCCCGAGGTCAGCCTGCAGCTCATCCTGGCCAATGAGGAACTCGACCTCACCATGCGCCAGGCCGACTGCGCCATCCGGCTGCGCCAGCCGCAGCAGCCGGACCTCATCCAGCGCCGCCTGTTCACCGTGCATTTCCATCTCTATGCGGCGCCGTCCTATGTGAACAAATACGGCAAGCCGAATTCGATCGCCGAGCTGAAGACCCATCGCATCGTCACCTTCGGCGTGCCGGTGCCGGCGCATCTGTCGGAACTGAACTGGCTGGAGACGGTCGGCGATTTCGAAGGCGGGCAAAGGGTGCCGACGCTGCAGATCAACGACATCCTGTCGATCAAGCGGGCGGTGCAGGGCGGTGCCGGCATCGCCATGCTGCCCGATTACGTGGTCAGCAAGGATTCCGGGCTGGTGCAGTTGCTGCCCGAAACCGAAGTGCCGTCCTTCGATACCTATTTCGCCTATCCCGACGCGATGAAGAATCAGGCGAAGCTGCATGTCTTCCGCGATTTCATCATCGCCAAGGCGCGCAGCTGGTCGTTTTAGCCTCTAGCAGCGCGCCGACTTTTCCGAGCAACGGCGGCGATTGACGAAAGCTCGGTGAAAGCGTCCTTCTCCCCGTCGCTGTAGATGGCGGCAGCCAGATTAGGGGCGGCACCAGCCTTTGTCGTACTTGGCTTGGCTCGGCGATGGGCAGTGCTGATATGTTGCGCCGCCCCTCATCGCCCTGCCGGGCCCTTCTCCCCGTATAGTGACGGGAGAAGGGGGCCGTATCGCCGGTTTCGCCAATTGTCGGCGTCCAGAAATTACCCGCGCCAAGGTGTCAGGCGGGGCAGCCAGCCTGGTACGGCGCGGCGGTAGGCCTCGTATTCGTCACCGTAGCGGCGGGCAAGCGTCGGTTCCTCATATAGTTTCACGAAGGAGATCATGGCGGCCGCGGCGATGACTAGATAGGCGGCGACCGTCCAGCTGGAAAACAGCAGTGCCTGGCCGAGGATGATCGACAGCACGGCGACGTACATCGGGTTGCGGACATGGCGGTAGATGCCGCCGACGACCAGCCTTTCGGTCGGCGCGACCGGGGCTGGCGTACCCAGGCCCTCCAGGGCAAACCGAGCGAAGGCATGCAGCAGCACGGCTGTGCCGGCGACAACCAGCAGCCAGCCCACAGGAACGAAACCGGGCAGTCTCGACCAGGGCAGGCCATAACGGTCGGTCAGCAGCCAAGGCAGCAGTCCGGCGACCACGCCGGGCGCTACAGCAAGGAAGATGACGCTACCGGCGATCGCCGAAGCGGCCCGCATATAGGTCTCCTTACGGGCGCGCCCTTGAACGGTCTCCCGCAACGCGCTTCAGGTCTTGTCCGGCATGTAACCCAAACCGCTGCACCCTCAGCTCAAGCTCGATGGCGGACTTTTGGGCGGCATGCACCAGCAGGGTCTGGCTGCCGAAAAAACAAACGCGTGCTGCACGATTCCACGTCATCCTGCGTTTTTCGGCTTTCAGAGCAGGAATCGCTGCTGATTCGCGGCTGTGGATCGATTTTTGCCTTGCCGCACGTCGTATTTCAGCGATTCAACTGGTCCTATTGCGCTTCGGGACCGATTAGACCACAGCCGGCGCCTTTTTGCATGTGTGTGTTGCAAAATAGATGCTTGTTTCTTGGGCATGAAGAGCACATATATAGATCATCTCCTGAGCGCGTTCTCCTCCCATTAGCGCTCTCGAGTGTTCCCCTCTGGAGGTTAGCCTTAACAGGCACTTCCAATCAAACTCAGCCGGGTCTTCATTGATCCGGCTTTTTTGTTGCCCGAAACCAACACATCGCCAGAAAATCGGCCGGAACGGTCGCGTAACAGTGACATGTAACCTCGGGTAACATGCCGCGGGCGCGCCAAATCGATTAAGAAGAGCATAGGACGCGGTGTGGCTCGTCCGGGGGATGGGGGCATCACTCGGACGATCCGGGCTCAGGCAGCTACCGCGTCCGAACCTTCCTCCGCCGCCAGGCGCCGGCGGCAAGTATGCGGCGGACCTGCCGTTTCGCCTCCCACGAAGACGGTCCGCAACGAAACGGCGCCCGAATGATCCGGGCGCCGTTTCCTTGTGTGCTTCCTAAAAGCGCGTCGCGTTCGACCGGCCTCATGCGACGCGCTTTTAGGTCCTTGTTTGATGCATGTCGTTATCGCAAAACCGTCGCACACTTTTGCGCGACATGCATTAGTGTTCTGGCCGCAAGCTGCCGTTTCAGGCGGCCTTGCCGTTGGCGTTCAGCGCTTCGTCGGCCAACCGGCCGGTGAGTTCGGCCATGTGGTCGAAGACGGCCCGATAGCTGGCGACACCCGCCGTGGCCGAGCGCAGCTCGATGATGAGGTCGCCGATCTCGGCCTGCGGCATGGTCGCCTCGACGACGTCCCATCCCGGCCAATCCGGCCGCGCGTCGTAGCCGAGGATCTGGCCGCGCCGCTGCGGGATCAGCGCGATGATCTTCGACGTCGCATCAGACGGCGTGACGATCTCGACCTTCATCACCGGTTCGAGCAGCACCGGCGAACAGGCGGCCATGCCTTCCTTCATCGCCAGCTTCGCCGCCATCTGGAAGGCCATGTCGGAGGAATCGACCGCATGGTAGGAGCCGTCGGAAAGGTTGACGGCAACATCGACGACCGGGAAGCCGAGCGGGCCGGATTTCAGGTAATCGCGCACGCCGGTCTCGACCGACTGGATGTAGGTCTTCGGGACGACGCCGCCGGTGATCGTATCGGTGAACTGGAAACCCGAGCCGCGCGGCAGCGGCTTGATCTCCAGCACCACGTCGCCGAACTGGCCGTGGCCGCCCGACTGTTTCTTGTGGCGGCCGCGCTGCTGCGTCGCTTTACGGATCGTCTCCCGATAGGGCACGGCCGGCACATGGCCTTCGACCGGGATCTGGTTCTTGCCTTCCAGCCGCTCGCGCACGACGCGCAGATGCATCTCGCCATGGCCGGACAGCACGGTTTCGGCGGAATCCTGGTTGTGATGCAGGTTGAGCGAGGGATCTTCCTCGGCCAGGCGCTGGATGGCCGCCGACATCTTGACCTCGTCCTTGCGCTCCTTCGGTCGCAGCGCGAAGGCGAAGACCGGCTGCGGCGGCGCCAGCGTGACCAGCGGCTTGATGCCGCCCTTGGTCGAGCTCAGCGTCTGGCAGGTCCTGACGGCGTCCAGCTTGCCGAGCGCCACCGTGTCGCCGGCCTTGGCCGAAGTCAGCTTGACCTGGTCCTTGCCGAGCATCTTGTAGATGCCGGAGACCTTTGCCGTCTCGCCGGTGGGAAGGAACAGCTCGGCGGCGTCGGCGACCTGGCCGGACAGGATGCGCGACACCGACAGCTTGCCGCCATGCGCGGTGTGGATGGTCTTCATCACCTGGACCACGGTGGCATTGCCATCGGGAGCGCCGAGGCGCTGGCGCGTCGCTTCGATGTCGGGTGCGTCGTGACGGATGGCCTTCAACAGGCGCAGCACGCCATTGCCCTTCTCGGCGGTGCCGATCAGCACCGGTGTCACCGTGCCGTCGCGCAGATCTGCGGCGAGGTCGTCGAAGATCGCGTCCTTCGGCGGTTCGATCTCGTCCAGCAATTGCTCCATCAGGCGGTCGTCATGGTCGGCGAGCGTCTCCAGCATGGAAAAGCGCGCCTCGAGCTCGCGCGCCTTGTCGTCGCTCGGGATCTGGGCGACCTCGCTCTCGGCATATTCGCGGTAGATGTAGGCACGCTCCAGAGCAAGGTCGATCGAGCCGATGACGACGCCGTCCTTGCGCAGCGGGATCTGGCGCAGCAGCAGAGGCACCGAGCTTGCCGGCTGCAGCATCTTCAGCGTGTCGCGCACGCCTGATATCGCCTTGTCGACCTTGTTCAGGAACAGCATGCGCGGCACGCCGAGATCGTCGAGCTTGCGCATGATCAGCTGCAGGGCAGGGATCTTCTTCTCGTCGGCCTCGGCAACGACCACGGCGACGTCACAGGCGGCCAGCACCGGCTCGGCTTCGAAGGAGAATTCGATGGAGCCGGGACAATCGACGAAGGTGAACGGCTCGCCCATGAATTCGGTGGTGGCGAAGGTCGCCTCGACGCTCATGCCGTGAGCGCGCGCCTCGGGCGAATGATCGGAAACGGTATTTCCGGACGAAACGGGATTCTGGCGGGGAATGGCGCCTGTACGGGCGAGTATGGCTTCGAGAAGTGTCGTCTTACCGCTTGCGAAGGGACCGACTATGGCAATGCATTTCGGTCCCGTGCGTCGTCCTCCGGCGCGAGTACCCATGGCTGACCTCCACTCAGGCGTTTCCCTGTGAGCGGCGGCCGGCCTGTCGGCCGTCGCGGGCGAGGCTTTTTTCAATTTGCCACCTACCCAAAGGGCATCGTCCCACGGGCAGGCCGGGAGGGCAAGGGATTTGAGGTTGAAGGGATTTGAAGTTGAGGGTGGATTCAGCCGGTGCCGGTTAGGCGCGACGCCAGCGGCGTTGCGTCCACGCGCTGCACCGCCACCGCCTCGGCAAAGCGAGCGAGCAACGGATTGAACAGGTCCGCACGCTCCCAGAAAGGCGCATGCCCGGCACCGGAGATGATGTGGCAATGCTCCCACAGCGAGCCGTAGGCGAGCGTCTCAAAATAGCCGAGCCGGACGAACGGATCGTTCTCGCCATTGACGATTGCCACCGGAAACGCGGCCTGCTCGACCACTTGTCTCTGGTCAGCGCCCTTGCTGGTGAGCATGCCGCGCGTCACCGCGGCGCGCAGCCGGCTGTCGGTGCGCAGGATGGCTTGGCGGAAGGACGGATCGGCGGTGTCGCCGAAACACAGCGTCTCGAAGCGCTCGGCATCGCGTTCGGAATACGTCTTTTTGGACGCCAGCAGCATGTCCCAATGCGCGTGGAAGCCGCGCAGCATGCCGAAAGGGCCCTTGGATACCGGCGGTGCGCCGGTCAGCATCAGCCCGCCGACGGCGCGGTGAAAACTCGCGAGTTCGATTGCCACGTGCCCGCCAAGCGACCAGCCGAAGACGACGGCGCGGTCGATGCCCAAGGCATCGAGGAGCTGAGCCGCCGATTGGGCAAGGCCGGCGATGGTGTAGTCCGTCGCCGGATCACGGGCGTCCGACGATTCGCCATGGCCGGGCAGGTCGAAAGCAATCAACCGATGGGCAGCGGCCAACGGGCTGTCGAACTGGCGGGCGAATACGGCGCGCGAACTGCCCGAGCCGTGGATCAGGACAAGCGGGATGCCGGGTCCCGACGACTGGCTGAGACGCAAATCCGCCTGCGGCGTGCGGATCGTGCGGTGGGAAACGGCCATATCTGGTTGGACCTTGGGATTGTCTCCAGGTCAACATCGCATGCCGAGGTCACCATGTTGTTTAGAACGGTGGTTAAGAAATGATTTCTCGGTTTCTGCCGGGTATGATGACCGAATCCACCACAGCTAACCCCCGGAGCCTGATGATGGAATCCACGCTCGATCTTCTCGTCTCGATCAGCAGCATCGCCACGCTCGGCCAATATGCCTGGTCGATGCGCGGACATTTCCAGTCGCCGACCATGTCTCAAGGCGCCATGATCATTTCGGCCGTCGTGATCGGCACGGCGCTATTCTTTCTGGCGCTGCTGTGGATCGAGCGGCAGCCGGTTGCAGCGAAGATCGGCGGGCTCGCCATCCAACTGGCAAGCACGGCGCTGTTCTGGTGGGCGATCTCGGTCTCCCGCAAGGCGCGGCTGCGTTTTGCGTTCGATCCGGACAATCCCGACAGCCTGGTGACCGAAGGCCCCTATTTCCACGTCCGCCATCCGTTCTACACGTCCTACATCATCTTCTGGATCGGATGGGGCATCGCGACCTGGTCGGTCTGGGCGGTGGTGCCGGTCGCCGGCATCGTTACGATCTACGTGATCGCAGCCTTGGACGAAGAGCGAAAATTTGCACGGACAAGGTTGGCCGACGCCTACGACGCTTACCGCACGCGGACCGGCCTGTTCTGGCCGCGCCTTGCCCGTAGCCGGCAGGACATGCAGCCGGCGTCGGACGAAAGTGGTAGGCTCTAAGACACTGGATTGGATCGAGGACTTGCGACGATGAAAATTATTGCCTGCGGCAGCGTGCCGACGATTGTTGCGCCGGAAAAATACTTCACTGGCCGGGTGTTGCAGACGCCGATCATCGAGAAGGAGGCGCCGGCGCGGCTCAGGGCCACCATGGTCAGCTTCGAGCCCGGCGCCCGCACCCACTGGCACACGCATCCGCTCGGCCAGACGCTCTACGTCACGTCCGGTGCCGGTCTCGCGCAAAGCTGGGGCGGCCCGATCGAGGAGATCAGGGCCGGCGACGTCGTCTCTTTTGCGGCCGGCGAAAAGCACTGGCACGGGGCAGCACCGAAATCATCGATGACCCACATCGCCATGCAGGAGGCGCTCGAGGGTATGCATGTCGACTGGCTGGAGAAGGTCAGCGACGAGCAGTATGGCGGCTGAAACGTCTCAGACCAGCGCGGCGGTAAAGCGCTGGATGCGCGTGCAGGCCTCTTCGAGCAGAGCTTCCGACGTGGCATAGGAGATGCGGAAGTTCGGGCCGAGGCCAAAGGCCGAGCCGAAAACGACCGCCACGCCCTCGGCCTCGAGCAGTTCCGAGCAGAAGGTTTCGTCGCTGTCGATCACCTTGCCGCTCTTGGTCTTCCTGCCGATCAGCTGGGCACAGGAGGGATAGACGTAGAACGCACCCTCCGGCGAGGGACAGGTGATGCCGCGCGCCTGGTTGAGCATCGAGACGACGAGATCGCGCCGGCCCTGGAAGATCGCCTTGTTCTTCGGGATGAAATCCTGCGGGCCGTTCAGTGCTTCCACCGCCGCCCATTGGGCGATGGTGCAGGCGCCGGAGGTCTGCTGGCCCTGGATCATGTCCATCGCCTTGATCAGCGGCACCGGGCCTGCCGCATAGCCGATGCGCCAGCCGGTCATGGCATAGGCCTTCGACACGCCGTTCATCGTCAGCGTGCGCTCATAGAGCTTAGGCTCAACCTCGGCGATGGTCTTGAAGACGAAGTCGCCATAGGTCAGGTGCTCGTACATGTCGTCGGTCAGCACCCAGACATGGGGATGCTTCAACAGCACGTCGGCCAGGCTCTTGAGTTCCACTTCGGTATAGGCGGCACCCGATGGGTTGGACGGCGAGTTCATCAACAGCCACTTGGTGCGCGGTGTAATCGCCTTTTCCAGCACGGCCGCCGTCAGCTTGAAGCCGTTCTCGATCGAGGTGTCGGCAAAGGCCGAGGTGCCGCCGCAGATCGCCACCATTTCGGGATAGCTCACCCAGTAGGGCCGCGGGATGATCACCTCGTCGCCGGGGTTCAGCGTCGCCATGAAGGCGTTGAACAGGATCTGCTTGCCGCCGGTGCCGACGATGGTCTGCTCCGGCCGGTAGTCGAGATTGTTCTCGCGCTTGAACTTTTTCACGATCGCATCGCGCAGCGGCACGATACCGGATACCGGCGGGTATTTCGTCTCGCCGCGGCGGATGGCCTCGATCGCGGCGTTCTTGATGTTGTCGGGGGTGTCGAAGTCCGGCTCGCCGGCGCCCAGCCCGATCACGTCGCGGCCGGCGTTTTTCAGCTCGCGCGCCTTCTGCGTCACCGCGATGGTCGCGGAAGGCTTTACGCGGGAAAGGACGTCGGCAAGAAAGGCCATGACAAATATCTCCAGAAAGGACCGGCGCGGCGAAGGCGCCGCGGCGCCTCTCATGTCGCATCGTCTTGCCAAGCGCAAGCCCAGCGCAGGCATTGTCGAATGAGCCAGCGCGCAATGCTGGCAACAATAAATTCATCAACGATCGGTAAAAGCTTGAACGGCAGGGACCGTAGCCGGTCCGCCAGTCTCGCACAGCGAGGAACCGTGACGCGCAGCATCGGGCTTACCCATATCATCCGCCATGATGACGGCACCGCCAGCGGTGTCTGGGGGGTCTATACGCTGCAAAGCGCGTTCCAGCCGATCTTCGCCTTCAACAAGGGCAAGCTTTCCGTCGTCGCGTTCGAGGGGCTGATCCGGCCGTTCCGCGAAGGCGAGCCGCAGCCGCCAATGAGTTTCTTCAACAGCTGTCCGGCGGTCGACCGCCTGCATATCGAGGCGCTGACAAGGACGCTGCACCTTCTGAACGGCGGCGCCTGCCTGCCGCGAGACGCCTCCATCTTCATCAACTTCGATCCATCGGTGTTCACCGATCGCAGCATCGCCGACAAGGCGCTGCGCGACATGCGGCTGGTGCTGCACGAGGCCGACATCGATCCGCGCCGCGTCGTCTGCGAGGTCACCGAGCAGAAATCGGCGTCGCAGGAAACGCTCTACAATTTCGTCGAGGCGCTCAGGGGCAATGGTTTGCGCATTGCCGTTGACGATTACGGCGCTGACGAATCCGACATCAATCGCATCAAGGAACTCAGGCCCGACATCGTCAAGTTCGACGCCGACTGGATCATGACGCTGATGGAGTCCGGTGCCGGCTTCGCCTTGCTGACCGCCATGGTGACCAGCTTCGAAGAGCAAGGCATTCGTACCGTGTTCGAGGGCATCGAGACTGGCTGGCAGCTCGAGCTCGCCGAAAAGTCGGGCGCCTCGATGGTGCAGGGCTATGTGCTGGCGCGCCCCGAGCTTGCGCCAACCAGCTTTCACGTCTTCGACAAGAGCGGGCAGGCGGCCGCGGTGCCGGCCGAGACGGAGAAGGCGGCCACCGCCGTTTCGCCATCGCGGCGGCCGATGCGGGCCTTTGGCCGCAGGGTGGCATCGTGACCGGGCAAGCCGACATGCGGCGCAAGGTCGGCGAGGCGATCTTTGCCGACGAGGTCGGCATCGAATATGGCGTCTACGGCGCATTCCGGCTGAGGAGCGCCTACCAGCCGGTCTTCGCGCCGCGCGGCAGGTTTCTCGCCGCCGTCGCGGTCGAGGGGCTGATCGAGCCGCATCGTGTCGGCAGGCCGATGGCGCCGCAAATCTTCTTCGAAGGCGTGCCGGCAGCGGATCGGCTGTTTGTCGAAACCATGTGCCGGGTGCTGCATTTGCGCAATTTCCGCAACATCGGCGTCGACGGGCTCGACCTATTCTTCAACTACAATCCGCTGATCAACGATGACCCCGCACGGGCGCTGGCCGAAATCAGGCTGATGACCAGGCATCTGGCGGATTTCGGCCTGCATCCCGGCATGCTGGTCTGCGAGATCACCGAGCAGGCGGCCGGCGACAAGGTGCTTGTCAGCCTGGCGCGCGAGATGCGGCGCGACGGCGTCCGCATCGCCATCGACGATTTCGACACCGGGCATTCGACGGAAGAAAGGGTCGCCCTCGTGCAGCCCGACATCGTCAAGATCGACGGCACCTGGTTCGCCGAATTCTGCCGCCATGCCGCCGCCGAGCGGTTTTTCCGGCCGCTGGTTTCGACGCTGCACGACCGTGGCGCCAAGGTGCTGGTCGAAGGCGTCGAGAACGCCACGCATCTGCGCGTCGCGCTGGATGGCGGCGTCGACCTGCTGCAGGGCTTTTACCTCGCCCGGCCGGCGCTGGCCGGCACACTGTTCGACGAGGAGCCGCTGTCGATTGACGGACTGCTTGGCAGGGACAACAACGTCATCCCGCTGTTTGGGTAGGCGTGGTTCTCGACAGCTGATGCATCAGCGGCGCTGATGGTTACGCCAAAACAAATCACTGGATGAAGCCGCCGCTGCCGCGATAGAGGCTGGATCAAGCCCTGATACGGGTGGTTGCGAGCAAGGGGGAGCACCTATGATACTCTATGGAATGATCGACAGCGGCAATTGCTACAAGCCGCGCCTGTTGATGGCCAAGCTCGGCATCGCTTTCACCAATGTCGAGGTCAGCTCGCATACCGGCGACACGCGCAAGCCCGACTATGTCGCGAAAAACCCGAACGCCATGGTGCCGCTGCTCGAACTCGACGACGGTCGCCGGCTGGCCGAATCCAATGCCATCCTGCTCTATCTCGCCGAAGGCACGCGTTTCCTGCCGGCGGACAAATACGAACGCGCGCTGGCCTATCAGTGGCTGTTCTTCGAGCAATACAGCCACGAGCCTTATATCGCCGTGCGCAGAGCGCTGCTGACCTTCCCTGAAAGAGCCAGGGATGCGACGCCCGAGCGGCTGGCGCTGACGCTGGAGCGCGGCAACAAGGCGCTCGGCATCATGGACAAGCACCTGGCCGGGAGCAGCTTCTTCGCCGGCAATGCGCTCAGCGTTGCCGACATCGCGCTCTATGCCTATACGCACACGGCCGAGACCGGCGGGTTTCAGCTCGACGCCTATCCGGCGGTCGCTGCCTGGCTGCAACGGATCGAGGCCGACCCGGGGCATGTGCCGCTGGAGTGGGTAGGTTGAGTGCAACTCGCCAATCTTGCTGAGCAACATTGGGCCGAGCAACGTCGGCGATTGGCGAAAACTTCGGCGAAGGCGTCCTTCTCCCCGTCACTATACGGGGAGAAGATGGCGGCAGCCAGATGAGGGGCAACGCCAGCCTTCGTCGTGATATCGTGCTTGGCCTAGCGAAGGGCAGTCCTGATACGTCGCGCCGCCCCTCATCTCCCTGCCGGGCACTTCTCCCCGTATAGGGACGGGGAGAAGGACACTGCATTGCCGGTTTCGCCAATTGTCGGCGTTTGGAATCCAGACAGCAAAAAGGCGGGACAAAATCCCGCCTTCCCATGCTTGGTAGCCTGATCGGGAGCGCTTTGGCCGGGCCGGCAGCAATCTGCTGCTTCGGCTTGTCGGGGTCTTTCGCTCCGGCGCGCTTCTCGCGCGACCGCCAGTACATCCGTGACTTGCCGCGCGCCCCGGGCTATCGCCCGGCGCGCGCCATTTGCAAAATCAGGCTGCCTTGCTCAGAGATCCAGCGGACGACTTGCCAGTGCGGCGGTCCTGCTCGATCTCGAAGTTGATCTTCTGGCCTTCGACCAAGGTCGACAGTCCAGCGCGCTCGACTGCGGAGATGTGGACGAAAACGTCCGCGCCGCCGCTGTCAGGCTGAATGAAGCCGAAACCCTTGGTGGAATTAAACCACTTGACCGTACCTGTTGCCATTTCGATAGTCCTTTACGTTTGCTTTAGTTTGACTGGACCGAAACCCAGCCGGTTTGTATCGAGATTTTGGAGATAGAACGTCAGCAAACGCGAATATCGCGAGGCCCGGATCGATCGGCCGAAATATCAATGGACCGCATATAATATGCTTTCGCTCGAAAAACAAGACAGGGCGGAAAATGGCGCGGCGGCAACGCTGCCCAACGGCCGCCCCAATCGCGTGAGAGCGTCGTCGCTGCGCGACTGGCGCGGGAGGATCGCGCCGGCTTCGGGCGCGATCGGGGTTTTGGGGAGAGGGGCCATGAAAATCGTTCTGCTTGCCGCTTGCCTGACGCTGGTGGCCGCCGAGGCGCAGGCGGTCTCGCGTTACGATCCGACGCGCATGAGCTGCGGCAAGGTGCAGGCGACGATCGCGCGCGAGGGTGCAGTCATCCTGCGCTACAGATCGGCGCGCGTGCCGGGCCTGGCGCTCTACGACCGCTACGTGCGGAGCCAGCAATTTTGCGACATCGGCGAGGTCAGGGCGCGGGCCTCGGTGCCGAGTGCCGATACGAATTCCTGCACCGTCTACAAATGCAAGCGGGTGGAGATCGACCGCCGCTTCCGCCGGCGCCTGCTTCCGGATTAGGAGTTGAGACGACGTGCCGGATGTCGGCCTCACCTGAACATCGATAAACCCTAGAACCCGAACGACACCTGCGCTGGCGGCGGCGGGCCGACGCGCACGCCTTCCATTGCCAGCATCTTTTCCTTGGTGGCCGAGCCGCCGGGGGCGGAAAAGCCGCCGATCTTGCCGCCGGCGGCAAGGATGCGGTGACAGGGGATGACCAGCGGCACCGGGTTGGCGCCGAGGGCGGCGCCCGTCTCACGCGCCAGCCCGGCATGGCCGGCGCGCTTGGCCAGTTCGCCATAGGTGGTGGTTTCGCCGAAGGCGAGCTTTCGCGCCGCGTCATAGATCGCCAGGCGGAATTCGTCGACGCCGCTGAGATCGACCGGCACTTTGGAGAAATCGACGTCCTCGCCGGCGGCGTAGGCCTTGATCGAGGCGATCAGCTCGGCAACCCATTGCGGTTCGGGCTTCGCTGCCTGGTCGACGGCGGCATGGCGCAGCAGCCGGCGCTCGACCGCGTCGCGATTGCGCTGCGGCAGGCAGAGCCGGGTCAGTCCGGCCTCACTCCAGGCGATGCCCATGAAGCCAAGCACGGTTTCGAAGACCGCGTGACCGGCGGTGGCATGAGAGGCGTCCATGGCGTGCTCCTTTCCGGAATCCTTCGAAGTACAAATCCAGAACAATATCGCATTTCCCGGCCCGGCTCGCCACCCGAAAACCACCGGCTGCCGCGGATTGCCGGGGGAAAGATGCTGGTGTAAGGACTTCTTAACACCCGACGAACCGGACCCGAGCGCCGCTTGCCAGCAAAATTCCTCTTTCCCGTCCTAGCGGCGGTGTTGGCCGTGGCCGCTCTCAGTGGTTGCACCTCGACTTCGCCGGTGACCCCGGCGCCGGCCTTCACCGAAAACACGGCCAACACCGATGGCGGCGTCACCCTGGCGCTGCCCGACACGGTTTCGGTGCTGCCGGAACCATCCGGCGTCGCCCAGGTGGCAGCACTGCCGGTCGAGCCGGCCGCCGCCTTTGCCGGGCCGACGCCGCTGGCGGCAACTACCCCCGCCGTCATTACCGCCAATGCCCAGCCTGTTACCGCGACGCCAGCCGTGGCCATACCGGTCACCCAACAGACCGCAGCCATGCCCGGCGTTCAGCCGGTTTCCTACACGGTGCCGCAGAACCCGGCCGTGCTGGCCGCGACCGAACCGGTAGAGGGGCAGTCGAATGCCGGCGGCCGCAGCGAGATCGAGCGGCTGATCGAGAAATATTCCGCGCTTTACCAGGTGCCGGTCGATCTGGTGCGCAGCGTCGTCAACCGCGAGAGCACCTTCAACCCGAAAGCCTACAATCGCGGGCATTGGGGGCTGATGCAGATCAAGCACGCGACGGCGCGCGGCATGGGTTATGACGGACCGGCAAGCGGCCTGTTCGACGCCGAGACCAATCTGAAATACGCAGTGAAATATCTGCGCGGTGCCTGGCTGGTGTCGGGCGGCAACCCCAAGCGCGCCGACCGGCTCTACCAGAGCGGCTATTACTATGACGCCAAGCGCAAGGGGATGCTGGGCGAAACCGGCCTCGGCAGCGACAGCCTGCGCCGCCGCATGCAGCCTGATGCCTGAGCCGCGTCCGCCGGCACCAAATGACATCCGCCTGCGTAAGATCCTCGACGACACGCTTCTGGTGCCGCGCTGGCCCGCAGGTTTTTTCATGCGCGGCTTCGAAGCCGCCGATGCGCTCGCACTGCACGCGCTTTTGACCGCGGTGTTCGACGACGGCGCCGATGGGCCGTTCGACGAATGGTGGCCGCGCATTTCCGGCGACGCGGAATTCGACCCGGCTTTGTGTTTCCTCGTCATCGACGGCAAGGGCCGGCCGGCGGGCGCCGCGCTCTGCTGGACGCGGGCTTTCGTCAAGGACCTTGCCGTCCATCCCGAGGCGCGCGGCAGGGGCATCGCCGAGGCGCTGATGCGGCACGCCTTTGCGGTGTTTCAGGCAAGGGGCGCGACGCATGTCGATCTCAAGACCAACACGGTCGAGAACGCGGCTGCGGTCAGGCGGCTGGGGATGATCGAGGTGGATTGGGCGGGGTAGGGGGCGGCAAGCGGGCGCTCGACCGTAGAAGTCGGCGCCGCCCCTCATCCGGCTGCCGCCACCTTCTCCCCGTATAGTGACGGGGAGAAGGGGCTGGGCGCAGCGCTGGCACGCCCTTCTGCCACGCCGAAAACTGGCGAAACCATCGGCGAAGGCGCCTTTCTCCCCGTCACTATACGGGGAGAAATGCCCGGCAGGGCAATGAGGGGCGGCACAAACCTTCTGTGATTTGACGCTGCAGCGCGCTGACCTACCCTTTAATGCCGGAACCGAGGAGACGAGCGATGCTGTCACCTTTCAACCGGAGCGTCACGCTGGCGGCGGCGGTGATGCTTGCCGCGGCCACCGCGGCCTATGCCCATCATGGCTGGTCGTGGACGCAGGACGGGTTCTTCGAACTCAAGGGCAGGATCACGGCCATCTACATCGGCAACCCGCACGCCACGCTGGATGTCGACGCCGAGGGAGAAGTCTGGCGGGTGGAGATGGCGCCGCCGTCGCGCACGATCGCCGCCGGCTTCACCGAGGAGGTTGCCAAGGTCGGCGACGGGGTGACCGCGATCGGCCACCGCTCGCGCGACGAGAGCGAAAAGCGCATGAAAGCAGTCCGCATCATCGTTGGCGGCAAGACCTATGATGTCTATCCCGACCGCGTGCCGCCGGCCTGAATGGACGGGTTTTTCGCCGGCATCGAGCAACTGGCCTTGGTACGGGGACTAAAGGCCTCCTTCGTCGCCTACCCCTCGTCAACGCGCTGCACATCATCTCGATCGGCGCGCTGTTGACCAGCGTCTGGCTCATGGATCTCAGGATCCTGGGCGCATTCCGCTCGCTGCCGCAGGTGCCGTTCGTCACGTTGCTGCGCAGCACCGCATTGGGCGCGTTCGCCGGTGCGCTGGTCACGGGCTCGCTGCTGTTTTCAGTCAGGGCGAGCGAGTATGCGGCGATGCCGATTTTCCTTGCCAAGATGGGGCTGATCCTGATCGCCGGCGCCAACTTCCTTGTCTTCATGCGCCGCGCAAAAGGCGGTGACGAGCCGGCCGGCGGGATTGTCACTATCCTGGCTGTGCTCTCGCTGGTGCTATGGACGTCGGTGCTTTTCGCCGGGCGGTTTATTGGGTTTCTCAATTAAGCCGAGCGTCGCAATGCTGGACGAGTTCAAGAGCCTCGACGGCAATGAATTCTAGGTGAAATACATCGCCCAGCAGACCGAGGCGCGCTAGCAGGCGGTGGTGCTGTTTTCCACCTACGCCCAGTCAGCCGATGATCCGGCTCTGAAGGAAATCGCCAAGAAGACGCTGATGCACGAAATGCATGTGAAGGATCTTGCGGCGGTCCATGGGTAGACGCAGGGCGGGCCTATCTACCTGCTGCAGAGAGAAAGCGATTTCTAGTTTTAGCGCTGTCACCGTGGAACGGTAACACTTCTTGCTGCCGTGCGAATCTATTCGGCGACTTCGGCATTCTCCACGAGAGCAGCGTCAGACTTCCTAGCCGTCATGCTGCCGATCAGGGACTTAAGTTTCTCGGTGTATTTCTGCCTCGGGATATATGAGTAGTCCTCGCTCATATGCATCCTAAGATGTTCTTTTAGCATCTCGATTTTTGTCTGCGTTCTGAGTTCGTATTGTTCCTCATTACTCAGGTCCATCCGATCTTGGGATGCATAGGAAACGTCAGTAGCTATGATGCTAATCTTAAACAGGTCCTGCCTTCGTCGGTTGATGTTTATAATCTCGGAAACTAGCCTATGGACCACCGAGTAGCAAATTGTGAGGATTGTAAACGAAACTATGACGTAAGGCGCTCTCGAAATTAAAAATTCAACTATGCCGACGCGATTTTCATCCAGAAAGTAGTTAAGTAGCCTTTCTGAATTTGAAAATAGACGGTATGTAACAAGCGATATTATGACAATTGGAACAAACGACAGAATCGTATATAGCTTGATGTTATTTGTGCCTTGCCTGACGTATCCCGATATTTCCGTTGGAAAGAGATTTATATTTTCCTTAAGATCTCTCAGTTGTGATTGCTTATTTGAAATTTCTTCACTTACAGCTTCTCTTTGCTTGCTAAGATCGTTGATATTAAGCTTAATAGATGCAACTCTTTCGTTTCCTTCCTTTTCAACGGATGTGCCAATCTCTATGTCCTTCCGTATCTCTAGCTGTTGCTTGTTAAGCAGGTCGATGCTTTTATCGAGTCCATCTAGTCTCTCACCATTTTCTTCAATTGAAACTAACTGGTTTTCTATGGTTCTTTCATTTTCTTCAATATCTGAGAAGGATTTCGTCGCCTTTTCAAGGTATATCCGTAAACCACTCTCAATTTTTTCTTTTTCTCTACTGACGTCTTCTAGAATTCTTATCAGTTCACTAAAGTATTTTTGCTCTATTCCTCTAACAGAGATAGACGTTATCTTTGCCGATTTGAAAACTCTCTCAGATGGACTCAAGCCAAATCCATTTATAAACCTTTTTACCTCGAAGTTGAAAAACTCTCCATTAAATTTTTTCTTATAAATATTAGACTCTCCGCCGTACAAGGCGTCATTTAGGCTGAGCTCCATCTCATGGTAATCTTCATACTCGGTCGCATAGACTTTTATTGAGGTAACGTAAATAGATTCCTCAAGATCAAAGCTCAACCAATCTCGTCGAGCCTTGATGAAATTTTCCTCGGATTTGTTTCCAACTATGTTTGTTGCGCTAGTGAGTCAACATCTCGTACTCGTATAAGAGGTGTTGTCTCCTGCCCGATTGGGAAGCAGTGATGATCGCATTTAAAGGTTCGCGCTGCCCCTCACCGAACTGCTGGCATCCTCGCAAACGAGCGAGAAGAGCTAATCGCCTTACGCAAAATATTCCTGCAGCGGCCTGACTTCCAAGCTCCCAGCCCGCAGCGCCGCAATCGCCTCTGCCACCGCAGCCGCACCCGACAGCGTCGTGTAATACGGCACTTTCTGCATCAGCGTCGCCCGGCGCAGCGACTTCGAGTCCGACACTGCCTTTTGGCCGTCCGTGGTGTTGAAGACGATCTGCACCTGGCGGTTGCGGATGGCGTCTTCGATGTGCGGGCGGCCTTCCAGCACCTTGTTGATTTTCTCCGCCGCGACGCCGTTTTCGGCGAGGAAGCGGGCGGTGCCGGAGGTGGCCAGGACCTTGAAACCCTGGCCGGCGAGGCGCTTGACTGCCGGCAGGATGCCTTTCTTGTCCTCGTCGCGCACCGAGACGAACAGCGTGCCCGCGCGGGGGAGATCAACACCCGCCCCGAGCTGGCTCTTGGCGAAGGCCAGCGCGAAGTCGCGGTCGAGGCCCATGACCTCGCCGGTCGAGCGCATTTCCGGGCCGAGCAAGATGTCGACGCCGGGGAAGCGGGCGAACGGGAACACCGCTTCCTTGACCGCGATGTGGCCGGGATTGCGCGGGTCGGGCATGGCGCCGTAATGGGCGAAGGCGTCTTCCAGGCTTTCGCCGGCCATGATGCGCGCGGCGATTTTGGCGATCGGACGGCCGATGGTCTTGGCGACGAAGGGCACGGTGCGCGAGGCGCGTGGGTTGACCTCCAGCACATAGACCGTGCCGTCCTTGATCGCATATTGCACGTTCATCAGGCCGCCGACATTGAGCGCGCGGGCAAGGGCGGCCGTCTGGCGCTCGAGCTCGTCGACCAGCTCGGAGGGCAGCGAGTGCACCGGCAGCGAGCAGGCTGAGTCGCCGGAATGGATGCCGGCCTCCTCGATGTGTTCCAATATGCCGGAGACGTAGGTCGACCTGCCGTCGCAGAGGCAGTCGACATCGACCTCGATGGCACCTGAGAGATAGGTGTCGAACAGCAGCGGGTTCTTGCCGAGCAGCGTGTTGATCTGGCCGGTCTTGTCGTTCGGGTATTTCTGCTTGATGTCCTCCGGCACCAGGCCGGGCACGGTGTCGAGCAGATAGGATTGCAGCATGCTTTCGTCGTGGATGATCTGCATGGCGCGGCCGCCGAGTACATAGGACGGGCGCACGACCAGCAGGAAGCCGAGCTCGCCGGCGACGAGGCGGGCCTGCTCGACCGAATAGGCGATGCCGTTCTTCGGCTGGCTAAGGCCGAGCTTGTGCAAGAGCTTCTGGAAGCGGTCGCGGTCCTCGGCGAGATCGATCATGTCGGGCGAGGTGCCGAGGATCGGGATGCCGGCCTTCTCCAGCGCGTCGGCGAGCTTCAGTGGCGTCTGACCGCCGAACTGGACGATGACGCCGACCAGCTCGCCCGAGGCCTGTTCGGCGCGCAGGATCTCCAGCACGTCCTCCGGCGTCAGCGGCTCGAAATAGAGCCGGTCGGAAGTGTCGTAGTCGGTCGACACGGTCTCGGGGTTGCAGTTGACCATGATCGCCTCGAAGCCGGCGTCGCGCAGCGCAAAGGCGGCATGGCAGCAGCAATAGTCGAACTCGATGCCCTGGCCGATGCGGTTGGGGCCGCCGCCGAGGATGACGACCTTTTTGCGCGACGAGACCTGCGCCTCGTTGGCGAGCACGCCGGCAAACGGCACCTCATAGGTCGAGTACATGTAGGCGGTAGGCGAGGCGAACTCGGCGGCACACGTGTCGATGCGCTTGTAGACGGGATGAACGTCGAGCTTTTCACGAATCTTCTGGATTTCTTCGACATCCTTCCTGACCAGCGAGGCGAGGCGGGCGTCGGAAAAACCCATCGCCTTCAGCATGCGCAGATTGGCGGCATCCTCAGGGATGCCATGCTCGCGGATGCGATCCTCCATGGCGAGGATGCCGGCGATCTGCTCGAGGAACCACGGGTCGATCTTGCACATTGCGTGCACGTCTTCCAGCGAGGTGCCCATGCGGATGGCCTGCGCCACCATGCGCAGCCGGTCGGGCGTTGGCGTGCCCAGAGCGGCGCGGATAGCGTTGCGGTCGTCGACATGGCTGGCGGGCGCGCTGCCGTGGCCGATGCCGGGGATCTCGATCTCGTCCAGACCGGTCAGGCCGGTTTCAAGCCCACGCAACGCCTTCTGCAGCGATTCCTGAAAGGTGCGGCCGATCGCCATGACCTCGCCGACCGATTTCATCGAGGTGGTCAGCACCGGCTCGGCGCCGGGGAATTTCTCGAAGGCAAAGCGCGGGATTTTTGTCACGACATAATCGATGCTCGGCTCGAACGAGGCCGGCGTGGCGCCGCCGGTGATGTCGTTCTCGAGCTCGTCCAGCGTGTAGCCGACGGCGAGTTTTGCGGCGATCTTGGCTATGGGAAAACCGGTCGCCTTGGAGGCGAGCGCGGACGAGCGCGAGACGCGCGGGTTCATCTCGATCACCACCAGGCGGCCGTCGGCCGGGTTGACGGCGAACTGCACGTTGGAGCCGCCGGTCTCGACGCCGATCTCGCGCAGCACCGCGATCGAGGCGTTGCGCATCATCTGGTATTCTTTGTCGGTCAGCGTCAGGGCAGGGGCGACGGTGATCGAGTCGCCGGTATGCACGCCCATCGGGTCGATGTTCTCGATCGAGCAGATGATGATGCAATTGTCAGCCTTGTCGCGGACGACCTCCATCTCATACTCCTTCCAGCCGAGCACGCTCTCCTCGATCAGCACTTCTGTGGTCGGCGAGGCGTCGAGGCCGGACTGGACGATCTCGTAGAATTCGGCGCGGTTGTAGGCGATGCCGCCGCCTGTGCCGCCCATGGTAAAGGAGGGGCGGATGATGGCGGGCAGGCCGACATGGTCGAGCGCTTGTGCTGCGATCGCCATGCCGTGGCTGATGTAGCGCTGCTTGCGGTCGCCTTCGCCGAGGTTCCAGCGCGTTTCCAGTGCATCGAGCGCGGCGTCGAGATTTTCGGGCTTTTCCGCCTTCAGCGCTGCGCGCTCGGCCTCGTGTGTCTTGCGGTCGGCATTCTTGACGTCGGTGGCGTTGGCCAACATCGACTTCGGCGTTTCCAGGCCGATCTTGTTCATCGCCTCGCGAAACAGCGCGCGGTCCTCGGCCTTGTCGATTGCGGTGGCGTCGGCGCCGATCATCTCGACCTGATAGCGGTCGAGCACGCCCATGCGGCGCAGCGACAGAGCGGTGTTGAGCGCGGTCTGGCCGCCCATGGTCGGCAGCAGCGCGTCGGGTCGTTCCTTGGCGATGATCTTGGCCACCACTTCGGGCGTGATCGGCTCGATATAGGTAGCGTCGGCCAGTTCCGGGTCGGTCATGATGGTGGCCGGGTTGGAATTGACCAGGATGACGCGAAAACCCTCTTCCTTGAGCGCCTTGCAGGCCTGGGTGCCGGAATAGTCGAACTCGCAGGCCTGGCCGATGACGATGGGGCCGGCCCCGATGATCAGGATCGACTTGATGTCGGTGCGTCTTGGCATGTCGAGGGTCCGTTCGGCGGGCGGCTTGCACAAAAAGCCGGACGGGATGACCCGGCCGGTTGTGCTCGCGATTCTGGTATCAGGCTAGGAGGGCCTTATAGGGAAGAGTTTGCCGGATGTAACCCCGAAAATGAGGCAGTAGGGCAGTAGGGCAGTAGGGCAGTAGGCAAGTAGGCATGAACGCCAGTAGCGCAGTATAGCAGTAGCGGAGTAGGGAATGTCTCTAAAGCAGAAGGATCTCTGAGGA
>NZ_JAMYPH010000037.1:0-30144 GCF_040320265.1 Mesorhizobium sp. M0751
CTAATTTGGGTATGGTGCCAATTGGCTCCAAAAACCCGCCTCCCGAGGCGGGTTTTTTGTTTCCAGGGTGAAAACTCCGGTGTTGTCGGACGTCAATGTCGGCGGGACAGCGCCCCCCTCTGTCCTGCCGGACATCTCCCCCCTAGGGGGGAGATTGGCTGTCATCTCGGCTTTCGCCAATCTCATAGGATGCAGAAAGGGCGCTGTCCCCAAAGCTGCCGATCTCCCCCCTTGAGGGGGAGATGTCCGGCAGGACAGAGGGGGGCGCGAAGGAACTCGGCCTGACATCTTGCATCAATGAAAGATGCGGTTTACGCCCTTTCGTCTTTGTTGTGGGGCATCTCGTTGCCCCACAACCGCTGCGCACTTTTGGGCGACATGCCCCCTGAGGACGAACAGACCATGCTTGACATCAAATGGATTCGCGACAACCCGAAGGCCCTTGTCGAAGCGCTCCAGAAGCGCTCGTGGTCGGCTGAGGCGGCGCAGTCCACGGTCGACGACCTGATCGCCGCGGATGAGGCCCGGCGCGAGCATCTGACGGAGCTGCAGACCCGGCAGGAACGCCGCAACGCCGCATCGAAGGAGATCGGCAATGCCATGCGCTCGGGCGATGCCGCCCTTGCCGAGAGGCTGAAGGCCGAGGTCGGCGAGATCAAGGCCTTCATCCAGAATGGCGAGGCGCGCGAGCGCGAGCTCGACAAGACGCTGAACGATGCGCTGGCGGTGCTGCCAAACGTGCCGTTCGACGACGTGCCGGTCGGCAAGGACGAGCACGACAACGTCGTCAAGCGCGTCGTCGGCGAGGTGCCGACGCGGCCGAACTGGGTGAAGGAGCATTTCGAGATCGGCGAAGCGCTCGGCATGATGGATTTCGAGCGGGCCGCGAAGCTTTCCGGCTCGCGCTTCACCGTGCTCAAAAGCGGCCTGGCACGGATGGAGCGCGCGCTCGGTCAGTTCATGCTGGATCTGCACACCACCGAGCACGGCTATGTGGAGATCCAGCCGCCGCTGATGGTGCGCGACGAGGTGCTTTTCGGAACCGGGCAACTGCCGAAATTCGAGGAGGATTTATTCTTCGTTCGGCATGGGGACGGCAGGCTTGGCCTAATCCCAACCGCCGAAATCCCGCTCACCAATCTGGTTCGCGAGGAAATCACGCCGCACGAAAAACTGCCGCTGCGTTACACAGCGCTGACGCCTTGCTTCCGCTCGGAAGCCGGTTCGGCCGGGCGCGACACGCGCGGCATGCTGCGTCAGCACCAGTTCTACAAGGTCGAGCTGGTGTCGATCACCGACCAGGAGACTTCGGTTGCCGAGCATGAGCGGATGACCGAATGCGCCGAGGAGGTGCTGAAGCGGCTCGGCCTGCCGTTCCGCACCATGACGCTGTGCACCGGCGACATGGGCTTTGGCGCGCGCAAGACCTACGACATCGAGGTCTGGCTGCCCGGCCAGAATGCCTATCGCGAGATATCGTCGTGCTCGGTATGCGGCGATTTCCAGGCGCGGCGCATGGACGCCCGCTATAAGGACAAGGACGGCAAGGGCAACCGCTTCGTCCACACGCTGAACGGTTCGGGCACCGCCGTCGGCCGCGCTCTCATTGCCGTCATCGAAAATTACCAGAACGAGGACGGCAGCGTAACCATTCCTGAAGCGCTTCGCCCTTACATGGGCGGTCTGGAAAAGATCGAATCGAAATAATGCGCATCCTTCTGACCAACGACGACGGCATCCATGCCGAGGGCCTTGCATCACTCGAACGCATCGCCCGCACGCTGTCGGACGACGTCTGGGTGGTGGCACCGGAACAGGACCAGTCCGGCTATGCGCATTCGCTGTCGATCTCGGAGCCGCTGCGGCTCAGGAAAATCGGCGAAAAGCACTTTGCCGTGCGCGGCACGCCGACCGACTGCGTCATCATGGGCGTGAAGAAGATCCTGCCCGAAGCGCCCGACCTGATCCTGTCCGGCGTCAATTCCGGCGCCAACATCGCCGACGACGTCACCTATTCGGGCACGGTCGCCGGCGCCATGGAAGGCGCGCTGCTCGGCGTGCGCTCGATCGCCATCAGCCAGGCCTATTCCTATGTCGGCGAGGACCGCGTCGTTCCCTATGAGACCACCGAAGCTCTGGCGCCGGCGCTGCTCGAAAAGCTCGTCGCCATGCCGTTGCCGGACGGCGTGCTGCTCAACGTCAATTTTCCGAATTGTGCGCCGGAAGAGATTGCCGGAACTGTGGTCACTTCGCAGGGCAAGCTGGTCCACAGCCTGTGGGTCGACGAGCGGCGCGACGGGCGCGGCTTGCCTTACTACTGGCTGCGCTTCGGCCGCGAGCCGGTCGAGGGCAAGCAAGGCACCGACCTCCATGCCTTGCGCAACCGGCTGGTGTCGGTGACGCCGCTGCAGCTCGATCTCACCGCGCATGAAATCCGCGATCAACTGGCCAAGGCGCTCGCATGAGCTTGAACCACGCTGCAACGGTCGACGAGCGCGAAGGTTTCGCTGCCTTCCTGCTTCGCCTGCGCGGCAGGGGCACGGTGCCGAAGGCGCTGATCGCCGCTTTCGAGGCGACGCCGCGGCGCGGGTTTCTGTCTCCGCATTTTCACTCGATTGCCTGGTCGGACCGTATGCTGCCGATCGAATGCGGCGAGGCCATCGAGGGCGCCGACCTGCAGGCGGCGGTGATTGCGGCGCTTGCCATCGAGCCGGGCAACCGGGTGCTCGAGATCGGCACCGGGTCCGGCTACACGGCGGCTGTGATGTCGCGGCTTGCCGCTCGGATCGTCACCATCGACCGTTACAAGACGCTGGCCGAACAGGCCCGGCAGCGCCTTGAGGCACTCGCCATCGGCAATGTCATCGTGCGCCAGGCGGACGGTTCAAACGGGCTGGCCAACGAAGCGCCGTTCGACCGCATCGTCGCCTGGGCGGCCTTCGACAGCCTGCCGCGCTTTCTCCTCGACCAATTGTCGAGCGGCGGCATCGTCATCGCGCCGATCGGACCCGACGAAGGCGAGCAGGTGCTGGCCAAGCTGACCAAGGTCGGCAGCCGCTTCGAACGCGAGGATATCGGCCTGGTGCGCCTGCAGCCGATCCTGCGCGGCGTCGCCGCGGTAATTTGATATCCGGACCGTCGACTGCTTGGGGGCAGCCGAAGCCTGGTGTTTCGTCATCCTGGGGTGCAGCAGAATGCTGCTCCGCCGCATTATTCGGCTAAGGTCACGGAATGGATCCCAGGGTCTCCGCGACGGAGCTTCGCTCCTGCTCCGCCCTAGGATGACGAAGCTGAGAGCCTTCCTCGAATATTTTAAGAAAATTTGCGCCAGATTCTACAGGTTTAACCGACCGGTAACATTAACGCGCTTTAATCACACTCAGTTGTACCGGGTCTGTGCGGGTTAGTGCGATGCAATTCAGTGTTTTGAAGGCAAACGGACGCAATCTGGCGCGTGGCTGCGCCGTCCTCATGATCGCAGGCGCTGCGACGGGGTGTAGTTCCCAGGTGGCGCGGTTCAACAGTGTCGACGACGTGTTCACCGCCTCGACCAACAACCAGCGCGCCATCATCGACAAGCAGGACGCTGCCCAGCCCTATCCGGGCGATGTTGCGGCCGCGCCGATCGACGGCAGCCACACCCAGTCGGTTAGCCGCTCAAGCCTCGAACCGGTCACGGCGCAGCAATTGCCGCCGCCGGCTCCCGCCCTGGCGCCTGCCGCCCGTCCGGTGCGTACCGCCGCCGCGCCGACCCTGGCGCCTGCTGCTCCTCGTGTAGACAGGACGGCAACCGGCACTGTCGCTCCCGCGGCAAGGCCGTTCAAGAACGCCGAGCCCGACGCACCGCGCATGGCGACGGCCGCCGGCGCGCCACATGCAACAGAGATCGTCGTCAAGGATGGCGAGACCATTTCCGGCCTGTCGCGGCGCTACGGCGTGCCGGCCGATGCCATCATGAAAGTCAACGGGCTGAGCGCGACCAAGGGGCTGAAGACCGGCCAGAAGCTCGTCATCCCGGCCTATGCGTATTCGAGCAACGGCGCCGCTCCGAAAGTCGCCGACGCCAAGCCCGCGAACGGCACAAGGCACGACCAGCCGGCCGACGCGCCGGAGAAGGTGGCCGTGCTGCCGCAGCAGCCGAAGCTTAGGGAAGGCAAGTCTGCCGCGCAGGTGGACGCCTCGGCTGCCGCGAGCCAGCCGAAGGACGGAAAGACCGCGCCCAAGGTGGCTTCGGCGACAGCCAAGCCGGCCGGTGCCGGCGGCACCTACACGGTTCAGCAAGGCGATACGCTGTCGGCCATCGCCAGAAAGACCGGCGTCGGCGTCGTCGCGTTGAAGCAGGCGAACGGCATGCAGGATGGATTGCTCAAGATCGGCCAGACCCTGAAAGTGCCGGCAGGCGGAACCGCTGTCGTCGCCGGTGCGAAGCCGGCAAAGGTCGATCCGGTGACGACGGCCACCACCCAGCCGCCGGCCAAAACAACGCCGACGCAGACGCTCGCCTCCTACACGCCGCCGAAGAAGGACGCGAAAGTCATCCAGCAGGCCGAGGACGACGATGCGGTGGCGCCGGACGCAACCGGCATCGGCAAGATGCGCTGGCCGGTGCGCGGCCGCGTGATCTCAAGCTTCGGCGGCGGCAAGGACGGCGTCGACATTGCCGTGCCCGAGGGGACGCCGGTCAAGGCAGCCGAAAACGGCGTCGTTATCTATGCCGGTGACGGCCTCAAGGAATTCGGCAACACGGTGCTGGTGAGGCACGAAAACGGTCTGGTCACCGTCTACGGCCACACCAGTTCGATCGAGGTGCAGCGCGGCCAGAAGGTCAAGCGCGGCCAGGAAATCGCCCTGTCCGGCATGAGCGGTACCACCGACTCGCCGAAACTGCATTTCGAAGTGCGCAAGAACTCGGCGCCGGTCGATCCTTCGACCTATCTCGAATAGACGACGAAAAGCGATTTGCGGGCCGCCTGACCTTCAGCCCGCCGAGGAAGTCCGCTCCGCAAGGTGCGGGCTTCTTCTGTTGTTCGTCCTTGAGCGGCTAATCCTTCAGCGATTTGCCGAGCCGGCCTGCCAGATCCTGGGTGAACTGCCAGGCGACGCGGCCCGAACGGCTGCCGCGCGTCGTCGCCCATTCCAGCGCCTCGGCGCGCAGCGTCTCGGGATCGATGGCGAGATCGTGATGGCGGACATAGCCGTCGATCATGTCGAGATATTCGTCCTGCGAACATTTGTGGAAGCCAAGCCACAGGCCGAAACGATCCGACAGCGAAACCTTCTCCTCGACCGCTTCGGACGGATTGATCGCGGTCGAGCGCTCATTGTCGATCATGTCGCGCGGCAACAGATGCCGCCGGTTCGAGGTGGCATAGAAGATGACGTTGGCCGGGCGGCCCTCGACGCCGCCTTCAAGGGCTGCCTTCAGCGATTTGTAGGAGGTGTCGTCATGGTCGAATGAGAGGTCGTCGCAAAACAGGATGAAGTGGAACGGCGCTGCCTTCAGCAGGCTCATCAGCTTCGGCAGCGTGTCGATGTCTTCGCGATGGATCTCGATAAGCTTGAGCGGCAGGTCGAGCTTGGTCGAAGCGTTGACCGCGGCGTGCACCGCCTTGACCAGCGACGATTTGCCCATGCCGCGCGCGCCCCACAACAGCACGTTGTTGGCAGCATAGCCGGAGGCGAAGCGCTCGGTGTTGTCGACCAATATGTCGCGGACGCGATCGACCCCGCGGATCAGGCCGATGTCGACGCGGTTGACCTTGAGCACCGGCTCCAGATAGCCGGGATCGGCCTGCCAGACGAAGCAATCGGCCTCGCCGAGGTCGGTTTGCGGCACCGGCGGCGGGGCGAGGCGGGCGACCGCCTCGATCAGGCGGTCGAGCTTCTGGCTCAGGATATCGATGCTGCTGTCGGTCATCTCTTGTCTTTTTTGTTTCGCGTTCGGGACGGTGCGGCAGGCCAACCTACCTGATTTCAGCAGTTTCGAAACTCGTCCCAAGCATTTGTTCGGGCATGATCTTTTGCGAAAACCGGGCGTCGCTTTTCGGGATCACCCTCTAACACGGCTCACCAGGCCGGAAAAGCAGCCGATTTGCCCGGCGGCGCAGTTGCATTGGCAACGTTACCGACTATATTCCGGCCAAATTTGGCGGGGACGTCGAATTTCCGCAAAACCGTTTGGCGGCTGTTTTTCAAAATTCAGGAGTACCTCGATGTTCGTGACACCGGCATACGCCCAAGGCATCGGCGGGGACTCGTCCGCAATGTTTATCCAGATCGTACCGTTTGCTCTGATTTTCGTGATCATGTATTTTCTGATCATCCGGCCGCAGCGCACGCAGCTGAAGAAGCGCGGCGAGATGCTTTCGGCGATTCGCCGCGGCGATACGGTGGTTACCGGCGGCGGCTTCGTCGGCAAGGTGACCAAGGTGATCGACGACAACGAGCTCGAAGTCGACCTTGGCGGCATCAAGGTGACGGCACTGCGCTCGACGATCGCCGATGTGCGCGTCAAGGGCGAGCCGGTGGCGAACCAGAACGCCAAGAAGTAACCGAATTGTCGGCGGAACGATCCGCGGGCAGGGCTCTGACGAACGACGGCATATGTTCCACCTTTGGCGCCTGACGATGATCCTGACGTGGCTTGCCTTGGCCAGCACGGTTATCTTCCACGCGACCAATATCTTCGCCGCCGGTTTGCATACCACGCGACCCGAATGGCTTGCCGAAAGCCAGTCAATAGTTGAAGCAAACCAGCAAGACGGCCCAAACATCCTGCTCAGGTTGGATGTGGCCGACGTGATCGAGGGCCGGCTGAAAGCGACACGCAACGAGGTCCGGTCGCTGCTACGCGAAGCAAGGATCGGCTATACCGGCCTTGCCAGTTCGGGTCGGACCGTTCAGGTGCACATAACAGATCCGGCTCAGCTTGACCTCGCCAAGGCGGCACTCAAAACGGTGACCGATCCTGTCGCGGAAAGCGGTGTCCAGGAAATGACCCTGGATGACAGTGAGCCCGGCCTGCTCAAATTCACCGTAACGGATGCAGGTTTGAAGTATCGAACTTCGGCCGCGCTCGCACAGTCGGTTGAAGTTATCAAAGATCGTATCCGCGACCTGGGCGCCACCCACCCGGTGGTTCGGTCAACGAATGAAGACGGCATATTGGTCCGCACGTCGGGCGTTGCCGATCCGCAAAGGCTAGGACAAATTCTCACCCGGCCCGGTCACCTGAGCTTCCAACTCGTTGATCTGTCGATGCCAGTCGACGAGGCAATCAGCGCCCGCCCGCCCGTCGGCTCAGCGGTTTTTTATTCGATGGACGATCCTCCGGTTCCCTACTTGATCGAAATCGGGTTATCCTTTCAGGTAAAAATGTGCTGGATGCGCAAGCAACCCGCAATTTGGCGACCGATGAGCCTGTCGTCTCATTCCGGCTTGATTCCCCGGGGTACGGCGCGTTTCAAATGGGCTACGACGCAGTATATCGGCAAGCCGTTTGCAGTTATTTTAGACGATAAGGTTATTTCGGCGCCTGTTATCCGAGAGCCCATTGAAGGCGGCACCGGTCAGATATCGGGAAATTTCACCGCTGAAAGCGCCAATGACCTCGCCTTGCTGCTGCGCACCGGCCCCTTGCCAGCAAGATTGACAATCGCCGAGGAAGCACGATAGGGCCGGCCGTGGTCAGAATTAGAAATATCCCCGCAAACCGACCTATGGCGGAACGCAGCCGCTTGTACGCCTGAACGGATAAGAACTGATGCTTTATTTCTCGCGCTTCAAGATGATCCTGATCTGGCTGGCCGTGGCCGCCACAGTGGTCCTCGCTGCGCCCAATCTTTTTTCCGCCAGCACGCTGGCCAAGCTTCCCGACTGGGTGCCGAAGCGGCAGATGACGCTCGGCCTCGACCTGCAGGGCGGCTCGCATATCCTGCTCAGAATGGACCCGAACGATCTGATCAAGGATCGGCTGGAGACGACGCGCGACGAAATCAGGACGCTGCTGCGCGATGCCAAGATCGGCTATACCGGTCTTTCCGGAACGGGCCGCACGGTCCAGGTCCGCATCACCGATCCGGCACGGATCGAAGCTGCCAAGACAGCCTTGAAACCATTGACCAATCCCGTGGCCGCCGGCCTGTTCAGCGGCGGCTCCGTCCAGGAGATGACGCTGGATGATTCCGTGCCCGGCCTGCTCAAATTTTCCGTCACCGATGCGGGGATCAAATATCGCACTTCGACGGCGCTGACGCAGGCGATCCAGGTTGTCGAGCGTCGCGTCAACGAGCTCGGCACCACCGAGCCGATCGTGCAGCGCCAAGGCGACGACCGCATCCTGGTGCAGGTGCCTGGTCTGCAGGACCCGCAACGGTTGAAGGAAATTCTTGGCCAGACCGCCAAGCTGACCTTCCAGATGGTCGACCAGTCGATGCCGGTGCAGGATGCGCTGAAGGGCCGTCCGCCACCGGGATCCTCGGTGCTGTATTCGCAGGACGATCCGCCGGTTCCGTATCTGATCGAGAACCGCGTCATCGTTTCGGGTGAGAACCTCGTCGATGCCCAGGCGACCTTCAACTCCCAGACAAACGAGCCGGTCGTTTCGTTCCGTTTCGATTCTAAGGGCGCGCAGAGGTTCGGCCAGGCGACGGCACAGAACGTCGGCAAACTGTTTGCCATCATCCTCGACAACCAGGTGATTTCGGCGCCGCAGATCCGCGAACCGATCCCCGGCGGCACCGGCCAGATATCGGGGAATTTCACCGCCGAGAGCGCCAACGATCTCGCCGTGCTGCTGCGCGCCGGCGCCTTGCCGGCGACGCTGACGGTGATCGAAGAGCGCACGGTGGGGCCGGGACTTGGCCAGGATTCCATCCATGCCGGCAAGGTCGCCGGCATTATCGGTTCGATCCTGGTGGTGGCGTTCATGTTCGTCGCCTACGGTTTCCTCGGCTTTCTCGCCAACATCGCGCTGGCGGTGCATGTGGCGATGATCGTCGGGCTGCTGTCGCTGCTTGGGGCGACGCTGACCTTGCCCGGTATCGCCGGTATCGTGCTGACCATCGGCATGGCGGTCGATTCCAACGTGCTGATCTATGAACGCATCCGCGAGGAGCGACGTGCCGGCCGTTCGGTCATCCAGGCGATCGATACCGGTTTCAGCAAGGCGCTGGCGACCATTGTCGATTCCAACGTCACCTCGCTGATCGCGACCGTGGTGCTGTTCTGGCTCGGGACCGGGCCGGTGAAGGGCTTTGCCGTCACCTACGCCATCGGCATCCTGACCACGGTCTTCACCGCCTTCACCTTCACCCGCCTGCTGGTCTCGATCTGGCTTCGCCGGGCCCGTCCGAAGGAGTTGCCGCGGGCGCCGGTGACCTTCATTCCGCCCGGAACGAGAATTCCGTTCATGGGCATCCGCCGTTGGACCTTTGCGTTGTCGAGCTTGCTTTCGGTCCTGTCGGTCGTCGGCTTCATGACCATCGACATCAATTACGGCATCGATTTCAAGGGCGGCTCGCTGATCGAGGTGAAGTCCAAGACCGGCAATGCCGACCTCGCAGACATCCGCGGCAGGCTGACGGAACTCAATATCGGCGAGGTGCAGGTTCAGCAGTTCGGCGAGCCGAACGACGTGCTGATCCGCGTCGGTACGCAGGAGGGTGGCGAGAACGCCGAGCAGACCGTCATCGACAAGGTGCGCGGCGAGTTGCAGGACCAGTATGATTTCCGCCGCGTCGAAGTGGTCGGGCCGACGGTCTCGGGCGAGCTTGCCAAGCAAGGCACCATCGCCATGCTCGTCGCGCTGCTCGGTATCCTGATCTATGTCTGGTTCCGCTTCGAATGGCAGTTCGCGGTCGGCGCCATCGTAGCGACCGTGCACGACGTGGTCATGACGATCGGCTTCTTCGTCATCACCGGCCTCGAATTCAACCAGTCGTCGCTGGCGGCGATCCTCACCATCATCGGTTATTCGCTCAATGACACCATCGTCGTCTATGACCGTGTTCGCGAGGATCTGCGGAAATACAAGCGAATGCCGCTACCGCAATTGCTGAACAACGCCATCAACGAGACGCTGTCGAGGACGACGCTGACCTCGGTGACGACGATCCTGGCGCTGCTGGCGCTGGTGCTGTTCGGCGGCGAGGTGATCCGCTCGTTCACCATGGCGATGCTGTTCGGCGTCGTGTTCGGCACCTATTCGTCGATCTTTATCGCCGCGCCACTGCTTATCCTGTTCAAGCTGCGGCCGCAGGCCACAGCGTCCGATGAGGAAAAGCCGGTGGGCGGCGGCAAAGCCATAGCCACCTGACGGCTTGCCTCAAAAGTGGCCAAGGGCATCGTCATCCGCGAGGCGCATTTCCCCGGCCGCGCACCGATCGAGGCTTATGGCAATGGCGGTTTCCGCTTTGCCGACATGTCGCATCGCGGCTCGCTGCTGTGCCTGCCTTCTGGCATCTATGGCTGGGAGCCGGCCGATCCGCTGGCGCTGACGTCAGCGGATTTCGCCAAGTTGTTCAATGAGGCCGCCACGGTCGAGATCCTGCTGGTCGGCAGCGGCAAGGACCTGAGGCCATTGCCTGCAGCGCTGCGTGCGGCGCTGAAAGAAGCGGGCATTTCCGCCGATCCGATGTCGACCGGGGCGGCGGTGCGGACCTATAATGTGCTGCTGGCGGAAGACCGCGCCGTGGCCGCAGCACTCATCGCCGTCGACTGACGTGACCGAAAACACCAAAGTCGTCATTGAGACCGTGCGTGCCGCCGATCATGACCGCTATCTCAGCGTGCTCTATGCGCCCGAGAACAAGCGCGACGCGCTGTTTTCGCTCTATGCCTTCAATGCTGAAGTCGCCGGCATACGCGATCGCATCCACGAGGCGCTGCCGGGCGAGGTGCGGCTGCAATGGTGGCGAGACGTCATCGCAGCCGAAGAGGATCGCGCTAAGGTCGGCCATCCCGTGGCGGACGCGCTGAGAGCGACGATTTCCGCTCACCGCCTGCCCAAGGCCGCTTTCGACAACATGCTGGAAGCGCGCATCTTCGATCTCTATGACGACCCGATGCCGTCGCGCACCGATCTCGAAGGCTATTGCGGCGAGACTGCCGCAGCACTTATCCAGCTTGCGGCGATGGTGCTCGATCCGGTCGAAGCGCCGCGCTTTGCCGAACTTGCCGGCAGGGCAGGTTGTGCGCAGGCGATGACCGGTCTCCTGCTGCTGCTGCCGCTGCACCGCAAGCGGGGACAGTGCTTTGTCCCGGCCGACATCTTGGCCGCCGCAGGAACGTCGCCGCAAGAATTCGTTACAGGCGACGGCGGGCCGGGCGCGCAACGCGCAGTGGCCGCGATGGTCGCGCTGGCACGCGAGCATCTTTCCGCTTTCGAGCAGGGAGCGTCCGCTCTACCGGTTTCGCTGCGGCCGGCCTTTCTGCCACTGGCTCTGACGGGCGCCTATCTCGGCAAGATGGACGGCTCCCGCCATTCACCGCTTGATGGCGCGGTGCGGCTTTCGGCCTTGCGCCGGCATTGGCTCTTGTTCCGGCGCGCGACGCAAGGCTGCCCGGCTGTGTGAAGGCTGATTGCTAATGAGGAAATCCGGCCCGGCCGCCAAGCCGGACTGCCGGCGGTCAGCATCGGCCCGGCCGAGTAGTTTCCATCACGATGGATCACTCGACCCGCCATCGCGCATCAGCGTTTCATAATCGCGACCGCCATAGAAGATATTGACGATGCGCACGACATCATCGTCGACAATATAGGCGATAATAGCCGAGTGCTCGAACGGCACCGTTCGCAATCCTGGCGCAATGTCGTCGCGTGGCCGGCCGCCACGCGGTGCATTGCCGATGTTTCCACAACGCACCTTGATCCTGTCGACGAAATTGTCCGCAGCCGCTACGCTCGCACCGCTGTTGACGATATAGCCGGCAATCGTCGTCAAATCCGTGATAGCGCCTTCGCTAAGAACTACGGCGAGACGCTGGATCATCGTTCTCCCTCGCCAGCTCTGAAATCCTGCTCTTCACTCTTGTGATTGCCTGGTCCAGCGGAATATCAGGCCTTGTGTCTTCGATCGATGCCTTCACGCGCGCCCGGATCGAGGCCATGCGCTCGGCATGTTCTTCCTCTTCGCGCTGGAAGGCGCGAAGTGCCGCGCGGATGACCTCGCTCGCCGATCCGTAGGAGCCGTCCTCGACCTTTTCGCGAATCATGCGCGCCATGGCGGGCGTTACGGTGACTGACAGTTTCTCGGCGGATTCCATGGGCATTTGGCCTCGCGATACAAAGTAGGATAGTATCCTACTTCTCCGCGGCGAAATCCACAAGAACCGAGATCGGCACTATTCCGCAGCTTCCGCATGGGAAGGCAGCCCCAGCCATTCGCGGCAGTCGGCGAGCGCGCGCGATGTCACCGCGTGCCGCTTGGCGACCGTCTTGTCCTTGCCGCGCAGTCGCTTGCCCTCGATCTTCGGCGCGTCCACCGGCGGGAACAGGCCGAAATTGACGTTCATCGGCTGGAACGAGCGCTTTCCCGGCTCGTCGTCGGAGACAATGTGGCCACCGGTGATGTGGTTGAGCAATGCGCCGAAGGCGGTGGTCAAGGGCGGCAGCGATGGTGCACGGCCAAGCCTTTCGGCCGCCGCGAAACGTCCGGCAAGCAGGCCGATGGCGGCGCTCTCGACATAGCCCTCGCAGCCGGTGATCTGGCCGGCAAAACGCAGGCCGGGCCGCGACTTCAACTGCAGCGAAGCGTCGAGCAGCGTCGGCGAATTGATGTAGGTGTTTCGATGCAGGCCGCCGAGGCGGGCGAATTCGGCGTTTTCCAGCCCGGGGATGGTGCGGAAAATGCGCACCTGCTCGGCGTGCTTCAGCTTGGTCTGGAAGCCGACCATGTTGTAGAGCGTGCCCAGCGCGTTGTCCTGGCGAAGCTGGACGACGGCATAGGCCTTTACGGACGGATTGTGCGCATTGGTCAGCCCCATCGGTTTCATCGGCCCATAGCGCAATGTCTCGATGCCACGCTCGGCCATCACCTCGATCGGCAGGCAGCCGTCGAAATAGGGCGTGCCTTCCCATTGCTTGAATTCGGTTTTCTGGCCGTCGACCAGCGCCTGGACGAAAGCAAGGTACTGCTCCTTGTCCATCGGGCAGTTGATGTAATCCTTGCCGGTGCCGCCGGGGCCGACCTTGTCGTAGCGCGACTGGAACCAGCAGATATCCATGTCGATCGTGTCGAAATGGACGATCGGCGCGATGGCATCGAAGAAGGCGAGCGCGTCGGCGCCGGTTGCTTCCGCGATCGATTGAGCAAGCGAAGGCGCGGTCAGCGGACCGGTGGCGATAATCGCCTGGTCCCAATCCGCCGGCGGCAGGCCCGGCACTTCCTCGCGCCGAATGGTGATGAGCGGGTGGGCTTCGAGCTTCCGGGTTACCGCTTCGGAAAATCCGTCGCGGTCGACGGCGAGCGCACCGCCGGCCGGCACCTGGTGCGCATCGCCGGCGCTCATGATCAGCGAACCGGCCAGCCGCATTTCGGCGTGCAGCAGGCCGACGGCATTGGTTTTCGCATCGTCGGAGCGGAAGGAATTGGAACAGACGAGCTCGGCCAGCCCGTCGGTCTTGTGCGCGTCGGTACCGCGGACGGGACGCATTTCATGCAGGACAACGGGAACGCCGGCTTGCGCCGCCTGCCAGGCGGCTTCGGAACCGGCAAGTCCGCCGCCGATAATGTGAATGGGGTTCTTGTCCATGAGCGCCGAAATAGTCGCTTGGCGCAAGGATTGCAATTGCCAGGGGATCGCACCGCAAGTGGGCTGCCTGGGAAAGACCGCCCAAAACAACAACACCCGCCGGGGGAGGAGATCCGGCGGGTGTCGTTTTGTTGGCCGATCCTCGGGAGGAGGTGAAGATCGACCGTATTCGCCATCGCCGGGGAGGAGGTCGGCTTTGACGAAATTCTTTTCGCCGTTTGGAAGGGCGCGAAACCCTTTTTAGAAACAACGCCCGCCGGGGGAGGAGGTCCGGCGGGCGCCGTTTTTGTGGTCAACCCTCGGGAGGAGGTGAAGGCTGACCGTATCCGTCAGGGTCGGGGAGGAGGTCGACCCTGGCGAAATTCCTGTTGTTAGATCGCCCTGCGAGCGACCATCTTGATCTCGTCGCGGACGATGCCAAGGTCGTTCAGCTGGCGGTTCGACAGGCGACCCAGCTCGGTAACCGTCTCGCGGTAGACGCGCCAGTTACGATAGTTGCGGATCAGGTTCATTGTCATTCTCTTTTCAAAACTGATCGGGCCATTTGCGGCCCGAAGGATTAGACCGCCTTGCGGGCGACGTAATGAATGTCGCTGCGGCTGATGCCGAGGTCGGTCAGTTCACGGGTGCTCAGGCGGCTCAGCTCGGACACGGTGTCCCTATAGCGGCGCCAGTTGCGATAGTTGCGGATCAGGTTCATGGTATTCTCGTTTCGTCTTTCTTTCGGATCATTCCGTCTTTGTGTGCACCGTGAAAATAGGTGGGGTCATATCGATTTAAAAGCGCTATTGGTGCATGGCAGCAATGCAAATTGTGCAATGCAACATTAACGCGCGTCCGGCTTTCCGCCCAAATCGGAAAATGCCGCAAGGTCAAACGCTTGGGCGGACGAGCCAAAAGGACGAAGCGAAAGGGGAGGGGCAATGGCGAGCTATTCGTCACTGGTCAGGTCGGATATCGCGCGATGGCAGCAGGCCGGCCTGATCGATGCGCCGACAGCCGAGGCGCTGACGCGCGACGTCGAGGCAAATGAACGCAAATCGCTGAGCTTCGGCTCGATCCTGGCGATGATGGCGGCGCTGCTGTTCGGCGCAGCTATCCTGATCTTTATCGCCGCCAACTGGGAAGTCATCCCGCGGCTGGTGCGGGTCGCCGCACTTTTTGCCGTTATCCTTGCCGGCTATGTCGGCGGCGCGGTGCTGAAGATGCGCGACCATGCGGCGATCGGCGAGGCGCTGTGGATCGTCGCGGCGGCAGCGTTCGGCGGTTCGATCGCGCTGATCGGCCAGATGTATCATTTATCGGGCGACGAGGCCTCGGCCTTGATCACCTGGGGCGCCGGCACGGCGCTGGCGGCGGTGGCGCTGCGCTCAAACCCGCTGACCGTCGCTGCCGTCGGCATCGCCGATGCCTGGCTGTTCCTGAGAGGGTTCGACTACTTCCGGCGCACGGAGTTTCCGCATCTCTTCGTGGTCATGGCGCTGGTTCTCTTCGCCGTTTCGTTCTGGACGCGCAGCCAGGCTGCGCGCCACCTGATCATCCTGTCGGTCCTCTTCTACCTCGTGCTGTTGGTCATGCAATACGACACGCTGCAAGTTGCCATCCCGCTCGTTGCCGCGTCGGTGCTGCTTTTTACCGCTGCGATCTTTGCTGCCGGGCCGGTCGACAGGATCTTGCAACTGGGTGGCAGGCTGCCCTTGCACGCGCTGATCGGCTTTCTCACCGGCCTGGCGATGATCCAATTCGAACTGGCGGATGAAAGCAGCTACAATAGCGGCTTCGCCATTGCCTCGGCTGTTGCGCTGGCCGGCATCGTCGCGGCGATCGTGCTGGGCGGCCGCGAGAGCCGGGGACTGCGCTGGGTTGCCTATGCGGGCTTCGCCTTCGAACTCGCCATTATCTATGTGGTGATGCTGCAATCAATGCTCGACACGGCAGGCTTCTTCCTTGCGGCAGCGGTGCTTCTCGCCGTTCTTGCTTTCATTATCATCCGCATAGAAAAGCGCATGAACGCCCCGGCCATGACAGGAGCGGCAGCATGATGACCGGCAAAAAACTGACCATCTCGGCGGTAGTGCTGGCGCTTGTCCAGATCGGCTTCCTGAGCTGGATCATCGCCGGACGCGCAGCGATCCTGCGCGACGGCAAGCAGGTCCTGCTCAAGATCGAGCCGATCGATCCGCGCGATCTCTTGCGCGGTGACTACATTCGGCTCGGCTACGACATTTCGCGCATATCGGTGAAGCTGATCGGCAACATTCCGGCCGGCAAGCTTTCCAGCGAGGAAACGTCGATCGTGGTCAGGCTGAAGCAGGGCGCCGACGGCTATTGGGGGCCGACCGCGGCTTGGTTCGGGCAAGCGCCGGTGCCGGCAGCATCCGGTGAAGCCGATATCGTCGGACACGTCTCCGAGGGGTGGGATATCAGCCAGGGAGAAACGACGATCGCGCCGGAGTACGGCATCGAGCGCTTCTATCTGCCGGAAGGCGAGGGGATAGCGATCCAGAACGACATGCGGGTGCGGCCGTTCGGCATCCGCGTGGCGATCGCGGCCAACGGCACGGCGCAGATCAAGGCGCTGGTGGACGGCGACAAGACACTGTTCGAGGAGCCGCTTTATTAGTCCTCCTTCGCCAAGGCTTCGGAGGATTCCCTTCGTCTGTCGAGTTGGCTCAGGTGGCCTGCCACCCGAAGCTCGAAGAGCGAAGGGTGGTGCGGATGAAGGGACTCGAACCCCCACGCCTTTCGGCACTGGAACCTAAATCCAGGGCGTCTACCAATTCCGCCACATCCGCATTGCCCGGCCAATCCCATGTAGCCATCATTCTGTCAATGTCAGGGCCGATATCGGCATCATTGGCCGGAATGCAAAGATGGTTGAAAATCAGCGTCGCCTGTGACAAAAGGCGTGTCGAATGTGACGGGACGCGACGATCCGCTTCTGCAAAATGTGATAAGAAGTAGGAAAAACAAAGACTTATTCACATTTTGGAGCGTATTTCTGGAGGATTTGTGCCGCGTTGGGCGGACAGATCGCCAAGTCCCGCACCAAAAGCCATTCCCGGCAAGATCATACCGGCAGGCTGTAAACGGCAGGGGCCGTTTGACGGCCTCATTGGTGGAAACAAAGGTTTTATGATGCAGGTCACCGAAACGCTCAACTCCGGTCTCAAGCGCGAGATCAAGATCACCGTGCCGGCCGGTGACATGGAAGCCAAGCTGATGGCGCGGCTTTCCGATGCCAGGAACAAGGTCCGCATCAACGGCTTCCGCCCCGGCAAGGTGCCGGTCCAGCATCTGCGCAAGGTCTACGGCAAATCGTTCATGGCCGAAGTGGTCAACGAGATCCTCAACGATTCGACCCGTTCGATCATCACCGGGCGCGGCGAAAAGGCCGCCATGCAGCCTGAAGTGATCATGACCGAGGACGAGAAGGAAGCCGAGAAGATCCTGGCCGGCGGCGCCGACTTCGAGTTCCGCCTGAACTACGAGGTCATTCCGCCGATCGAGATCAAGGATTTCTCCGACATCAAGGTGACGCGTCAAGTGTTCGACGTGCCGGATGAAGAGATCGACGAGCAGGTCAAGCGTGTCGCTGAATCCGCCCGCACTTACGAGCCGAAGACCGGCAAGGCCGCCGAGGGCGATCGCGTGACCATCGATTATGTCGGTAAGATCGACGGCGAAGCCTTCAACGGCGGCGCCGGCACCGATCAGCCGCTGGTGCTCGGCTCGAAGGAATTCATCCCCGGCTTCGAAGACCAACTGGTCGGCGGCAAGGCCGGCGACGAGAAGCAGGTCACGGTCACCTTCCCGGAAAACTACCAGGCGGCGCATCTGGCCGGCAAGGAAGCCACTTTCGACGTGACCGTCAAGGAAGTATCGAAGCCCGGCGAGCTTGAGATCAACGACGAGATGGCCAAAAATCTCGGCCTTGAATCGCTGGAGCGCCTGCGCGAGGTGGTGCGCGGTCAGATCGAGAACCAGTTCGGCTCGATAACGCGCCAGAAGGTCAAGCGGCAGTTGCTCGACCAGCTCGACGCTGCCTACTCGTTCGAGGCGCCGTCCAAGCTCGTCGAGGCTGAGTTCAACAACATCTGGAACCAGGTCAATCGCGACCTCGGAGCCGCCGGACGCACCTTTGCCGACGAAGAGACGACGGAAGAAGAGGCGCGTGCCGAATATATGCGGCTTGCCGAACGCCGCGTGCGTCTCGGCCTGGTTCTCGCCGAAATCGGCGAGAAGGCCGGCGTCACCGTGACGGACGAGGAATTGCAGCGCGGCCTGTTCGAGCAGGTGCGCCGCTATCCGGCCAACCAGCAGCAGGAAGCCTTCGAATTCTATCGCAACAATCCCGAAGCGCTGAACACGTTGCGCGCGCCGATGTTCGAAGAGAAGGTGGTCGACCATCTGCTCGGCCAGATCTCGGTCACCGATGTCAAGGTCAGCAAGGAAGAACTGCTGGCCGACGACGAGGATACGGAGACAACCAAGGCCAAGCCGGCGAAGAAGGCGGCCGCGAAAAAAGCGGACGCCAAGAAGGCCGACGACGACGCTGAAGAGCCGAAGAAAAAGGCCGCGCCGAAGAAGAAGGCCGCCAAGGACGCTGAATAACGTCCCTGCTGAATTCCGAAAGGCCGCCTTCTCGAGGCGGCCTTTTTCGTTGTGGCGCAGACGCAACGGATTTCACACATCTGGCGGTCGAGGTAGCGATACGAAGCTTTGATGATTATCTGCGCTGGGTTGCTGACCGCAGCGGTTGTTGGAGGCATCGTTGAGACAGTTCTTCGGTATCGGAAGC
Source organism: Mesorhizobium sp. M0751 (assembly GCF_040320265.1). NCBI lineage: Bacteria > Pseudomonadati > Pseudomonadota > Alphaproteobacteria > Hyphomicrobiales > Phyllobacteriaceae > Mesorhizobium > Mesorhizobium sp. M0751. The sequence goes on from NZ_JAMYPH010000037.1 coordinate 18,554, forward strand.
GTGATGGCGGCGGCGTTCCTGCTTGCGTCGGTCTGCGGGATCGCTCAGGCTGATACGGTTCTCGACAACTGGCGGTTCGACAAGACCAGCGATGGCCTTGTCACCGCCTCGCTTTATGCGACCAACAAGCTCATCACCGGCGGCGGCGCATTGAGTTACAGCCCGGTATTGACGATCGCCTGCCGGACCGCCGGTGAACCGCGTTGGAGCGAATGGCTGCAGCTGAGCGACACCGTTTCGGCCAGCCGAACCATCGCCATGTCGGTGACTGTCGGCCAATCCGGCAAGCTCAACGAAAGCTGGTCGGTCGGCCCGCGCAGCAGGATGCTGGTCCGCGACGGTGCCGACGGCATCAGGCGACTGATTTCCGCGGACCGGCTACTGTTGTCCTGGCGGTTCGGGCTGCTGTCGGGGCGCGGCACAGCCGACTTCGACCTCGCCGGAGTTGAAGAGGCGGTCGGCCGGATCGCCGCCACCTGCAACACCAAATTGCCTTGAGCAGATTGTCCGCATTAAACCTTTGCATGGTCGAACTCTACCTGCCAGCCGGGTTCTGTGGTATGTAGGTGCCGCAACTCCAGGCAGTGGATATCCGTTCTGCCATTCAAGAGCGCATGCCAGCGGACTAAATGTCGGCCTGTGCAGGTCAGCCAGGGCAAATTGGCGATCAGGGAGGAAATGCCATGCGTGCCATTGTGTTTTTTATCACCATGTCCGTCGCCACCGTCATTGCCGGCCCCTCGCGGGCACAGGATGCCGCGGCGGGTGAGAAGGTCTTCGCCAAATGCAAGGTCTGCCACGTCGCAGACAAGGACCAAAACAAGATCGGTCCGTCCTTGAACGGCGTCATCGGTCGAACGGCCGGCACGCATCCGGGGTTCAGCTATTCCAAGGCCATGACCGAGGCCGGAAAATCCGGCGTTAAATGGGACGAAGCCACGCTGACGACTTACCTTCACGATCCCAAGGCGATGGTCAAAGGAACGAAGATGGCATTCCCCGGCCTCAAAAAGGACGAGGACGTCGCCAATGTCATTGCTTATCTGAAGCAATTCTCCAAATAGCCCGGCTCTTTCGCCGGATCTTGGTATCGCAAACAGGTCGAGGCATAGCCTCGGCCGCAATCTGCCGGCAGTGTCGGTGGGGAGGCGGCTCGTTGCAAAAAAGACATTGGCCGGCTAGGCTGCCGTTCCCATCGGTGGTCGTCTGAATGTCGACTGAAGAAAGCCGCCTCAAAGATACCGGCATCCGCCTCTCGGAGGCGACGGCGGGTGACTTCTTTGCGCTTTTGAAACCACGGGTCATGGCGCTTGCCGTGTTTACTGCCTTCGTCGGCCTGATGATGGCGCCCGGCGTGATGAATCCAGTTATCGCCGTAATTGCCATCGGCGCAATCGCGGTTGGAGCGGGAGCCGCCGGCGCGCTCAATATGTGGTACGACGCAGACATAGACGCCTTGATGTCTCGCACGTCCAAGCGACCAATTCCGGCCGGTCGCGTCACGCCTGGCGAAGCTCTCACCTTCGGTCTGGTGCTTTCCGCACTGTCGGTCGTGACGCTCGGCGCGCTGGTGGGGTGGCTCGCCGCATCGTTGTTGGCGTTCACCATCTTTTTCTATGTCGTTATCTACACGATGTGGCTGAAGCGCTCGACGCCACAGAATATCGTCATAGGCGGCGCGGCAGGCGCCCTTCCTCCGGTGATCGGGTGGGCTGCTGCAACCGGCGCAATCGGCATTGAAAGTCTCATTCTGTTTCTGATCATTTTCCTTTGGACGCCGCCTCATTTCTGGGCGCTGGCCCTTTTCAAGGTCGGCGACTATGCCGCGGCGGGTATCCCGATGATGCCGAATGTGGCCGGCCAGCACTCGACCAGAAAACAAATCTTCGCCTATTCGCTGCTCTTGGCGCCAATCGGCGTGCTTCCTTGGGGCTTCGGCTTCGCGAGCGGATATTATGGCACTGTTTCAGCCGCCTTAGGCGCAGGTTTCATTTGGCACGCCTGGAAGGTTCTCGTCGCCGACAAGGAGATGAAGCCGGCAAAGGCGCTGTTTGCGTATTCGATTGTCTATCTTTTCGCAATCTTTGCGGCGCTGCTTGCCGACACCATTGTAATGCGAGTGGTCGCGTCAGCCGGCTATTGACCCCGGCTCAAACATCACCTTGGCAGAGCACAAAATCCCAGCAACAGCAGAATAACGACGCCAAGGCCGAGTATGAGAACTGTCCTTCCATCCATGACCTTCACCTTCGACTAGAAGAGCATATCGAAGAAAGGCGTCCGGAGCTAGTCAGGCTACCCGCGACCTCTTACTCCCGGGCCTTCCTACAAAGCGCGACAAGTCCCCCGCATGAGAGTATATTGATCATGGTGCAGGTCGCGGTTTGCGTGGGTCAATCATGCAGAATGGCAGCACCGTAAAACGCGACCTTACCGGACCTGGTCTGGAGGAATGGTCATGGCAAGCTTTCACGTGATAGCAGGCGCCAGCGAGGCGCTGGAACACACCAGAATTCGAAAGATCGGTGTCTCCGATCTTTTTGATGCGCTCAGGCGTGGCGTCGATGATTTCATGGTCAAGCCGTCGCACATCGTTTTTCTCTGCCTGATCTATCCGATTGCGGGAGTCGTGCTTGCTGTCTGGACATCAGGTAACAACACGCTGCCATTGCTGTTTCCGCTTGTGTCCGGCTTTGCATTGATTGGTCCGTTCGCGGCGATCGGCCTCTATGAGATCAGCCGGCGACGGGAAGCCGGGCTCGACGCCTCGTGGAGGCACGCCTTTGAGGTCAGGAGTTCTCCGGCACTGCCGGCTATTGCAGCGGTCGGCGTCATGCTGCTTGCGATCTTCATCGCCTGGCTTTTGACGGCCCAGATATTCTACCAGACCCTGTTCGGCCCGACGCCGCCGCAATCGCTGTCCAGCTTCATCAGTGAAATATTCGCCACGGGACGCGGCTGGACGCTCATCATCCTGGGTCACGCCATCGGCTTCGTGTTCGCCGCGGTTGTGTTGTGTACCACGGTCGTCGCATTCCCGTTGCTGCTCGACCGCGATGTCGGCGCCTACGAAGCCATCCACACCTCGGTGCGCGTTGTCCTGGCCAACCCGATCGTGATGGCGGTGTGGGGCCTTATCGTCACCGTCGCCCTGATCGTCGGCTCGCTGCCAGTGTTCGCCGGGCTGGCGGTCGTGCTGCCGATCCTTGGTCATGCGACCTGGCATGTTTACCGGAAAGTTGTGGAATCGCCGCCGGCCACCAGACCGTGAGCTGAAAAAACCTGCGCCGCCCGCACCGGCGAAAGTGCCGGTGCGGGCAGGGTGGGGGCAGAGCTTTCAGTAGGCCGGGTGGCTGAAACGGGCTTGGCGCGCGTCCTTTGTCAGGTCGCGGAAATCCTTGCCGCTCACATGCACAAGCGTCTTGTGGTCGCCGCCCTCGAAATAGACTTCGGGAGCGTCGCCGAGGCTTTCGTCGAGGACCACCGGCACATCATAGGCAGCGCCGATCGGCGGCACAGCGCCGACGTCGCAATCGCCGAACAACGAGACCACCTCGTCTTCGGAGGCTAGCCCAAGGGGCTTGTCCATGACGTCCTGCAATGTCGCGAGTTCTATCCTGTGCGTGCTTGGAACCACGGCCAGCGCGTAGCCACGGTCGTGGTGAACGACCACCGATTTGGCCATTATGCTGCCGGGCACATGTGCCGCAATGGCGGATTGTCTGCTTGTCGCCGTGCGGTGATGCTCGACGGTGTCGTAGGAAATTCCTTTCCTATCGATAAAATCCTTCAGTCTGTTTGCGATGGTCATCTTGGGCGCCCCTTGCTGGTGTTCGCGACGCATGTGGAAACGCCGGCATCGCCTGTCGTTTCCGATACCAACAGAAATGGACCAGTCGTGGATTGTTTCAAGGCGAAGGCTCCAGGACCGGACGGCCCGGATCCGGATTGCATGTCAGGGCCCAGCCCCGAAAAACGCCATTCGGGTGAGAAGCGTGTAGTCCGCTTCGAAGACCATCATCGTCACGAACACCAGAACCAGCACCGGCGGCAGGATAATTGCATATGCCAGTGCCAGCCGTTCCCAGGCCATGTGCATGAAGATGGCGACGATCAGTCCTGCCTTGAGGATCATGAAGATCAGGATCAGCGACCATCTGAGATAGCCGTGGAGACCGAAATAGTCGACCAGATAGGAGCAGGTGCTGAGGATGAACAACCACGCCCAGACCACCAGATAGAGCTTGATCGGGTGCTCCTGATGAACCTCCGCCGGGGTAACGCCGGTCGTCGTCGCATCATGGGTACGGGCGCTGTCCAGTGCGTGTTGTCCCAGGCCGTTTGCGGTTGCTTCAGCCATGTCCTGCCTCTCACCAAAGATAGAAAAATGCGAAAATGAACACCCAGACCAGGTCGACGAAATGCCAGTAAAGCCCCATGATTTCGACGTTCTCGTAGCGGCCCCTTCGGCTGGTGAAGAAGCCGGGCCGTCCGACATCGTAATCCCCGCGCCAGACCTTTCGCGCCACGATGATCAGGAAGATCACCCCGATCGTCACGTGCGTGCCGTGGAAGCCGGTGATCATGAAAAAGGATGCGCCGAACTGGGCAGCGCCCCAGGGATTGCCCCAAGGCCGCACGCCCTCGGTGATCAGCTTGGTCCATTCGAAGGCCTGCATGCCGACAAAGGTCGCGCCGAGTGCTGCGGTCAAGAGCATCAGCACTGCCGTCTTGCGGCGGTCGCGGCGGTAGCCGAAATTGACCGCCATGGCCATCGTTCCGCTGCTCGAGATCAGCACGAAGGTCATGATGGCGATAAGGATCAGTGGAATGTCGGAGCCACCGATGCGCAGGGCGAAGACCTCGCTCGGATTGGGCCACGGCACACGTGTTGAGATACGCGCGGTCATGTAGGAGAGCAGGAAGCAGCCGAAGATGAACGTGTCGCTGAGCAGGAAGATCCACATCATGGCCTTGCCCCAGGACACGTTTTTGAACGCCCGCTGATCCGAGGACCAATCGGCGGCGATGCCTTGCCAGCCTGCGGGCCGCGGCTCTGTTCGGCCGATGTGGGCCAGTGTCGTCTCTGCCATCCGCCCGTTCCTCCTAGGTCAGCAACCCTCGGCAAATGTCGATTAAAGTCGAAGCCCAGCCGGCCAGAAGCGCAAAGATGGCGAGCCAGACGAAAAGCAGGAAATGCCAGTACATGGCGCACAGCTCGACACTGAGGCGAAGCCGCTGCGGCTGCGCTCCGTTCCAGGCGCCGACGCTCGTTCTGCCCAGCCCGACCAGTCCTCCCAGTATATGCAGGCCATGCATTCCCGTTAGCAGGTAGAAGAAGCTGTTGGCCGGATTGGATGCCAGAAAATAGCCATCCGCACTCAGTTCCCGCCATGCCACAAGCTGTCCAATCAGGAAGACGAGCGCCGTGAGTCCAGCGGTGGCGAGGCCGAGCCTGACCATGTCCACTTGACCCTTGCGCGCCGCGAGCGAAGCGCACTGTATCGCGATGCTGCTCAAGACCAGTACGCCGGTGTTAAGCCAGAGCAGGGGCGGGATGGGCAGCGGCCGCCAATCCGACAGCGCCATGCGCATGAAGTAAGCACTGGTGAACAGCGCGAACAGGCAGCCGACGACGGCAAGGAAGACGCCGAGACCGATCTTTGCGGTCGGCAGCGCCGATCGGTCCAGAGCGACAAAATCCCCGGTCATACCTTGCTCGAGCCACGGCTTCGTCATTAGCCGCTGATGGGAAAGCCACCACCCGGCAATACCGGCGATCACGAGCAGGAAGACCAGGATTACGCTCATGCCGGCTCCCTGGAGGGCGCGAAGGAGCCCGGAACGTTTTGCGGTATGAAGTCCTCCTTGGCTCCCGGTACGCTGTAGTCATAGGCCCAGCGATAGACGATCGGCAGATCCTTGCCGAAATTGCCGTGGGCGGGCGGTGTTTCGGGCGTCTGCCACTCGAGCGTCGTTGCCCGCCACGGATTGCCGCCAGCCTCACGGCCATGGCGGATGCTCCAGATGAGATTGAACAGAAACACAATCTGAGCAAAACCGACTATAAAAGCCATGATGCTGATAAACGAGTTCAGGTGGTGGGCCGATTCCGTCATGATCGTCATGTCGGTCAATTCGTTGTACCGCCGCGGCACGCCCATCAAGCCGAGATAGTGCATGGGAAAGAAGATCAGATAGGCGCCGAGGAAGGTGACCCAGAAATGGAACCGGCCCAGTGTCTCGTTCAGCATCCGGCCGGTGACCTTCGGATACCAGTGATAGATCGCGCCGAAGATTACGATGATCGGGGCAACCCCCATGACCATATGGAAATGGGCGACGACGAACATCGTGTCCGACAGCGGAACGTCGACGACGACATTGCCAAGAAATAGCCCAGTCAACCCGCCATTGACGAAGGTGACGATGAAGGCCAAGGCAAAAAGCATCGGTATGGTGAGGTGGATGTCGCCGCGCCACAGCGTCAGCACCCAATTGTAGACCTTGATGGCTGTTGGGACAGCGATGATCAATGTCGTTGTGGCGAAGAAAAAGCCGAAATAGGGATGCATGCCACTGACATACATGTGGTGCGCCCAGACCACGAAGCTCAGCGCGCCGATGCCGACGATGGCCCAGACCATCATGCGGTAGCCGAAGATGTTCTTGCGCGCATGGGTGCTGATCAGGTCGGATACGATGCCGAAGGCCGGAAGCGCCACGATGTAGACTTCCGGATGGCCGAAGAACCAGAACAGATGCTGGAACAGGATCGGGCTGCCGCCGCCGTGCTGCAACTGTTCGCCCATCTCGACGATCGCCGGCATGAAGAAGCTGGTGCCGAGCGCCCGGTCGAGCAGCATCATCACGCAGGCGACGAACAGCGCCGGGAAGGCGAGCAGTGCCATGACGGTGGCGGTGAAAATACCCCAGACAGTAAGCGGAAGGCGCATCAGCGTCATGCCGCGCGTGCGCCCCTGCAGCACCGTCACGACATAGTTCAAGCCGCCCATGGTAAAGCCGACGATGAACAGGATCAGCGAGACAAGCATCAGGATGATGCCCCAGTCCTGGCCGCCTGGCGTACCGGTCATGATCGCCTGCGGCGGATAGAGCGTCCAGCCGGCACCCGTCGGTCCGCCGGGCGCAAAGAAGCTCGACACCAGGACCAGCACGGCGAGCAGATAGATCCAGTAGCTCAGCATGTTGACATAGGGAAAGACCATGTCGCGAGCACCAACCATCAACGGGATCAGATAGTTGCCGAAGCCGCCCAGGAAGAGTGCCGTGAGCAGGTAGATCACCATGATCATGCCGTGCATGGTGATGAACTGGTAGTAGGCTTCCGGGGTGATGAAGTCGAATGTGCCGGGGAAGCCGAGTTGCAGCCGCATCAGCCAGGATAGCACCAGCGCGACCATGCCGATCGCTGTCGCCGTCGCCGAATACTGGATGGCGATGACCTTGGCGTCCTGCGAGAAAACGTATTTCGTCCACCAGCTGTGCGGATGGTAGAGTTCCATTTCCGCGACTTCGGCCGGCGGTACCGCATCTGCAGGTGTGATATCGACCATAGGAACACCTCCGTGCCCTTCTCGGCCAGCCCGACAGTTCGGACTTGCCGCATTAACTTCAATCCCGACGGCGCGCCGTCGTTCCGGTTTCCTACTCTGCCGAGCCCATCTGCTGGGGCGCGGACAGCTGCGCAAAAGTCTGCTGCTGGCCAAGCCACGCCAGATAGTCTTCCTGAGTATCGACCATGACCACGCCATGCATCATCGGATGTCCCTGGCCGCAGAGTTCGGCACACAGGACCTGGAAGGTTCCGGTCTTGGTAGGAGTGAACCAGAAATAGGTGACCGAGCCCGGGATCATGTCCATCTTGGCGCGGAATTCCGGCACGTAGAAATCGTGCAGCACATCGATCGAGCGGAGCAGCATCTTGACCGGTTTGCCTACCGGGAGGTGCAGGTCGGCCGCTTCCACTACGACATCGTCCTGACCGTTGGCATCGGTGGCGATGACGCCGAGTGGATTTTCAGCGTTGACGTCGCGAGTGTCGGATGTGCCGAGCTTGCCGTCCTTGCCGGGGAGGCGGAAACTCCATTGCCACTGCTGGCCGACGACTTCGACCTCGGTTGCGTCGCTTGGAACGGTAACGAACCGGCTCCAGACGAACAGGCCTGGAACGAGCAAAGCGGTGACACCAACCGCGGTGACGACCGTCAGCCAGGATTCGAGCCGCCTGTTCTCAGGTTCGTATGCCGCCTGATTGCCTTCCCGATGACGGAAGCGGAAGACGCAATAGGCCATGAAAAGAACCACGGCGGCGAAGACGACACCGGTGATCCAGAAAGTTATGATGATGGTGTTGTCGATATAGTCCCAGTTCGAGGCAATCGGCGTCCACCACCATGGGCTCAGGAAGTGGAACAACACCGAGCCCACGACTATCAGAACGAGTACAAGCGCAACGGCCATGTCCCGGTTCCTCCCGGTATTCCAAGCGGCGCAAGCCGTCCCGGGAAATACCAAGTGCATCATAACTTGATTTGCGATGAAAATTCTAGAGCCGGCTGTGGGAAGGGCAAAAATACCATTTCGCGGCGCTGGCGGTCCTTCGGTTCGGCGGTGATCAGCGGCAGGCCCTCATCTATTTCCAGCTCACCCGCCCGATGCGGCCACGCGGCAAACATCGTCAGCGTGGAGTAGCCGGCAATGGCGGGCACGCCGAATGCGCCTAGCAGAACCACCGGAACGGCGATCGTCGGGGATCCCTCCACCTGCTCGACCGACAGCTCGACGAAGGGAGTGGAGCCACTTTATTGGCCGGCAGATGTCACCCGCCAAACTGTGTTGCCGACGTCGTCGGCGATGAGCAGGGCCCCGGTTTTGTCGACAGCCAGGCCGACAGGCCGGCCGCGCGCCTTGTTGTCCTTGTCCAGGAAGTCAGTCACCACGTCGGTAGCGACGCCGCTCGGACGGCCGCCGCTGAATGGTACGAAAACTACCTTGTAGCCATTGAAGCGCGTGCGGTTCCAGCTGCCATGCTCGCCAACGAAGGCGCCGCCGCGATATGCCTCGGGAAGGCTGGTTGCCGCATAGAAGGCCAGCCCCAGAGGGGCGACGTGGGAACTCAGTGCATAATCCGGAACGATCGCTTTTGCGACCAGGTCCGGACGTTGGGGCATGACGCGGGGATCGAGATGCTGGCCGTAATAGCTGTATGGCCATCCGTAGAAGCCGCCATCCTTTACCGAGGTCAGATAATCCGGCACGAGATTGGGGCCGAGCTCGTCGCGTTCATTGATCACTGCCCAGAGCGCCCCGGTCTGCGGCTCCCAGCTCAGGCCGTTTGGATTGCGCAAACCGCTGGCGAAAATGCGCGACCGGCCGGTGGCCCTGTCTACCTGCCAGATGGCGGCGCGGTTCTTCTCCGCCTCGATGCCGTTTTCGGCGACGTTGCTGTTCGAGCCGATGCCGACATAGAGCAGCGAGCCGTCGGGGCTTGCCACCAGGCTCTTCGTCCAATGGTGGTCGATCGGGCCGCCGGGCAGGGCGGTTAGCGGCGTCCCGGGCGCGGTGATCTTTGTGTCACCGGTGTTGTAGGGATAGCGGACGATGGAGTCGGTATTGGCGACGTAGAGATCGCTTCCCACCAGCGCCACGCCAAAGGGGGAGTTCAGGTGGTCGAGGAATACGCTGGTCAGCTCCGGCTTGCCATCGCCATCGGCGTCGCGCAGCAGCGTAATGCGGTTGCTTGGGCCGCTGTCGCCGCCCGAGGTGACCCAGGATTCGATCCAGCCCATCACCAAATCCTTGGGCCGTTTGATCGGTTCGCCACCCGGCGCCTTGGACTCGACCACCAGCACGTCGCCATTGGGCAGCACATAAAGCGACCGCGGATGCTGCAAGCCGTGGGCAAAAGCCTGGATCTGCAGCCCCTGCGCGACTGTCGGCTTCTCGTCGCTATTCCATCCGACCACGGAAGCGAGATGCATGGGCGGGAAGAAATATTGGATCGGGTCCGGCAGGTTTGGATTCGGCCCTATCTGACTGCTGGGGTCCGGGTCGTTGCCGCTGCACGCTGCAAGAGTGATCGCCGCAGTGCAAACGAGGACGGACACCGCGATGCGCCTGGTCTGACCGATGGAGCTTGCTATGCGCATCAATCCGCCACTCCGACGTGATGCCGGTACACCATGGACCAGCCCAGCCAACCAGTGAAGATGAGGACGAGCACGACAACCGCCGAGAGGATCAAGCCTGTAGGAACGATGGAGGTCCATGCATCGCGGGTGTGCACGAGCATGTTGATGATGGATAACGCCAGCGCCAGAAGATTGCCGAGCACGTGCGGCCAGGCGGGGGGCTGTGCCCTTATCAGCGGATTGGCCAGGAAATCGATCAGCCCCGCGATCGCTGCTAGGCAGCCCATGATCACGCCGACGGTAACCAGCCAAGCGGAGAAGTCAGCCCACATCATCTCCGCTGTTCGCCAATAGGCTAGATCCGTCAGCAGGGTGCCGACGAAGCAGGCGATCGGAAATGGCACGAGCATCGGATGAATAGGATGTCCCGCAATCCTGGCCGTCGAACGCGGATTGTCACCGACCATAATGCGCCATCCTTCCTATTCTCGTCCAAACAAACGCCGCCTACCCGGCCTCCGGCGGCTGTTGCCGAGAGACCGGCAGACGACCGATAGATCCGTCAGGCCCAAAAAAGGGCGCTGGCTGGCTGCGCCTGTTAGGCGGCGGACTGGGTCGGCGGGTTCTGATACATCATCCAGAGCTCGATCGCCGCCAGCACGGCGACCAGAATGCCGATCACGACATGCACGGTCATCGCCGTGGTCGCCTGGAATCCAAGCACCCAGGGCGATGCGAGAACCCACAGTCCGACGACCAGGTTCACCCACTCTTCCCACACGGCAAATGCTGCGAGGGCGGCAACCGAAAGCACGACAATCAAGATTCCGCTGCCGAGGGCGTTCTGCGTCTGCGGGCCTGCCGCAAAGGTGAAGATCCAGGGGGAGAAGAACAGAATTGCCCCAAGGATCAGGTTGGCTACGTCACAGAGCCTGGCGTTTGTCCACTGGTTCATGGCATCCTCCATAGGGAGCGTTTATGGCTCCCGAGTTCGGCAAGGTGGTGCCTGAGTTCGGCGCGATGCGCCCGAAGCCGCTCACTCCGTGTCACGGTAGTGCCCTGCCCGGCTGGAATTCCGCATCTGGCGGTACTCCAGCCAAATCCGGCTATCTAACTGAATTCCGGGCTTTATGTTCCATTCGGCACCGGCACGCCTGGATCACTTGGTGGTGATCGAGCGATCCAAAGCTGCCTGTCAGGGGGCGGCGGGGCGGCGGCGCGTAGCTCATTCTGTCTTTTTATCGAGCCGGTGAAACATTTCTCATGGATCGCAGTTCTTGGATGCAGAGGAGTTGAATAAGGGAAACCTGATTGCACGCGAGGAGCACGGACGACACAACTATAAATACGCTCTGTATAGAATACTTCGCAACCGGAAGCTCTCGCTCGTCTTGGTTGCCGCCGAAGCTTGTTTGAAAGACGGCGGTCGCCGCCGAA
>NZ_JAMYPH010000038.1:0-26578 GCF_040320265.1 Mesorhizobium sp. M0751
GCGTGCGGCTGATAGTGCTGACCACGCTATCTTGTCGACGGTCAGCGCCCGTGATCCCATCCATCCCGTCGCTAAGGCGACCCAGCCTAGCATAAACCTCTGTGAACGCTGCGAAATACACGTGTTTGTGGACGGAAACTAGTCTAGGCTTTTTTGGGAGAGGCAGTTTTTACATGAAGCTCGATATCCGCACCGACTTCACCAAATTCCCGCGCGCCGTGGCCGTCCTGGCCGCAGGTGAAGCCGGAACCACCACGCCATACGACAGTGCGGTGCTTGCCCATGACGAGCGGCATCTGCGCCGTCGCGCCATCGAAACGGCCCGTAGCGACAAGGTGCTGGTCGACCTGCCCGAACCGGTGACGTTGAACCATGGCGACCGGCTGGTGCTGGAGGATGGCCGCCACATCGAGATCATCGCGGCCGAGGAGCCGCTCTACGACGTCCGGGCCAGCGACTCTGTCCATCTGGCCGAGCTAGCCTGGCACATCGGCAACCGCCATCTCGCAGCCGCCATCGAAGCTGGGCGCATCCTCATTCTGCGCGACCATGTCATCAAGGCGATGCTGGAGGGATTGGGCGCCACGGTGAGCGAAGTCTCCGAGCCGTTCAAGCCGCTGCGCGGCGCCTATTCCGGGCATGGCGGCCACGGCCATGCTCATGCCGAGGTGCATGCACACAGCCACGCCGAATCGCATTCCCATAGCCATAGCGAATCGCATTCCCACAGCCATTCGCATGACCATGACCATGACTGACCAGCCCTCCAACGTGGCCCAGCCTTCCAACGTTGCTTTGTTGCGGCTGATGGCGTGGCTGTCGCCGTCTTTTCCGGTCGGCGGTTTTTCCTACAGCCATGGCCTGGAACAAGCCGTGCATGCCGGGCTGGTTGCCGACGGCAAAGACCTCGCCGCGTGGTTGGAGACGCTGGTCGAGATGGGTTCCGGGTGGAACGATGCGGTGCTGTTTGCCGAAAGCTGGCGCAGGGCGCGAGAAGCCAGCGATCTCGATGAAATCGTTGCCCTTGCCGAAGCTCTGGCAGGCTCACGCGAGCGTCATACCGAGACCATGCTGCAGGGCGCCGCCTTCCTGAAGGCGGCCTCGGCTTGGCCATGCCAGGTGTTGGATCGCCTGCCGGTCGAATGTGCCTATTGCGTTGCCGTCGGTGCCGTCGCCGGCGGCCACGGTATTGCGCTGCGGGACGCCCTGGCGGCCTTTCTGCAGGCCTTCTTCTCCAATCTCGTCCAGGCTGCGATCCGGCTTGGCATCGTCGGACAGAGTGCCGCGATGACGCTGCTCGCCGGCTTCGAGCCGCTTGCCCTGGCTACCGCCGACCGCGCCGCCGGCTCGACAACAGACGACCTCGGCGGCTGCGCCTTCGTCTCGGATATCATGGCGATGAAGCACGAAATCCAGTACTCGCGGCTGTTCCGTTCATGATCGTCCTCGCTTTCGCGCTCTCGCTCGTCCTGCTGCTGATCACCGCGTTGCATGTCTATTGGGGCATTGGCGGCATCTGGCCGGGCAGGGACGCGGCTTCCTGCGCCCGTGCGGTCATCGGCTTTCGCGGCGTCGACGAGATGCCGGCACCCTTCGCCAGCTTCGCCGTCGCCGCATGTCTCGGCCTGGCGACACTGTGGCCGATGGCGCTCGAGGGCATCTTTGCCACGCCGTTTCCCAAGGCCGGGCTTGCCGCCACGTCACTGCTCATCGCACTGGTTTTCCTGGCGCGCGGCATTGCCGGCTTCACGCCCTGGTGGCGCCGGCTGACGCCCGAACAGCCTTTCTCGCGGCTCGATCTGCGTTACTATTCGCCGCTGTGCCTGCTGATCGGGCTTGGCTTCGCCATTCTTGCCTTCACGGAGTTCCCCGCATGATATCGCCCAACGGTCCACTTCGCATCGGCATTGGCGGTCCGGTCGGCTCGGGCAAGACGACGCTCACCGAAAAGCTCTGCAAGGCGCTGCGTGACGAGTTCTCGATCGCCGTCGTCACCAACGACATCTACACCAAGGAAGACGCCATGATGCTGGCCCGGCTGCAGGCACTGCCCGAGGATCGCATCGTCGGCGTCGAGACCGGCGGCTGTCCGCACACCGCCATCCGCGAGGACGCCTCGATCAATCTGCAGGCGATTGCCGAGATGACCAGGAAATTTCCGGACCTCGATATCGTCTTCATCGAATCGGGCGGCGACAACCTCGCCGCCACCTTCTCGCCGGACCTTGCCGATCTGACGCTTTATGTCATCTCGGTCTGTCAGGGCGAGGAGATACCGCGCAAGGGTGGGCCGGCGATCACCCGGTCCGATTTCCTGGTCATCAACAAGAGCGATCTTGCGCCCTATGTAAACGTCAATCTCGACATCATGGAACGCGACGCTGCCCGCATGCGCGGCAAACGGCCGTTCGGCTTCACCGACCTGTCGCGCGGCAAGGGACTGCAGGAAGTGATCGATTTCATCGTCGAACATGGCGGGCTCAGGGTCGGCACGGCCACCAGCACGGCGGCATAACGGCGCTCGCCTGCACCAAACGAAACCGGTTGCGCGTGTTCCAGCCGCGCGGCATCCTTGCTTCTTTCACGGAGGTTTACGATGAGCATCACGCGCCTGCAGAAGGAAGTGCTGACCAACCTGCCGTTCTATGAGGAGCGCGTCGATCTGGCTTGCGCCTTCCGCTGGACGGCGCGGCTCAACATGCATGAGGCGGTGGCCAATCATTTTTCGCTGGCGGTCAACGACGATGGCTCGCAATTCCTGATGAACCCTAACCAGGTGCATTTCTCGCGCATCAAGGCGAGCGACCTGCTTCTGATCGACGCCAATGATCCCGACACGCTGGTCGGCCCGAATGCGCCCGATCCGACGGCGTGGGGCCTGCATGGTGCTATCCATCGCAACGTGCGTCATGCGTGCTGCGTCATGCATGTCCACTCGATCCACGCCACCGTGCTTGCCTCGCTCGCCGACTCGACGCTGCCGCCGATCGACCAGAACTCGGCGATCTTCTTCAACCGCCATGTCGTCGACGCTCACTATGGCGGGCTGGCCTTCGAGGAAGAGGGCGAGCGCTGCTCGCAGCTTCTTGTCGACCCGAAGGTCAAGGTGATGGTGATGGGCAACCATGGCGTGCTGGTCATCGGCGACAGCGTCGCCGATACCTTCAACCGCATGTTCTATTTCGAGCGCGCCGCCGAAACCTATATCAAGGCGCTGTGGACCGGCCGGCCGCTGCGGGTACTGTCGGATGAGATCGCCGAAAAGGCGGCAAGGGAACAGGAAGACTATCCCGGCCAGGCCGAGCGCCACCTCTCCGAACTGAAGGCTATACTCGACGAGCAGGAGCCTGCCTACCGGAACTGAGCGCCCGTTAAAGCTTTAAAGTCCCAGTTCGGCCCGCAATTCGTCGGCGCTGTTGATGACAATCGCCCCCGGCGGCCCTTCCATCGGCGCCTCCGGCCAGAAGACCGTCTTCATTCCCGCCGCCAGCCCTGCCGTGGCGCCGGTCACGCTGTCGTCGACTGCCACGGCCTCGGCGGGATCGACGTCGGCCAGCCAGGCGGCGCGCAGGAAAGGTTCGGCATGCGGCTTGCCTTCGCGCACGTCGTTGCGGCTGATGGTCTTCATGCCGGGGTAGAAAAGGCCAACCGCGCGCAGATTGGCATCGACGATCAGCCTGTCCGAGTTGGACACCACCGCTTGCGGCACGCCAAGCGCGCGCAGCTCATTGAAAATCTCGATCGCGCCGGTGCGTGGCATCAGCGTTTCGGCCATCGGCAGATAGTGATCGTATTTGCGCACGATCCAGTCGTCGAAAGGCAGGTCGAGGCCGAACTCGTCGCGCAGCATTTCGTAGACCGGCCATGCGGCGATGCCGAGCACCCGCTCGTGCAAGTTGGCCGGCGGTGCGATGCCGACGCTGTGCAGCGCCGCAATCAGCGCTGCCTCGTGCAGCGGCTCGCTGTCGACCAGCGTGCCGTCCATGTCCCAGAAAACCGCTTTCGGCGTCATGCAAGGCTCCATTCTCAAAAAATCCCTTAAAGCGTTTAGCGCGGGAGATAAACCGCCGCGTCCCCGCTAATGCGTGTCGCGCAAAAGTGTGCAGCGGTTTTGCGATGACGACATGCATAAAAAAGAACCTAAAACGCGCCGCATGAGGCCGATCGAACGCGACGCGCTTTAGAACCAAGATTGGTGCGACCTCGACAGCCTTGCTGTTGCAACGAGACTGGGTCGACCCGTCCCTTCGCTCCAAACACCAGGTTTCAGCCCTAAGCAATTGCTCTTACAATAGGCAATTGCGCGCAAGTTCATTCCCTGCGAAACTATGGTGCTCCGCCTCTTGTGCTCGGCGGGGTTGGGAGGCACGAACTTGAATTCGCGGCAGGATAGCGGCGGCAACAGGCTGGACGACGCGGCGCGCGCCGGCTGGCTCTATTATGTCGCAGGCAACACCCAGGACCAGATCGCCGCTACGCTTGGCATCTCCCGGCAGACGGCGCAGCGGCTGGTGTCGCTCGCGGTCTCCGAAGGGCTGATCAAGGTGCGCGTCGACCATCCGATCGCCAATTGCCTCGACCTTGCGGCAAGGCTGAAATCGCGCTTTGCGCTTGATCTGGTCGAGGTGGTGCCGAGTGATCCCTCCTCCTCCTCCACCGTCATCGGCGTCGCCGAGGCAGCGGCGGCCGAGATCGAGCGGCGGCTGCGGTCGCCCACACCGATCGTCATGGCGATCGGCACCGGCCGCACGCTGAAGGCGGCGATCGAGCAGCTGCCGCCGATGGAATGCCCGCAGCACAAGGTGGTATCGCTGACCGGCAATATCTCGCCGGACGGCTCGGCCGCCTTCTACAACGTCATCTTCACCATGGCCGACAGGGTCAAGGCGCGCTCGTTTCCGATGCCTTTGCCGGTCATCGCCTCCTCGCCGGAGGAGCGCGAGATGCTGCTCAGCCAGCCGATGATCCAGCCGACGCTGGCGCTTGCGGCCGAGGCCGACGTCACCTTTGTCGGCATAGGCGATCTCGGCCCGAAGGCGCCGCTCTACGAGGACGGCTTCATTTCGGAGGGTGAATTGAAGGCGCTGCAGAAGGCCGGCGGTATCGCCGAGATCGTCGGCTGGGTATTCGATCGCGACGGCCGCATGATCGAGGGCATCACCAACGACCGGGTGTCGTCGGCGCCGCTGCCGTCGCGCGAAAAGTCGCTGGTGATCGCGCTTGCCATGGGCGACCGCAAGCTGCCGGGCATCTTCGCCGCCGTCAACCGGCGGCTGGTCAACGGCCTCATCACCGATGAGCGGACCGCCGCCGCCTTGCTGGCGGGTGCATGATCTCCGAGCCGCTGGCGGTCGGAAACGATCATGTGAAATTGAAACGCAGCTGAATCCCCGATAAAAAGAGCGACACTACTGGTGCCGGCCGCAAGGATCGTTGCCGTCGAGGAAGCCCATGTCGCGCTGCAGATGCGGCGGCAGTTCGCGGACGTCGAGGTAGGCGCGTTTGCGCGCCGTGTGTCTCGCCAATCCCCGCGCCAGCCGTGAAAACCAGCCATGGGCTGGAGCAAGAAGCAGCTTTTCCTGTATTGTGGTCATGATCGTCAGCCTTCACTATCTCTAGGCGTAATTGATCTTCAGCGCGGAATATCGGTAGGACCGGCCGGTGCCGCCAATCAAACGTCGATCACTGCCCATAAGGAGGGCTTATGCCGGAGCTCAATTCACGACAGCTGGTTTCGCAGCTTCCTCCGCTTCAGGCGATCCGGGTGTTCGAGGCGGTGGCGCGGCATCTCTCGTTCACCAAGGCCGCCCAGGAGCTTGGCATGACGCAGGCGGCCGCAAGCTATCAGATCAAGCTTCTGGAGGAGCGCGTTGGCGCGCCCTTGTTCCTGCGCCAGCCAAAACAGATCGTGCTGACCGAACCCGGCCAGCGCTTGGCGCCCGCGGTCAGCGAGGCATTCGCGCTGTTGAGCGGCGCCTATGCCGCCGCGCGCACCGGCGCCGACGGCGTGCTTTGCGTTTCGACGCTGCTGACCTTTGCCTCCAATTGGCTGGCGCAGCATCTCGGTTCGTTCCAGGTCGCGCATCCGTCGCTGGCGGTGCGCGTCGATACTTCGAACAGGGTTGTCGACTTTGCCAGAGAGGACATCGACATCGCCATCCGCTCCGGCGGCGGCAACTGGCCGGGCGTCGAGACCCATATGCTTTTCAGGGCCGATTTCACGCCCGTTCTTAGTCCAAAGCTCGCGGCAAGCATCGGCGGCGTCAAAGAGCCGGCCGACCTGCTGCGGCTGCCGATCCTCGACCCGGGCGACATCTGGTGGCGGGACTGGTTTGCCGCCGCCGGCCTGCCGGTCGCGGAGCTGGCCAAGCGCCCCGGCACCAGCATGGGCGCACAGGCCTATGAGGCCAATGCCGCGATTGCCGGCCACGGCGTGGCGATCGTTACCAAGGCGCTGTTCAAGACCGAACTTGCCGACGGCCGCCTGATCCAGCCCTTTGATCTGGTCGGTGACGACGGCCATGCCTATTGGCTGGTCTATCCGACCGCGCGGCGCAACGTGCCGAAGATCCGCGCCTTCCGCGATTGGATCCTGAGTGAGATCGCTTGCCAATAGGCTGGATCCCAGCAAACCCGATAGCAAAGCTCCTGGCCCAATTAGCCCGGCCGAATCCTTCGTCAGACATGCCGCAAACGTCCCAGGCTTGTCGCTGCACGAGACCGGCGTGCTGCGCTGCAGCAACGAATCCGTCTTGACATAATTCATCGCAAGTGAGTAATTGCTCACAGCCAAGGCAAATGCTCATCTTGGTATATGGGAGGAATTTTGATGAAACTTCGCACGTTCACCCTAGGCCTGTTCTCGGCCAGCGCGCTTGCTTTCGCCGCGCATGCCGAATCCATCACCATCGCCACGGTCAACAATGGCGACATGGTCCGCATGCAGAAGCTGACCGACGACTTCACCTCGAAGAATCCCGACATTCAGCTGCAGTGGGTCACGCTCGAGGAAAACGTCCTGCGCGAGCGCGTCACCACCGACATCGCCACCAAGGGTGGCCAGTACGACGTGATGACCATCGGCACCTACGAAGTGCCGATCTGGGCCAAGCAGAACTGGCTTTTGCCGCTCGACAAGCTCGGCGACGATTACGACGTCAAGGACATCATTCCGGCCATAGCCGGCGGCCTGTCGGTCGACGGCAAGCTCTACGCAGCGCCGTTCTACGGCGAAAGCTCCTTCGTCATGTACCGCAAGGATCTGATGGACAAGGCCGGACTCAAGATGCCCGACGCACCGACCTGGGACTTCATCAAGCAGGCCGCCGACAAGATGACCGACCGCGCCAACGGCGTGAACGGTGTCTGCCTGCGCGGCAAGGCAGGCTGGGGCGAGAACATGGCCTTCCTGACCGCCATGTCGAACTCGTTCGGCGCGCGCTGGTTCGACGAGAACTGGAAGCCGCAATTCGATCAGCCCGAATGGAAGAACACGCTGCAATTCTATGTCGACCTGATGAAGGCCGACGGCCCCGAGGGTGCGTCGTCCAACGGCTTCAACGAAAACCTGGCGTTATTCCAGCAGGGCAAATGCGGCATGTGGATCGACGCCACCGTCGCTGCCTCCTTCGTTTCCGACCCGAAGAACTCCACCGTCGCCGACAAGGTCGGCTATGCGCTGGCACCGGACAATGGCCTCGGCAAGCGCGGCAATTGGCTGTGGGCCTGGTCGCTGGCCATCCCCGCTGGCACCCAGAAGGCCGACGCCGCACAAAAGTTCGTGTCCTGGGCAACCAGCAAGCACTATGCCGAGCTCGTCGCCTCGAAGGAAGGTTGGGCCAACGTACCGCCGGGAACGCGCTCCTCGCTCTATGCCAATCCCGAGTACCAGAAGGCAGCGCCTTTCGCCAAGATGACGCTGGACTCGATCAACTCCGCCGATCCGACGCACCCGACCGTCAAGCCGGTGCCTTATGTCGGCGTCCAGTTCGTCGCCATTCCTGAGTTCCAGGGTCTCGGCACCACTGTCGGCCAGCTCTTCTCGGCGGCACTTGCCGGCCAGTCGAGCGTCGACGATGCCTTGAAGCAGGCGCAGGACGCGGCCACCGCGACGATGACCGAGGGCGGTTACATCAAGTAAGCTCCTCCCGGTGCCGGCCGCGTATCATGGCCGGCAACGGCCGCCCGAATCCCAGTTCGGGCGGCCAGCTTTACACCGCTGAAAAACTTGGCTGACCTCGAAGGGTGACCGTCATGGCTACTCAGCAGACCCGTTCGCTTGCCCGCTTCATGATGGCGCCATCCGTGGTGCTGCTGCTGGTTTGGATGATTGTGCCGCTGGCATTCACGCTGTGGTTCTCCTTCCAGCAGTACAATCCGCTCAATCCGATGCGCGACGGCTTCGTCGGCTTTTCGAACTACGCGCTGTTCTATTCCAACCCGGCATTCCTGCAGTCGATCCTCAACACGCTTACCATCGTGGTCAGTGTGCTCTTGATCACCGTCATCGGCGGCATCGCGCTGGCGCTGCTGATCGATCAGCCGATGTGGGGGCAGGGCATCGTCCGCATTCTCGTCATCTCGCCGTTCTTCGTCATGCCGCCGGTGGCGGCACTCGTCTGGAAGAACATGATCATGCATCCGCAATACGGCGTCTTTGCCGACATTGCGCGCTTCTTCGGCGGGCAGCCGATCGACTGGTTCGGACAGCATCCACTCACGGCGGTCATCATCATCGTTGCCTGGCAATGGCTGCCGTTTGCGACGCTGATCCTTTTGACGTCGCTTCAGTCGCTCGACGGCGAGCAGAAGGAAGCCGCCGAGATGGACGGCGCCGGCTTTGTCAGCCGCTTCATCTATTTGACGCTGCCGCACATGTCGCGCGCCATCACCGTCGTCATCCTGATTCAGACGATCTTCCTGTTGTCGGTCTATGCCGAGATCCTCGTCACCACCAATGGCGGCCCGGGTTATGCCTCCACCAACCTGCCCTTCCTCGTCTACCAGAAGGCACTGCTGGAGTTCAAAATCGGCCAGGCGTCAGCCGGCGGTGTCATCGCCGTCATTCTTGCCAACATCGTTGCCTTCTTCGCCATGCGCGCCGTCGGCAAGAACCTGGACAAATAAGGGAGGAAATGATGGCCCGTGCAGTCACCACCCGGCACAAGACGATCGCGACCGCGGCCGCCTGGATTGTCGCTCTGCTGATCTTCTTCCCGATCCTCTACACGATCATCACCTCGTTCAAGTCGGAGCAGGAGGCCATCCAGGGCTTCAACCTAGTGCCGTCGGGGACAATGGAGAGCTATTCCGAAGTCCAGGCACAGAACGGCTATTTCAAGTTCTTCCTGAACTCGGTGTTCCTGTCGGTCGGCTCGACCATCCTGGCTTTGCTCGTCGCCATACCGGCGGCATGGTCGATGGCGTTTTCGCCAGGCAAATGGACCAAGGACATCCTGATGTGGATGCTTTCCACCAAGATGATGCCGGCGGTTGCCGTGCTGTTCCCGATCTATCTGATCTTCCGCGACACCGGACTGCTCGACAGTCGCATCGGCCTGATGATCATGCTGATGCTGATCAACCTGCCGATCGTGGTCTGGATGCTCTACACCTATTTCCGCGAGATCCCGGGCGAGATCCTGGAAGCGGCGCGCATGGACGGCGCGTCGCTCTGGAACGAGATCATCTATGTGCTGACGCCGATGGCGGTGCCAGGCATCGCCTCGACCATGCTGCTCAACATCATCCTGGCCTGGAACGAGGCGTTCTGGACGATCCGGCTGACCACCACCGAGGCAGCGCCGCTCACCGCCTTCATCAGCTCTTTCTCCAGCCCGCAGGGGCTGTTCTGGGCCAAGCTTTCGGCCGCCTCGACGCTGGCGATCGCGCCGATCCTGATCATGGGCTGGTTCAGCCAGAAGCAGCTGGTACGCGGCCTAACGTTCGGGGCGGTGAAGTAACGGAAACTGCCTGACAGAAAACGACGAAATAGCCCTTCGGGGGAGGAAAACATGGGAAACATCACGCTCAAGAACGTCTCCAAATCCTTCGGGGCGACGTCCATCATTCCCGGCCTCGACCTGGTCATCGAGAACGGCGAGTTCGTCGTCTTCGTCGGCCCGTCAGGCTGCGGCAAGTCAACGCTGCTGCGTCTGATCGCCGGCCTGGAGGACACCAGCGGCGGCACCATCAATATCGATGGCCGCGACGTCACCGGTGAGGCGCCGGCCAAGCGCAAGCTGGCCATGGTGTTCCAGTCCTACGCGCTCTACCCGCACATGACGGTGGCCAAGAACATCGCTTTCCCGTTGAAGATGGCGGGCGAGGACAAAGCCACCATCGACAAGAAGGTGAAGGACGCCGCGCGGATCCTGAACCTCACGAACTATCTCGATCGCCGTCCCGGCCAGCTCTCAGGCGGCCAGCGGCAGCGCGTCGCCATCGGCCGCGCCATTGTGCGCCAGCCATCGGCCTTCCTGTTCGACGAGCCTTTGTCCAATCTCGATGCGGCGCTGCGCGGCACCATGCGGCTGGAGATCAGCGAGCTGCACCACCAACTCAAGACAACCATGGTCTACGTCACCCACGACCAGATCGAGGCGATGACCATGGCCGACAAGATCGTGGTGCTCAATGCCGGCAATATCGAGCAGGTCGGCTCGCCGATGGAGCTCTACAAGACGCCCAAGAACCTGTTCGTCGCCGGTTTTATCGGTTCGCCGAAGATGAACCTGATTGAAGGCGCGCCGGCCGCCAAATATGGCGCCAGGACAGTCGGCATCCGTCCGGAACATATGAACATTTCGAAGACGTCAGGCGACTGGAAGGCGACGGTCGGCGTTGCCGAGCATCTCGGCTCCGACACGTTCCTGCACGTCCAGGCGGATGGTGTCGGGCAGCTGACGGTACGCGCCGACGGCGAATTGCCCGTCCATCACGGCGACACGATCTACCTGACGCCGGACAAGACCAAGCTGCATCGTTTCGGCGCCGACGGCAAGGCGATGCTGCAATGAGGCTCGGAGGTAAATCGGCGCTGATTACCGGATCGGCGCGCGGCATCGGCAGGGCATTTGCCGAAGCCTATATGCGCGAAGGGGCGACGGTTGCGATTGGCGACATCAATCTCGAAGCCGCCGAGAAGACGGCTTCGGAAATCGGCCGCAATGCCTACGCGGTGAAGCTGGACGTCACTGATCTCGCGTCTATCGATGCGGCCGTCAAGGCGGTCGAAGCCAGGGCCGGCGGCCTCGATATCTTGATCAACAACGCTGCCCTGTTCGACCTGGCGCCGATCGTCGAGATCAGCAAGACAAGCTACGACAAATTGTTCTCGGTCAACGTCGCCGGCACGCTGTTTACGCTGCAGGCCGCCGCCCGTTCGATGATTGCCCGCGGCAAGGGCGGCAAGATCATCAATATGGCAAGCCAGGCCGGGCGCCGCGGCGAGGCGCTGGTCGCCGTCTACTGCGCCACCAAGGCGGCGGTCATCTCGCTCACCCAGTCGGCAGGGCTCGACCTGATCAAGCACCGCATCAACGTCAATGCCATCGCCCCGGGTGTCGTCGACGGCGAGCATTGGGACCATGTCGATGCCTTGTTCGCCAAGTTCGAGAACCGGCCGAAGGGCGAAAAAAAGAGACTGGTCGGCGAAGCCGTGCCTTATGGCCGCATGGGCACGGCGCAAGACCTCACCGGCATGGCGGTGTTCCTGGCCAGCGACGAGGCCGAATATATCGTTGCCCAGACCTATAATGTCGATGGCGGCCAGTGGATGAGTTGAGGGGGCGAAGGCGCTCTTCTCCCCGTCTCCTCCACGGGGGGAAGAGCCGTCCCGCTAAAGGGTAAAAACAGATGACCGTGAAACTCTCTTCTTCCATCCTCGCCAAGCTGCCGCCCAAGGTCGCCGGCCCGAAATACGATCGCGCCGCGCTCAAGGCCGGCATCGTGCATTTCGGCGTCGGCAATTTCCATCGCTCGCACCAGGCCGTCTATCTCGACGACCTGTTCAATTCCGGCGTCGGCCACGACTGGGCCATTGTCGGCGCCGGCGTCTTCGAGGGCGAGAAGGTCGGCCGCGGCAAGCTGCAGGAGCAGGACTGGCTGACCACCGTGGTCGAGCAGGACAGCGGCCATATGAGTGCGCGCGTCACCGGCGTCATGATCGATTTCCTAATGCCTGGCGACGCGATCGCAATCGTCGAGCAGCTTGCCGATCCGGCGATCAAGATCGTTTCCCTGACCATCACCGAGGGCGGCTATTTCATCGATCCGGCTTCCGGCGTCTTCAATCCGACGCATCCCGACATCGTTGCCGACGCTGAGCCGGGGGCGACGCCGAAGACCGTCTTCGGCCTCATCCTCGCCGGGCTGCTGCGCCGCCGCGCCGACGGCATCGTGCCTTTCACAGTCATGTCCTGCGACAACATCCCCCATAACGGCCATGTCACCTCCGATGGCGTCATCGGGCTGGCGCGGCTGATCGACGAGAATCTGGCAAACTGGGTGAGCGAAAACGTCGCCTTTCCCAATGGCATGGTCGACCGCATCACGCCGGCGACCACCGACCGCGAGCGCGGCATTCTCTCCAGTGAATTCGGCCTCGACGACAATTGGCCGGTGTTTTGCGAGCCGTTCAAGCAATGGGTGCTGGAGGACCGTTTCACCGACGGAAGGCCGCCGCTGGAACAGGTCGGCGTGCAGTTCGTCAGCGATGTCGCACCTTATGAGCTGATGAAGATCCGCATCCTCAATGGCGGTCATGCGACCATCGCCTATCCGGCCGGGCTGATGGACATCCATTTCGTCCATGAGGCGATGCAGGAGCCGCTGGTACGCGGCTTCCTCGACAAGCTCGAGCATGACGAAATCATCCCGACCGTACCGCCGGTGCCGGACACCGTGCTGGAGGACTATTACCAGCTTATCGAGCACCGATTCTCCAACCCGAAGATCGGCGACACTATACGCCGGCTCTGCCTCGACGGCTCCAACCGCCAGCCGAAATTCATCATTCCGACCATCGCCGACCGGCTGAAGGCCGGCAAGAGCGTCGTCGGCCTGGCGCTGGAATCGGCGCTCTGGTGTCGTTACTGCTTCGGCACGACGGATTCCGGTGCCGTCACCGAGCCCAACGACCCGAACTGGGGCCGGCTGCAGGCCACCGCCAAGGCGGCCAGGGACCTGCCTGCCGCCTGGCTTGCCATGGAGGACATCTATGGCGATGTCGGCCGCTCGCCGCCGTTCGCCGAAGCGTTCGCCCATGCGCTCAAATCGCTGTGGGCGGACGGCGCGCGCGCGACACTGACGCGCTATCTCGCCGGCGACCTCTGAAGCCGATCCAGCGCGATGGCGCCTGAACTGGTCATTTTCGACTGTGACGGCGTGCTGGTGGATAGCGAGATGCTGTCCGTCGCGGCGTTGCTGGAGATGATCGCGCTTGCCGGCGGCAACGTCAGCGAGGACATTGCCTACGAGCACTTCCTCGGTAAGAGCATGAAGAGCGTCCGCGAAATCCTCGCAAGCGACTTCGGGCTCGATCTCACCGACCAGCATCTGATCGAGATGCGCTCCGAACTGATGCGCAAGTTCCGCCAGGAGCTGAAACCGATGCCAGGCATCGCACAAGTCCTGCCGAAGCTCGGCGTGCCGTGCTGCGTCGCCTCCTCCGGCACGCTGGAGCGCATCCGCTATGCGCTCCAGGTTACGGGATTGCTTGGGCTGCTGGAGCCGCATCTGTTCAGCGCCGCCATGGTGGCACGGGGCAAACCGGCGCCCGATCTCTTTCTCCATGCAGCAGATAAAATGGGAGCGGCCCCGCGAAACTGCCTTGTCGTCGAGGACAGCCCGGCCGGCATCGAAGCGGCGCGGGCGGCCGGCATGCGCGTCCTCGCCTTCACCGGCGGCTCGCACACCGGCAACCCGGCATTGAAAGCGCGACTTGCGTCGAGTGAGCCGGACTTTATATTCGCTGACATGCTGCAATTGCCCGATCTGATTGCAGGCCTGGGAGCGAGAGCAAGAACACCTTGACCAACAGTTTCGTTTGCGCGGTCGATGTCGGCACCGGAAGCGCCCGTGC
This sequence comes from Mesorhizobium sp. M0751, assembly GCF_040320265.1. Lineage (NCBI taxonomy): Bacteria > Pseudomonadati > Pseudomonadota > Alphaproteobacteria > Hyphomicrobiales > Phyllobacteriaceae > Mesorhizobium > Mesorhizobium sp. M0751. The sequence continues at coordinate 14,084 of NZ_JAMYPH010000038.1, forward strand.
CGGCATTCTCGACACCGGTGGCGCCTTGCTCGGCCGCGCCGAGCACCCGATCGCCATGCAACAGCCGAAGGCCGACCATGCCGAGCACGATTCGCAGGATATCTGGTCGGCGGTGTGCATTGCCGTCCGCGCTGCCCGCGAAAAGGCGGACGTGAAGGCTGAGGATATCGTCGGCATCTCCTTTGACGCCACCTGCTCGCTGGTGGTGCGAGACCGGCATGGCGGCCAGCTCAGCGTGTCCGTCACTGGTGAAAGGCGCTGGGACACCATTGTCTGGCTCGACCATCGCGCCATTGCCGAGGCCGATGAATGCACCGAAAGCGGCCACGCCGTGCTCGACTATATCGGCGGCGTCATGTCGCCGGAAATGGAGACGCCGAAGCTGATGTGGCTGAAGCGCAACCTACCCGGAACATGGAACGAAGCCGGCTACCTATTCGACCTCACCGACTTCCTGAGCTGGAAGGCAACCGGCTCGCTCGCCCGTTCGCAATGCACGCTGACCGCCAAATGGACCTATCTGGCCCATGAAGAGACCGGCTGGCGGCGCGACTTCTTCGAAGCGGTCGGGCTCGGCGACCTTTTCGAGCACGGCAATCTGCCGGAAAAGGCAAGCCCGGTCGGCGCCGATATCGGGCCGCTCAGCGCGCAAGCCGCGGCGGAGCTTGGCCTCACCGAGAAATGCCGGGTCGGCGCCGGCGTCATCGATGCCTATGCCGGCGCGCTTGGCGTGCTCGGCGGCTTCGCCGGTGACGCGAAGGACATCGGCCGCCATCTGGCCCTGATCGCCGGCACGTCGAGTTGCGTCATGGCGATGTCGCCCGACCCGCAGCCTTTCGCCGGTGTCTGGGGGCCGTATTACGGCGCCGCCCTTCCCGGTCTGTGGCTGTCGGAAGGCGGCCAGTCGGCCACCGGCGCGCTGCTCGATCACATCATCCGCTGGCACGGCGCCGGCGGCGAACCGGATGCCGCCATGCATGCCAGGATCGCCCGCCGCGTCGCCGAGCTGCGCGCCGCCGAGGGTGGCAACCTCGCCGCCAGGCTTCACGTACTGCCCGATTTCCACGGCAACCGCTCGCCGCTCGCCGACCCGCATGCCGTCGGCGTCATCAGCGGGCTGACGCTGGATGCCTCCTTCGACAGCCTGTGCAAGCTCTACTGGCGCAGCGCCGTCAGCATCGCGCTTGGCGTCCGCCACGTGCTGGAAGCGCTGAACGAAAACGGCTATCTGATCGATACGCTGCACGTTACCGGCGGCCACACCAAGAACCCGCTGTTGATGGAGCTCTATGCCGACGCCACCGGCTGCACGGTGGTCGAGCCGCTGGCGGACGAGGCGGTGCTGCTCGGCACCGGCATGATTGCCGCCACCGCTGCCCGGCTTTTTCCCGATTTGAACGCTGCCTGCGTCGGGATGCAGCAAGGCGGCAAGACACGAGAGCCCAATCCGGCTGCTGCCGGCCGGTTCGACCGCGACTATCGCGTGTTTCGAGAGATGCATCGGCAAAGGCAGGCGCTGGACGCGATCCGATAGACCGGGATCGGCAGCTATCTCTGGTTCCAGCGCCGGACTACCGGTTCGTCAAAATCGTGCTCGTAGCCGAGCACGCTCACGCCGGCGGTATCCAGCACGAAAAGCGCGCCACCTTGCGGCGGCAGGCCGAGCCAGCGTGCGGCCAGCACCCGCAGGAAATGCGAGCTTGAGAAGATCAGGACATTGCTGCCGGCCTCGTGCAACTGGCTGACGATCCGGTCCGCCCTCGAGCCGACATCCGCGGCCGACTCGCCCCTCGGGCAGCCGTCGCGAAAAAGCCGCCAGACGGGACGCTCGGCGAGGATTTGCTTGGTGGTCAATCCCTCATAGGCACCATAATCCCACTCCGCCAGATCGTCCTTCTTCACGCCGGACGAGCCGAAGCCGGCCAGCGCACAGGTGTTGAAGGCGCGCTGCGACGGGCTCGACCACACCGCCGAGAAGGACAGGCCCTTTAGACGCTCAGTGACCCGCCTCGCCGCGTCCTCGCCGGCCGGCGTCAGCGGTATGTCGGTCCGGCCGGTATGTTTTCCGGACGCACTCCATTCCGTCTCGCCATGCCGAACCAGATAGATTTCGGGAAACGCGCTCATCAGGGTGCCTTTCAAATGGATCTACCGTGACCATAGCGGCTTCCATAGCCTCTCCAATAGCCTGCGTTGAGCAGACTGGCTTAACCCTTCCGCAAGTCAGCCTCTTGCCACCGGTGCTCATTTGATAGACAAACCCGTCCTAATGCGGAATCCGGCCGAACTTGGCCATTTTCCGCGCTGAGACGCGGCTTCCGGCTTTTGCCGACGTGCCGCAATCGGATAGGCGGAAAACTAGAATGTCTGCGATCGAAGCCGACGCTCGCGCGCCGGAAAACCTTTGGCGTCGGGAAATCAGGGCGATGCTGGCGCTCGCCTGGCCGATGGTGCTGACCAATCTCGGCCAGACCGCGATGACCGCTACCGACGTCATGATGATGGGGCGGCTGGGGCCGGACACGCTGGCCAGCGGCGCGCTTGGTGCCAACCTCTATTTCATGCCGCTGATCTTCGGGCTCGGCCTGATGCTGGCGACCTCGCCGATGATGGCGACCGAGCTCGGCCGTCGCCGCCACTCGGTGCGCGACCTGCGCCGCACCGTGCGCCAGGGCCTGTGGCTGTCGATCCTCATCTGCATTCCGATCTGGGTCCTTCTCTGGCATGGCGAGAGCGTGTTGCTGGCCATGGGTCAGGAGCCGGCGCTGGCGCACCAGGCCGGCGTCTATCTGCGCTGGCTCGAATGGGCGGTGCTGCCCTTTTTCGGCTACATCGTCCTGCGCTCGTTCATTTCGGCGCTGGAGCGGCCGGGCTGGGCGCTGATCATCGTCTTCGTTGCCGTCGCCTGCAACGCCTTCTTCAACTGGCTGTTCATGTTCGGCAATCTCGGCATCCCGTCGATGGGCATTGCCGGCTCCGGCCTTGCCACCACACTGTCCAGCACACTCATGTTCGCCGGCATGGCGGCGGTGGTGATGCTTGAGAAGAAATTCCGGCGCTATCGTCTGTTCGGACGCTTCTGGCGCGCCGATTGGCCGCGCTTCAAGGGCCTGCTGCGGCTCGGCCTGCCGATCGCCGGCCTCCTGGCCTTCGAGGTGACGATCTTCAACGCGGCGGCCTTTCTCATGGGCCTGATAGATGCGGCTTCGCTTGCCGCCCATGCGATCGCCATCCAGATCGCCTCGATCACCTTCATGGTGCCGCTCGGCCTCAACCAGGCGGTGACGGTGCGTGTCGGGCTTGCCCACGGCGCCGGCAATCCGGAAGGTGTCAGCCGGGCTGGCTGGACCGCCTATGTCGTCGGTGTCTCCTTCATGGCGCTGATGGGGCTGGTGATGATCCTGTGGCCGCATCTCTTGATCGGTGCCTTCATCGATCTGGGCAATCCGGCTAATGCCGAGGTGGTGGCGCTTGCCGTGTCGTTCCTCGCCTTTGCCGCGCTGTTCCAGGTTTTTGACGGCGCGCAGGCGGTCGCCAGCGGCATGCTGCGCGGCCTGCACGACACCAAGGTGCCGATGATCTATGCCGCGATCGGCTATTGGGGCATCGGCCTGCCGCTCGGCGTGCTGCTGGCCTTCCGGTTCGGCTTCAATGGCATCGGCATCTGGATTGGCCTGTCGTCGGGCCTAGCGGTGGTCGCCGCGCTCTTGCTGGCGCGCTGGCTGCGGCGGGACAGGATCGCGCCGCCGCTGGTATTCGAGCGTTGAGGCAAAGCGGCTGCCGGTTCGTCTGGTGGTCGTCGTGTCCTGCCATTGTGGCAGATTAACCGACGTCTACAGACCGGCTCACGAAACGTCCGATATGTGCCATGAGCGGACGCTTAGACTAGCACCGAGGCAATGGACGTCTCACTAGGGCAGTGAGCGGCCTGGCGGGTTTCGGCCGGGATTGCGATAAGCCGCCGTTCTTAATCGGCGGCGGTGTTGGCTCTTACAGCGTTCCCGCATCGGCCCGTCGAACGAGTTCGTCGACCACCAGACGGACCCTCGGGAGCATGGTACGGGTGGTTGGCTAGACCGCGTTCAGTGGCGATTGCACCTGGTATTGATCTGGCAGCGCTACGGCCAGTTCACGCCGATCGATGTAAGCCTGGACAAGTGACTGCGGCATTTGACATAGGCCGAAACCGGCAACGGCCATTTCGATGACCACCTCGCCGTCGCTTGCTTGGTGAGTTGCCGGCGGGTCAAAAGACTGGACACGACCTTCCTCATCGAGAAAGCGCCAGGAAACTGGTCGGCCAGGCCGGCTTCCTAGAATACAGGCATGGTGGTGAAGGTCACTCTGGCTCACCGGCGTGCCAGACGCTTCCAAATAACTGGGCGCCGCACAAAGGAGAAGGCGTTGTGATCCGAGCGGCCGGGCAGCGATGTCGGTTCGATCCGGTAGCTCACCGAACCGAAGGCACAGGTCTACCCCTTCCTCAACAGGATCGATGATCCGATCCGAAAAGCTGGCGGCCAAGCGCAGATCCGGGTGTGCCGTGAGGATGTCCAGCAGGATCGGCATGGCGATCCGACGGCCAAATGCCGCCGGTAAGTCCACACGCAGCACACCCCGCACCGTGCTTGCCCTCGAGCGCGCAACCTCCTCCGCTGACCGTAGCTGATCAAGGGCGGCCTCGGCTTGCTCGAGGTACGCCGCGCCCTCGGGTGTTAACGACAGTCGACGTGTGGTCCGATGCAGCAGCTTGACGCCAAGCCGACTTTCCAGTTGTGTCACCGATTTAGCGACCGCTGACTTGGTGATGCCGAACCGAGCAGCCGCCGCAGTGAACGATCCGGATTTCACCACGCTGATGAAGACTTCAACGCCAGCAAAGGTGTTCGTGGGAGCCATCTGACGCGCCTCAATTGACAACCTCAAATCTACGATCTGACGACCTGCAGCGCAATTGTCTCCGAAACGCTGCGCGGCCATATGTGCTCTCTGTCCAAGGAGTTGCAGATGTCCCGTTTGTTCGACCCGTTGAGGATTGGTGCGATTGAGCTGCCGAACCGCATCATCATGGCCCCACTCACCCGCAAGCGCGCTGGCGTCGATCGCGTGCCGAATGCCATGATGGCAGAATACTATCGGCAACGGGCCGGCGCGGGCGTGATCCTGAGCGAAGCGACCTCGGTGTCCCCACAAGGCGTCGGTTACTGGGGGACGCCCGGTATTTGGAACAATGCCCAGGTCGAAGGCTGGCGGCACGTCACCCGGGAGGTTCACGAAGCCGGTGGCCGCATACTCCTGCAGCTCTGGCATGTTGGCCGCATATCCGACCCCGAACTCCTCGAAGACAGGCTTCCGGTGGCACCGAGCGCAATCGCCGCGGCTGGTCACGTCTCGGCATTACGACCCAAGCGGCCGCATCCTGTTCCACGTGCTTTGGAAACAGAGGAAATCCCCGGCATCGTCGATGACTTTCGACAGGGCGCCGAGCGTGCGAAGGCGGCTGGTTTTGATGGGATCGAGTTGCACGCCGCCAATGGCTATCTCGTTGACCAGTTCCTGCAGGACAAGACCAACAAGCGCACCGATCGCTATGGCGGCTCGGTCGAGAACCGCGCCAGGTTCCTCCTCGAGATCGTGGATACAGTGATAGAGGTGTGGGGTGCTGATCGTGTCGGCGTGCATCTCCGACCTCGGGGCGAGGAGCATGATATGGGAGACAGCAATCCCAAGGCGATCTTCGGCTATGTTGCCGACGAACTTGCCAAGCGGAAGATTGCCTTCATCTTCGTCCGCGAGATCGAGGCCGAAGACAGCCTGCTCGGTGAGATCAAGAGACGGTTCGGCGGCCCGGTCATCGCCAACGAGCTTATGACGAAGAAAGACGGGGAGCGGTTTATCGACACCGGCATTGCTGACGCCCTGGCATTTGGTCGAGACTACATAGCTACTCCCGATCTCGCCGAGCGTCTTTGGCAGGGCCTGCCTCTGAACACACCGAACAAGGACACGTTCTACGGCGAAGGCCCTGAGGGTTACACTGACTATCCGAGGCTCTCGCCGATACCTTGAGAGGAGGTCCGCTTAAATTGGTCTCAGCACTGAAAGCGGCTGGGCAGCTTCCCATCAAAGTCCGATCTTGCGACACAGTAAGACCGTCGAGTGAAGCGGTCATCTGTTCGCCGCGGATGACCGCTCCAGCGTCACATTTCAGTTCGTTCTGCCAGGAGCAGCGCGTCTTCGAATGGGATCGACAGCCGACAGATTACCAAACTTCTCGGCCAGAGGCACAAAGCAGTCATGCGCGCCTTCACCTGGGAGAGCCTGCTCGGGGTCAAAAGTTGACGAAGGCTAGCGTCGTCAAATGACCCAAACAACATGCGCCCCCTCAGCGGGCAGCCGCCCGCTGTTCGAGCGAACGTGCGTATTGCGTCAGCGGAAAGCACATGACGAAGAAGATCAGCGCTACCAGCCCGTAGACTTTGAACGGTTCGAAGGTCGCATTGTTGATCGCGTTGGATGTCCTCACCAGCTCCTCGAAACCGATGATCGAGGTCAGCGCGGTCGACTTGATCAACTGCACCAGAAAGCCGACGGTCGGCGCGCGGGTGATCGAAAACGCCTGCGGCAGGACGATCAGCCTGAGCTCCTGCAGATAGTGCAGGCCGAGGCTGGCACCGGCGTCCCACTGGCCGCGCGGCAGTGCGTCGACGCCGCCGCGCCAGATCTCGGCGAGATAGGCGCTGGCAAAGAAGGTCAGGCCAAGCACCGCCGCGGTCCACGGCTCGATGCGCAGGCCCAGCATCGGCAGGCCGAAGAACATCAGGAACAGCTGCATCAGCAGCGGCGTGCCCTGGAAAAGCGCGATGTAGCCGGAGGCAAGCCGCCGCGCCCATTTATTCTTGGCGATCCGGAAGAACAGCACGATCATGCCGACCACGGCCCCGCCGACAAAGGCGGCCAACGACAAGAGCACCGTCCAGCGCGCCGCCAGCAGCAGGTTGCGCAGAATGTCCCAGAAGGTGAATTCGATCATGACACGCCGGCTCCGAGAAGCCGGCGCCCGCCGCCGACCAGCAGCCGGCGCAGCCCAATCGACAGGACGAGATAGACCATCGTCACCACGAAATAGGTCTCGAAAGCCCGGAACGTGCGCGCCTGCAGCATGTCGGCTTCATAGGTCAGCTCGCGCACCGCGATCTGCGACACCACGGCGGATTCCAGCATCATGATGACGATCTGGCTGGTCAGCGCCGGATGGATCACCTTGAGCGCCTGCGGCAGCACGATCTTGATGAAGACCTGACGCGGCCTGAGGCCAAGCGCCAGTGCCGCTTCCGTCTGCCCGGGCGGCACCGCGTCGAGCCCGGCGCCAACGATCTCGATCGTGTAGGCGGCCATGTTGAGTGTCATCGCCAGCATGGCTGCCAGCACCGGATCGAGCCTGACGCCGATGCTGGGCAGCCCGAAGAAGATGAAGAACAGCTGCACCAGGAACGGCGTGTTGCGGATCACCTCGACATAGACGCCGATCGCCCGCTTGAGCAGCAGCGGACCGTTCCGCTGCCCTGCCGCGCCGAGGATGCTGAGCAACGTTCCCGCCAGCGTGGTCACGGCGATCAACAGGATCGTCGTGGCCGCACCGCGCGCGATCGCCCCTGTCGCCCCGGCAAGCCAGCCGAAGTCGAGGCTATAGGTCACTGGCCGTCAATCCTTGAGATTGGCGGGATCGAGCGGTGTCTTCAGCCAGGCCTTCGAGCTTTCGTCCAGTTTGCCGTCGGCCAGCATCTTGGCAACCGCATCGTTGATCGCTTGCTTCAGGCGGTCTTCCTTCTTGTTGAGGCCGATATGCGAGGGCGAGGTGAGAAGCTGGAATTTCTGCTCCGGCTTCAGCGCCTCCTGGCGGGCGAGCACCTGGGCGCCGACATCGTTGCCGACGACCATCAGTTGAGTCTGGCCCGAGATGAACGCCTGGATGACGGAATTGTAATTGTCGAAACGGCGGATGTCGGCCGAGGCCGGTGCCGCCTCGGTCAGCGAGGTGTCTTCCAGCGTGCCGCGATTGACGGCGATCGACTTGTCGGCGAGGTCTTCCTTGCCTTTGACCGCAAGTGCTGCCGGGCCGATGACGGCGATGTAGTAAGGCGCGTAGGCGGCGGCGAAATCGATCACCTGCTCACGCTCCTTGGAGTAGCCGACGCTCATCAGCAGGTCGACGCGCTTGTCGGTCAGATACGGAATGCGGTTCTGGCCGGTCACGCTGACCAGATTGAGCTTGACCTTGAGCTGGTCGGCGATGGACTGCGCCACGTCGATGTCGTAGCCCTTGATACTCATATCGGCGCTGGCCGAGGAGAAAGGCGGGAAGTCGGAAAAGATGCCGACATTGATCGCGCCGGCCTTGGCGATCTCGTCGATCGCGTCGGCATTGGCGGCCTGGGTGGTGAAACCAAGACCGGTCGCGCCGAGCATCAGCACGGCGGCGATAGATGATTTGAGTTTCATGTGAAGTGTCATTGTCATTTCCCCTGCTGGAAGCTTGTTTGTTTGAGTGCAACCGCCGGCTCCAGCGCGGCGGTCGCCTTTGGATTCTCTAGTGGACCATGATGGCGAAAACCGGTTCCGACTTTTCGGGATCATGGTCGAACGCGTCAGCCCGCCTTAGTGATTGCCGGGCTGAAGACCATCAGGCTGAGGATCTCGAACAGCACCTGCGCGCCGGCGTGCGCCGTGTTGGTGGTTGCGTCGTACTGCGGTGCCACCTCGACGACGTCGCCGCCGACGATGTTGAGGCCTTTCAGGCCGCGCAGCAGCTCGAGCACTTCGCGCGTCGTCAGCCCGCCGACTTCCGGTGTGCCGGTGCCCGGCGCGAAGGCCGGATCGACGCTGTCTATATCGAAGGAGACATAGGTCGGGCCGTCGCCGACTATCCTGCGCGCCTTCTCGATGATGGCGGGAATGCCGAGGCCGGTCACCTCTTCGGCATGCACCACGGTCATACCGGACTCATAGGTGAACTCCCAAAGGTACTCGGCCGAGCCGCGAATGCCGATCTGGATGGTGCGGCTCGGGTCGAGCACGCCGTCCAGCACCGCGTTGCGGAACGGCCCGCCATGGTGGAACTTGGTCATGTCGAACAGGCCGCTGGTATCGCAGTGCGCGTCGATATGGATCATGCCCACCGGCGCTTGTCTGCCGACAGCCTTCAGGATCGGGTGGCTGATCGAATGGTCGCCGCCGACGGACAAGGGCAGGACGCCGGCGTCGACGATCTGGTTGGTGCGGCGTTCGATGTCGTCATGGCTGGTCTCCAGCCGGTAGCGGCTCTGGAACGGCACGTCGCCGATGTCTGCGACCTTCAGCTCATGCGTTGGCGCGCATTCCAGCACATGGTTGTAGGGGCCGATGCGCTCGATGGCGCGCAGCGCCCTCGGCCCGAAGCGGGCGCCCGGCCGGTTGGTGACGCCCAGATCCATCGGCACACCGATCATCGCCACCTGAAGATCGCCGAAATCCGGATTGTCGGCGGCGATTTCACGATAGGGCGCCGCGAGGAAGGTCGGGATGCCGGAATAAGGCGCCAGCCGCGTGCCGCTCTTGGAGAAGATCTTGTCGGCGACACGCTGGAATTTCGGGTCGAACATTTCGCCGCCATGGCTCTCGCCGTATTTGCGGCGCAACGCTTCGAGCTTGCCGCGGTCGTAACCCATGTCGGTCCTCCATGGCTGGTGAGGCGCGCGGACGGCGGCCTCGATAGCCGCAGCCGTCGGCTGCCTGCAGCTTTCACGTCTTGATGCAAATGCCTGGGCAAAGTGTCCTGTAGCTGCATTGAAAAATCAATTGATATTGTTAGGGTGTTTGTTGTGAGAAAATCTCACAGAGTTCAGGTTCCAATGGCCAAGCGATTGCCACCGCTCAACCCGCTGCGCGCCTTCGAGGCGACGGCGCGCCATGCCTCACTGACCAAGGCGGCGGCTGAGCTCAACGTCACCCACGGCGCCATCAGTCATCAGATCAAGGCCCTCGAGCAATCATTGGGCGTCAAGCTGTTCGAGCGTGCCGGCCAGCGGGTGAAGCTGACGCCGCACGGCGCCGAATTGCTGCCGGCGGTGTCGACCGCCTTCGATGGCATTGCCGCCGCCACCCAGCGCATGACGAGGCCGGCCAGCACCGGCGCGCTGTCGGTATCCTGCGTGCCGGCGCTGCTGTTGCTGTGGATGATCCCGCGGCTGGGCAGCTTCACTTCACAATATCCGGATATCCGGCTGACACTGATCCCATCCAATGATGCCAAGGACGTCCGCGCACCGCATATCGATGTCTGCGTGCACTATGGTGACGGCAGCTGGACCGATTGCTGGATGCGCAAATGGTCGGGTCTCGAACTTTTCCCGGTGGTCAGCCCGACGCTGATCAACAACCGCCCGATCCGCACCGTCCGCGACCTCGCCGATCACGTCTTCCTGCATGGCGACGACGGCCGCGAATGGCACACCTGGCTGGCCGCCGCCGACGCGCTGGACCTGGAGCGCGGCCGCCGTCACCACCTTGGCGACGCGCGCATGGCGACCGAGGCCGCTGTCCACGGCCATGGCGTGGCGCTCGGCGATACAGTGACGGCAAGCGGACTGCTCGCCAGGGGCCTGCTTGTCGCGCCGTTCAGCCTTTCCGTGCCGGCGGTCGACGATTTCTACGTCGTCTGCCGCAATGAGATGAGGTCGGCGCCGATCGTGCAATTGTTCATCGACTGGCTGTTTGCCGAGAAAGAGCAGGCCGACCGCCGCGCCGATGCGCCGGTGGCGGGCCGCATCGGCACTCGTCGCAAGCGTCCGGCGCTCAAGGTGGTCGGCGCCAAGACCGCATCCTGAGGTCGATACTGCGGTGGGCGCCGCTTGCCGCAGGGGCTTCTTTTTGTCGGGCCAGTCCGCAAAGCGGGAGGCGCTTTCAAAAATTCGATGCTAAGAGGCATTTGGAGCATTCCAGGAAAAGTGCGCAGCGGTTTTCCGTCCGGAATTGCGCTAGGCAAAAGCTAGAGCGAGCAGCGAAGGCGGTATTGAGAGATGGCAAAGACCGATATAGCGCGGCGCGTCTACAACCACACCTGGAAGCTCGACCCGATCGTCCGCAGCTTGCTCGACACCGATTTCTACAAGCTTCTGATGCTGCAGATGATCTGGGGCATGTATCCCAAGGTCGACGCCACCTTCTCGCTGATCAACCGCACCACCTCGGTCCGCCTTGCCGAGGAGATCGATGAGACGGAGCTGCGCGAGCAGCTCGACCATGCCCGTACCTTGCGTTTCTCGAAGAAAGAGATGATCTGGCTCGGCGGCAACACCTTCTATGGCCGCAAGCAGATATTCGAACCGGAATTCCTCGCCTGGCTGGAAAATTTCCGGCTGCCCGAATACGAGCTTTCCAAGCGCGACGGCCAATACGAACTCGCCTTCAGCGGTCCGTGGATGTACACGACGCTGTGGGAGATCCCGGCGCTGGCAATTATCAATGAACTTCGATCTCGCGCGGCCATGCGGGCGTTCGGGCCGTTCGCGCTCGACGTGCTCTATGCCCGCGCCAAGGCCAAGATGTGGGCCAAGACCGAGCGGCTGAAGGCGCTGCCCGGCATCCGCATCTCGGATTTCGGCACCCGCCGCCGTCATTCGTTCCTGTGGCAGCGCTGGTGCGTCGAAGCGTTGAAGGAAGGCATCGGCGAGGCCTTCACCGGCACTTCCAATGTGCTGCTCGCCATGGACAACGATCTCGAGGCGCTCGGCACCAACGCGCATGAACTGCCGATGGTGTTCGCCGCGCTCACTAATTCGGAAAAGGAATTGAAACAGTCGCCCTACAACGTGCTGCAGGACTGGCAGCGCTACTACGGCGGCAATTTGCTGATCGTACTGCCGGACACCTTCGGCACCGCGGCTTTCCTGCGCGATGCGCCGGACTGGGTCGCCGACTGGACCGGCTTCCGCCCCGACAGCGCGCCGCCGATCGAGGGCGGCGAGAAGATCATTTCCTGGTGGCGCGAAAAGGGCAAGGACCCCAAGCAGAAGCTGCTCATCTTTTCCGACGGGCTTGAGGTCGAGACCATCGAGGAAACCTACCGCCACTTCCGCGGCAAGGTGCGCATGTCCTTCGGCTGGGGCACCAACCTGACCAACGATTTCGAGGGCTGCGCGCCGACCGAGACCAACCGGCTAGACGCCATCTCGCTGGTCTGCAAGGTCACCGAAGCCAACGGCAGGCCGGCGGTCAAGCTTTCCGACAATCCGGCCAAGTCGACAGGCGACGAGAAAGAGATCGAGCGCTATCTGCGCATCTTCGGCCAGAAGGACCGCGTCGAGCAGTTGGTCAAGGTGTGAGGGTGTGGGGAACTCTTGCGTAGTATGAGTTCCTTCGCGCCCCCCTCTGTCCTGCCGGACATCTCCCCCACTTGGGGGTGTTTGGACCGGGGACATCGCGAACAGGTGTGCGAGGACATCGCGAACAGTTTGG